>NZ_JBFTLH010000020.1:0-108890 GCF_056396345.1 Cupriavidus sp. 05T42
TGCCGCATGCCGAACAGGCCGACCAGCGCCGGCGCGGCCACCACGCCGCCGCCCACGCTGAAGAAGCCCGAGAAGAGCCCACCCACCACGCCCACAGCCGGAATCCAGCGCGATGACAGCCGCGCCTGCTGCTGGGTCACGGCCCGGCCCGGCATCAGGCGCCACAAAAAATACAGGGCAAGGCCGATCATGAAGATCGCGAAGATCCGGCGCAGTAGCTGGGCGTCCATGGCGGTGGMCAGCCGGGCGGAGAAGTAGGTGGCCAGCACGGCCGAGAGGCCGAGCACGATGGCGGTGCGCAGTTCGATATCGGCCCGCTTGCGGTACTGCCAGAAGCCGATGACCACGTTGGGCGCGATCATCACCAGCGAGGTGCCCTGGGCGAGCTGCTGGTCCATCCCGTAGAGCAGGCCGAGGGCCGGAATGGCGATCAGCCCGCCGCCGATGCCGAACAAGCCTCCGACCCCGCCGAGCAGCCCTCCAAGTCCGAAGATGAGCAGGGCAGACAGCAACGAATGGTCAGGCATGGTGAATCCGGGGGCATCAGGGGGGCGAAGAGCGTCGATGATACGCGGACATTGGGGGATACATGGCCGCCGCCCGGGGGCTACCCTTTAGCGATCCGCTAACTACCCCTTCGCCGGCGCAGTCAGCGCCAGCGTATTGGCGCGCACTTCCACCCTGACCGGATCGGTCTGCTTCCATTGCCGCCGGGGCACCACCAGCTTCCAGCCGGCTGCCTCGTCCGGGTTGCGGAACAGGGCGACGATGCCGACGAACTCGGCATCGGCATGCATCGGCTCGGCCAGGCTGACCCGCTCGTCCGGGCGCAGGACGACATCGCGCTGCGCCAGCAGGTCGGGCTTCAGCGCTGCCAGGTCGTTGGTCTGGAGCTGGGCGTAGCTTAGTTCGCGGAAGGCGTCGGGCGTCTTCAACTGGTAGACCCGGACCACCGTCGACAACGATTTCCCGGCGTCGGTGGCGTTCAGCGACGACCGGCTGGCGAGGTCGAGATTCATCGTCTTGACCTGCGTGGTGAAGGCCCACTTCGCGGCGTCCACGGTGTTGTCTTTCACGGCCTGGCCGATGCCGCATCCGGCAAGGCTGGTGGCGAGGGTGGCGAACAGGCACATCGCCCCGGTGCGGAACGGCTGTCTCATCGTGTTTGTCTTCATGATTAGTGGTGGCTGGAGGAGTGGCGTTCGGGGCGGGCGGCGGGCTGGACGATGCCGTTCCAGATGCCCAGTTGCACCCGGGTCACGGCTTCCTCGKGCGCGGGCAGCTGGGTGGAGTAGCCCAGCCGCACCGCCCCGTCGTTCAGCGCCGGCGCCGGCATCAGCGACGTGCGCACGTGCATTTCGATACAGGCATGCGCGGTGTGCCCAAGGTAGAAGCGCAACAGGGCCATCACCTCCCGGTGCTGGGCGTGGCCGGGCATCAGGCCCTGCACGAGGTCCGCCGTACGGGGCGTGATGACCACCCGCACGGCATTCGCGCGATCGAAAAAACCGCGCCCGAGCACGCAGTTCTGCCCGAGCGGCCGGCGTTCGTCGGCGCCGGCCGGCAGGCGGGTCCAGACCGGATGGAACTCATCCACGCGCACGCCGGCGTCTGGCACCGCGTGTTGCAGCACGCCGGCCAGGCCCTCGGCCGTGCGGGTGCGCTGGCTGGCCAGCCCCAGCATCGACAGCAGCTTCTGGGTGGGCACGGTGTTGCTGACGGCGGACCCGCCAAGACCGAGCCCGAGCAGGCTCAGCAGGTAGCGGGATACCTCGTCGCCGCCGTCGCGCCGGAAGCCCAGCGGGTAGCGGTACTTGCGCGCCACACGATAGAACTGCGTGACGATGCGGTGGTGGAACAGGTCGAGGAAGGCCGCCAGCGGCTCCGCGCCATCGCGCCGCTGGGCCACTTCGTCGACGAAATACGATGGCATACGGGCATCGACGCCATACAACCCCAGGAAGTTGGTGCGCACTACGGGCGGGGCGCCGGGGTGGTCCGGGTCACGCTCCACGGCGTCGATCTCGCGCCCCGGAAAGCCGAGCCGGCCGTTCGAGCGGAAGCGTACCGGCTCATTGGCCGGCGAATCGGTGGTGCCGAGCGGCGGGTGGCCTGGCGCCGCCAGCTCGATCAACTCGCACAGGCGGAAGAAGTTCATGCGCGGGGCATCGGCCAGCAATGCCTCGCTCAGACGGCGGGGTGCCCGGTTGTCCGGCGCGGTCTCCGGCGCGTTCAAAACGGCGCTCCCTGGCCCTTGCTGTCCGGCCACGTCAGCCGCTGTCCGGACGGTTGCGAGACAATCACGAGCCGCGTGTAGAGATTGAGCGTGGCGTACAGCGACAGGAAGCGGTTCAGCATCTCGCCGAACAGTTCGAGGTCGCCCGCGCCGGCAAAGCGCGTGCTGTCCAGCCAGACCTCGATCTCCACGCCGCGCAGCAGGCCGCCGCTCTCCAGTTTTTGCAAGGGGCGGTGCCGCACCTCGGCGATGGCGTCGATCCGTTGCCGGTTGGTCTCGCCGTCCGTCCAGTCATAGAGCGCCAGCGTGCCGCGCAGCACCTCCGCGTCGAGCAGCGAGAGGTAGTTCGGCGCCAGATGCGAGAGCACGCGCCAGTGGAAGCGGTCGCCGGTGGGCGGATAGACGGGCAGCGTCGGCGCCGTGAGGTTGCGGATCGACGCCACGTTGGTGAAGCCACCGCGCATCTGCGTGATGCCAGCCTCGCGCAGGCCCTTGCGCGGCAGCATGCCGTGGGTGCCGGTGACGGACAGGGACAGCGTTTCCTCGGGCAGCGTGTCCTGCTGCTCCCAGGCATGGCCGCCGAGCACCAGCCAGGTGTCCACCCGGCCTGACGGCCCGCGCCGCACGCGCGTGTGGAAGTAGCGCTCGGGCATCTCGTGCCGCAGCATGCCGCCGCGATGCCGGAACGCCGCGAATGGTGCGTACTCGAAGCGCTCGCCGCTGGCGGGCTCGAAGCCGCGCACGGTGTCCACCGAGTACGCCTCGACATGCCGGCCATGCTGCGCCATCGCCCGCACGCGGTACTCGGTCTCGCAGTGCGTAAGAGTGACCGGGTCAGCCTCGAGTTCGAACAGGTTGATGATCGGCGCGCAATGCAGCCGCACATTCTCGGCGGAGAAGCGCAGGTCGTCCGGGAACGGCCGGGCGAGCACGACCTCGACATCGAACTGTTCCGCCTCCGGCGCCAGCCGGGCGATGGCGGGGAGGTCGAGCCCGAACAGGTCCACGAACATGAACTTCTCGGGGAACGTGAAGTACTCGAGCATCAGTTGGTAGCCGCCGAAGGCGTTGTCCGGCTTGGGCCACAGCCGCTCGTCGGCCGCGAAGCCGGCGGGCCGCAGCGACAGGCCCGGCATCGGGAGGGGCGTGCCGGGGCGGTCGGCCGGGTGACCCGGCACCCGGACGTGCATCGCCACCGGTTTGGCGGTCAGCGCGGCATAGAGCGCGAGCGCCAAGGGGCGGTCGGCATGGAGAAACAGCCGCAGGCGTGGCACCTCCAGCAGCGCGATCTTGGCCTGCGCCTGCAACGCCAGCCGCAGGCGGATCACCGAGCGGCCGTCCTCGCGGGTATAGGTGGCCGCTTCGGTCAGGCGCAGCGGATACAGGTCTACAGCCTGCGTGGTGCGGTAGATGCAGGCAACGCTGTCGGCCTGACTGCTCTGGCCTTGCCCCGGCTGCGCGCCCAGCGCAACCGGGTCGGAGACGACTTCCAGCCCGGCAGGCAGCACCTCGTGGCGTTGCAGCGTGCCCATGGCCGGCGCCATTTCGATGATCGAGAGCGACGGGATCATGCGCAGGTAGTGGGGCCACAGCATGCTGACGAGGCCCTCGGTCAATTCCGGCAGTTCATCGTCCAGTTTGTGACGCAGGCGGCCCATCAGGAAGGCGAAGCCCTCGAACAGCCGCTCGACGTGCGGGTCGCGCTCGCCGATGCGGTCCAGGTTCAGCATGCGCGCGCGGTCCGGGTAGGCCCGGGCGAACTCGGTGCCCGCTTCGCGCAGGTAGCGCATCTCCGCTTCGTAATAGCGCAGGATCTCGTTGTCTTGGGTCGGGTGCTTCATGTCTCGGGAAGGGCTAGGCGGTGGCGATGGCGCGCGCCGGGTCGATGGCGATCAGATCGGCCAGCAGGGTGTCGATGCGGTGGGCGATGGCGGGCTTGTCGGCGTCCTTGCGCGACAGCCGCGCCCGGAGCAACCGCAGCAGTTGCTGCTTGGCCTCGAACGCGAGGCCCGGCTCCCACGCGGCCAGCTGGAAGCGCGCGGCGGTGGCTTCCAGCGTGGCGAGCAGGTGCAGCGCCGTATCGGCGCGGTCCGCGCGGGCGGCCACGCGCGCCATCACCAGTTGGCGGATGAAGCGGTCGCGCTCGCCATCGGGCAAAGGCAGCCCTTGCAGCCACGCGAACGCCACGTCCAGACTCTGCTGCGCGGAGAGATCGATGGCCTGGGCCTCGGTTTCCGCCCAGTCGGTGCTGGCGGATGAGACCGACACCGGCGCGACGGCCTCGCCTCGCTCGACATCGCGCACGGTGGCGTGGCGCGCGATCCACTCGAGCGTGGTGTCGTCGGCGAATGGCGTGCCATCGGCAAAGCTCAGTTGCTCGATGCCGGGCAGCCGCTCCAGCATCAGCGCGCAGTCGGTGGCCAGCAGGTCCCGGACGCGCGCGTAGTCGCCGCCGGCCTGATCCTGCGCCGTGAAGGCGTAGTACTGGAGGTCCAGCCAGAAATGGTTGGCGCCCTCCGCAAAGGCGCGTTCAAGTCGATCGAGCAACTCCGGCCACTGCTTCTGCAACAGCAGGCGCTTGAGCTGGGCGCGTAGCTCGGCGCGCGGGGCGACCAGCCGCGTCTTGCCGCTGGGCTCGTGCGGCGGCGCCTCGGTCAGGGTGTCCCAACGGACGCAGCGCATGAGCCGGTACGCGGCCAGATAGCCCTGCGGCTGCTCGCGCAGGAACGTGGCCATCTGGCGCGCGCGGTCGAGCAGGTCGCGCGAGGAGGAAACGTCGCCTGCGGGCAGCGCCATCGGCGTTGCAGGTGACGCGGGCTCGGCGCCAGAGTCATGGGCGGCGGGCGATTCCACGCGGCCCTCGAAGCGCCGGAAGAGGGCGTCCAGCGCCGGCCGGGCGGCCTCCGGCCACTGCGCGGTGCGCTCGAGGATCAGCGCCAGCGCCGACAGCGTGCGCTCCAGCGGCAGCCCGGTCAGCCCGTGCACGCGATCGAGCCGATCCGTGAACGTTGCGCTGGCGAGCCATTCGAGCGACGCCTTGCGGCTTTCGGCCCGGACGGGCAGCAGTTGCGTGCCGAAGCGGTCCACCAGCGCCGCCAGCAGCTCGAAGCCGGACGCGATGCCCTCCGCACCGTCCCGCCGCATGCGCGCGTAGAGATAGTAGGCGGCGAGCCGCGCATCCTTGGCGGTGCCCTGGAGCAGACGCTCCGCCGTCTCGACAATCAGCGTGTCGTTGACATCGGACAGCTTGGCGACTTCGTCCTTGATGGCGAGGAAATCGTCGTCGTAGCSGGGGTCGTCCCCGGCGGGCGCATCGGGGCGGATGGGCCGCAGCCACGGTTCCCATCGCGCGATGGCCGCCCGGGCCAGATCCGACGGCGCGCGCGTGCCGAACAGCGCGTTGAGCAACTGGTTAAACATCGTTCCCCTTGGTGGTGGATGGTTGGGGCTTGTCGAGGAAGATCCGGGACGGCAGCACGAAATCGCGCAGCGAGAGCAGTTCGAGCGGCCCATGGCCAAGCTCGGTGCGCAACTGGTAGCGGATGGGGTAGGTGACGTCCTTGGCCGGCGGCTGCATGGCCGGGCGCGCGGTGAGGCTGTCGGGGTCCGGCGCCGCAGCCACGACGGGGCTATCCGGCTGGCCCTGCCATGTGAGCTGGAACGTGGCGCTGTCGATCGGCTCGATGCTGGCCCGCTCGAGCATCCTGACGAGGCCCCATCGTCCGGTGAACTCATAGTGCTTGTTGGTGCCGGCCGTCTCGGCCTGCCACTGGAGCCGGGTGCCGGGGTTCTCCAGGTTGCTCGCCGGCCACGTCATGGCTTGCCAGTGTTCGCGCTGGTTGTAGTAGTGGAGGGTCTGGCCGTCGAGGGTCAGTAGCGTATCGGTCAGGCCCGGCGTGGGAATCGGCTTCATCTCGAACTGGTAGCGGGGCTCGCCTTGCGTGAGCAGCCGCGTGCCGATGCGCTGGAGCCGGTTGATCGCCGCAAGGAAGGCCGGATCGAACGCGAGCGCGTGCCCGCCCGACGCCGCCGGCTGCCACGCATCGCCCTGCAGTTCGAGCACGCCGGCGAGCTGGGCCGTGAGAAAGCCGTGGATCAGCCCGCCCTGCGGACGCAGGAAGCGGGCCAGTTCCGGCAGCGAGGCGTCGTTAGCGGTATCCGCAAACGGGTAGCGGCCGGCGAAGGCGCGGCCCCATGCCATGGCGATGCTGTCTCGCCAGGCGGCGTTCAGGCTGGCCTGCGCCGGCTGGAGCACGGTCTGGGTGGCCTGGGCGATGGGGCGCACGAACAGCGACTCGCCCATCCCGGCCCACTCGGCGCCGAGGCTTGCGGCAATCAGTTGCGCGTACGCCTGGGTATCGGCCAATTCCGAGCCCTTGCCCTGGAACAGCGCCTGCGCCATCTGGCGGGCCTGGGCGTCGGCGTCCGGGCTGTTGCTGACCTGCTGGAGCCGCAACCGCAGGGCCGTCGCGCGATCGAGGAAGCGCTGCAGGCTCATGTCGCCGCCGGCACCTTCACCAACGGCCATCAGCCGCTGGATCGGCCCGAAGGTCGGGCCCAGCGGGCCGGCGGTGTCGGGTTTGACGATCCCGGCGCTGGCAGCCTTCTTGCCGAGCATGTCCTGCGCCTTGGCGACGAGCGTGTCGGACAGCGAGTCCTTCCGCGCGCCCGCGCCGCCCTGGTAATCGAGCGACTTCATTAGCGCGATCACGGGCGACTGGCGCGCATCGGCCATCAGCTTCAACTGGTMGATGGCTGCCGGCAACGTGGGCGCGGGCTCCCACTGGAGGCTGTTCATGAAGCGCTGCCACTGCTCGGCGTAATCGGCGAAATACTGGGCGGTGAGCGTGGCCTGCAAGTCATTTGGGCTGGCCGACTGCTGGGCATCGCCGTCTGACAGCACCCAATCGCTGGCGACTTCCGTGCGCTTGGCGGCCCGCGCGATGGCTTCGGCCACGTGGCCCTCGTAGGCCTGCCGGGTGTAGGCGCCGGGCACCAGCGCATTGGCTCGGACCAGCCCGCGCGCGTCGGTGCCGGGGGTGAGCGACACCAGCGTCTGATCCGGATACTTGTTGCCGATGCCGTCGATCACTTGACGGTAGATCGTGTCCTGCGCGTTGCGCTGGCCGATGACCGCCAGCACCGTGCGCCGCGCGCCGGCCACCAGCTCGGGGCTCGCCTCGATGCGCCAGTCGGGATGGGCCTTGACGCGGGCGGCATGGAACGTGAGCAGCCGCTCCGCCAGATCGTCCCGCTCGCCCGGCGTGATACGGGCCTCCGTCTGCCAGTGCCGGACCAGTTGCGGCCCGAGGAAGTCTGGCTCGGCGCGCTCGGGGTTGGCCAGCATCAGATAGGTCTTGAGCGTGTGATGGCCGTCCAGCGCCCACTGGCTGGCCTGCGCGTCGAGCCCATCCACCGGCATCTGGGAGAGATCGACGAGCACATCCTCCAGATCCTGCTGAATCGGGCTGACGAGAAGCTCGCGGCTGGCCGCCGCATAGGGCTTCCACATGGCCGCAAGCAGGGCGGCGTCGCGGTTCAGGCCGAAGCGGGTGGTGAGCGGCGCGTGATGACCGGCGCGGGGTTCGTAGCGTGCGATCTGGTGTTGCATCGCCACAAGCGAGCGGAGGCGCCCGGCTGGGCTCAACTCGGATGCGTTGGCATCGATAGCCCACTGCGCGGCGTGGATGTGGCGGGCGTTCTGGAAGCCTGAAAGGAGCATCCCGGCCGTCCACAGCCCGATGGCGCCGAGGGCGATGGTCGAGAGCACGGTAACGGGATGGAAGCCGACACGCCGGCCGGMATGACGGCGGGCGGAATCGGCGATGTGTTGCCAGAGGGGGAGGTGGGTGGTGGTATCGGAGTTTGGATAGGGAGAAAACACCATCCCGGCAAGCGGAACAGGGCTGCTGCGCGAATTCGTCAGCCCCGCCGCCCATTCGGCCAACTCGCTGATGCGCTTGTCGAGTTGTTGGGACAGGGTCGCCATGTAGCGGTCTGTGTGGTCAGCGGTCAGCTGTGCGGTGCCACGGCGGGCGAGGGTGTGGCGTAGGGTCTCCAACGATCTCTTGCAGGCTTCGGCATCCGCAAATTGGCTCCATTCGCAAGCGACCACCGCTGCATCGGGCTTGGCCGTGGCATGCGATTGCGTAATGTCAAGCGCGTAGACCGGCGCGGACCAGCGCAGCACCCTCCCGATGTGGGTTAATGAAGCGACGTGCCGATGTGTGCCACCTTGTGATGACGGTTTCCCTTCCTCCCCGCCATTAGTAATCAGCACAATTGCGTCCACCGGGCGATGGCGTCGCAGCCGGCACACTTGCTTCAGCCAGTCGGCGTCCGCTTGGCCAGCCTCGGTCGGCCGATGCCACAGCAGTACCGCGTTGGGGGTGACCGTCCAGCGGCGTTCCTCGGCATTGGGAACGAGTCGCGCAATCGCCGTATCATCTCCAGTCAGCAGCAGCCAGGGCTGGCGATGCCGCCAACGGTATCCGTGGTCGCGGGATAGCTCGTTCCGAAGATCACGCAGCCGCGAAGCCGGGCTTGCACTCGTCTTGGTGTCTGACGTCCGACCGATGTTAGTCCGCTGTCGAAACAGCCAACCTGCGGCCCGATAGGCACCCACGCGAGAAGCGAGCGCATGAATCGCCATCGCCGATGTCACGATCGCAACGAGCCACAGCGTGGCCGTCTTCTTCGACGCAGTGGTCGGCCAGCCCAGGTCATCGCCCCAAAGCCAGATTGCGGCCAAGCCGAATATGGCCAACGACGCCACGACCAACAGGAAGCCCCATGAGAGGATCGGCGCTGCCCCTGCAGTGCCTTGGTGCGGTACATCGCTAGACATTGACATCTGATTCCAATTTCCTTGCCACTGAATAGACGACGGCGAGCTGCATGTCGCCACCTTCGGTCAATACCAGCTGGGGGCCGGTGTCCTCCGATTCGATCGCACCACAAACGGCGATCCATCCCGCCGCCGCGCCTGCATGACCGAGAATGCGATCAAGGTGATGCTGACTGCCGGGGTCTGATAGTTGGGTGAGACCGGCGTCCGCCAAGCCCCTCGCGACGGCCGCATCCGCATCGCTTTCGACGCCAGCGATCCACAGGCGCTTGATCGCACTTGGGGAGGTGGAGCCTGCACGGAGTGCCTCGGCGAACCCTTCCGTCAGTGCGCTCAATGGGCATGTCACGGGGCGATGGAGCCTGCCGACTGAATGCACATCACTCGGAAGTGCCAGGCTGTCTGGAACCATCAGCAGCGCTGCGCCCGCTTCGGCGCTCTCTTTCGGGGGGAATTCATGCAGTTGTGTGGCGAGCAAGAGCAAGGGCGTCGATGGTTCGCGGTCCAGCCACTCATCCGCGAGCAGGAGCGATTGGATACTCGTGGTGTCGACAACAAGCGCATCGAGATCCGTCAAGCCATTCGCGTCCAAGACGCGCCGCAGTTGCTGCAAACGGTCCTTTGCTGTMGCTGACGTGCCGTTGATCAGCCGGATTTCGGGGGCGTAGCGACCACCATGCCGATGCAATGCTACGAGGGTATCCAAGACAGGATTCAGGAGCTTCTCCAGGAGCACATCGAAGCGATCTAGCACCGTCGCATCGGCGCCCTCTTGCTTGGATACATTCAATTCCTCGTCCCATTCTGGCAACGGGCTATGACGTACCAAATCGGCACCCATACGCACGGGCCGCGCTGCGAGTTGCACCTTACCCGGGTGCAGAACGTCGACAAGGGACAGGTCCGGACTCGGTACACAGTGAGACGATGCGATAATATGCAACGGCACTTGCGAGCGTGAAACCAACCGGTGCAGGTATTCCTCCCGATGTTGGTTGTGATACAGCGCCGCCAGATACGCGCTTTCATAGCTGTGACGAAACCATCCCAGCACTAATGCAAAAACGATCTGGGGCGCAGCGAGGATGGCGAACCAGAATTGGGGGCCCTGTGCGGGCCTCCCGGTTGGCCACAAGAGCACGACGACTGCCGCTCCCATTGCCGTGCAAAGTGCCCAGAGCAATACCCATTGCCGTGGACGGGTTCGATCGGGAAACATCATGTCGGAGCCGGCTTTGGCATAGTCGATTGGCATGGCTTACCCCTTCCCTGCCGTCATAAGCGACGAGATCAGGCGACAGCCACACGCGCATTTATGGAGATGCAGCGCGATGGGTTTGCCTTTATCGGTGAAGGCGCGATCGCCTTCGGCGATACAGGTGTCGCCATGAACGTTGCATCGCGCCGGATCTCCTTGCCGTGCGATGCCACKACCCATGAACACCATGGCGCTGGAACCGGCTAACACCGTTCCGCCGTTCTCGAGTTTGTCGCTGACTCTGACCGCTCCGCGCATTAATTTCTTCCTCTCGATTTCCTAAACAACTCGCTACAAACCTCAGGTGTCGCGAACACACGTTTGTTGTGTTTGACGTCCCACACTCCCGGAAACGCCTGCGGATCGCAGTCGATTGAACCCGATGGGGCAACATAATCTCCGCTCGGAGATATGATCGAAGACCCTGCAATTCCATCATTCTGAAAGGCATGCTTTGTCAACTCAGACATTCGCTTGTTGGGTGAATATGATCCCGCAATTGATACGAGATTTTTGGTCGTGCCGATGCGAGCGACCGTTGCTAGATATAAGAACGGTCGCACACTTACGAAATCCAAGGAAATATAGATTTCCTTTTCTAAGTTAATGTCCGTCAGAAATCCAACCCCTTCCGGAATCGTGTTCACACGGACAGGCACATCAATCTCGCAGTTCTCCAAATTTTCTCGGCTCAGGTACCCTCGTGCGGAAATAATCACTGCTGATCCGTCGTGACTTGTCGTAGCGAAATTTGCTGAATCGGACAACAAGCATGTTTGGGACGAGCCGTCAGTACGTATGGTGATTTTATCCCCCGAGGCCTCATATTCAGTGGCTGCGCATGAAAGCGCTGGAATCAGAAGGCATGTTGTAATGACGGAGGTAAGGAATGCGTCGCTCATATCAACCCAGTATCAATTTTGCGGCACGAGTAAATTTAAAACGTTCGTCTTCAGCGAGTCTTCCGCCGTTAATGGATACTGTGACCGCGGTGGAAATTTTCTTCTCAGCGGAAATAGCCACGGCAGAGAATGCGAGAGAAGATCTATCCTTGTCGATATTAATAAAGACGTTGGGACGGCAAAATCTCATATAGAAAGCCCCGCTATCTATACAATTTTCCGGCAGGGCCACCCGGTGTGGGTTATTTATAACGATTGGCTTCAATTTCATCCCTGTTCGATTTTTTGCTTTGAACGAGGGGTCGGTCCACCAACTGCGAGAGAATTCTTCGGAATTCCATCCTCGAAATACCCAGTAGTCGGCATAATTACTCCTCCCGGTAAGCTGTTTGAATCCACGGCCTCGGAACTTCTGTGCATCCTCGAAATCGCAGTTTCCATTCCTCCAGTCGTAGGAGCTAGCAATACGTGTTCCCTTGCTGTTGAACTTTGTTGACCCATACCAAGGGTCGTGCTCTGCTGGGTGCTCTCCATACCAATGGCCGAGGTCAGATTCACGTGATCGCGAGAGGCGATTCAATTCGCTGCCATATAAACCGTCGGGCTTCATATCCCCGGTCATACTGAGTTCCTGCATCTGCGTGAGATGTGCACTTTCCACTGCGCCTTGTCCAAGGAAATGCGCTAGCCGCGTAGGCGTGGTAATGCCAAACTTCCTCGTTGCGAAATTGAGGGKAGTGAGATACTCTGCGCGGAGGCTTTCCAAATCCGTTTTCGGATGGGACTTGTTCGGATATATCTGAGCGAACTCTTTTGAACCAAGCMACGCACATTTGCGAAAATGTCTGATAAAGCTTAGGGGGTGGAAGAACCAAAGCCGATCCGACGCCGTAGGTGGCAAGCCTGTTTTACCCCAAAACTGGCACTTCTCATGTAGTCTAATGAACCTTTCGTAGCCGCTTTCATTGCCGGCGTAGAACTCTCCCCTTTCCTTGATTTTGCGATAGCGTGCGTCGTTGTTCGTGCCGTCCCACTCCGATGGCATTTCGCAAACTAACCCTTTTAGCTTCCTTTTTACGTCGTCGCCCATGTGCACGTAGTAGCGCAGTTCCTTGTCCGCGGACGTTCCTATATACGGGTTGTGTTCAGGGTTTTTTTGCTTAAGTAGTGCCTTAAGTGACTCGATATCGCACAGGCCATCCTGTGTGAACGGACCGGTTGTCTMGCGTACCGTTTGCCATCCTGCGAATATAGGAAAATCTGCGTCAGAGAGTTTTTGGATACGTGGATCGTTGACATCAACATACCCTTCCGCGTTCTCATCGAACGCAACGCGAAACCAAGTTGTCCTCGCAGCCGATGGTAGCGTTGCCGGCCGGCTTAAAATTCTTCCAAAGCGCAACAGCTCGTACCCGTCGCTAGGGCAGGCCGGGTATAACGAGGAGGCACGCTGATGCATGTTGTACTCGTAGTCTGTCTCCTTAATAGGAGCTGTGGTCAGGAGCGTACGCACACCATTTCCGTTATCGCGCCATACGCGAGTAACCTTCTTCCCGAGATGGAAACAGACTTCGATGTAAAGCTCCCGCTCGGTCGCCGCAATACCCTTCAGCGGAGGAAAATCAATGCCCTTTAACCTGTTTCCTATCGTGCCGGGTGGTTGCGGGAGAATCGGAGTGCCTCTGGGCAAAACGTAATAGCTGTTTCCCCAATAGTCCGTCCCAGATGGCGTCGTCGGCGCTGCCTGACCAAGCTGCGTGCCACTGAAATAGGTCTCGAAATCCGCCGTTGTCATGAAGATCTCGAAATGAAGATACATGGCTCCATCGCATCGCCCTGTCCAGCCTAGTATCTCCTTTCGGTGGACTCGCTTGCCCTTGCCTGCTTTCGCCTCCGTTGGCATGCGCAACCAGTCGGGCAGGCGAGCTGGATCGCAGTTGCCGCCATATCCACCGAGGTGACGAAGGTGCATATAGAGGGAGTAGTATCGGAGCACGCGCCCTTCACCGGTCTCGCTCTCATGCCGCAAAAGCACGAATCCGGTGTTGGTGTCCCTGATTTCTCCCTCGTGCCCTTCGGGGTGCTGGCAGACGCGATAGGCCACAACCTCCCCATCTGCAATCGCTCTCACAGGATCGTTCTGATGTTCGGGTGCCAAGTGACAGCCGCCGTGCCAACGCCGGTCGGAGCAGATCGGATATGTTCCATGAAGCTGTTCGCGGCGATCGGCCCAATCCATCAGGTCCGATGCACTGTCGGTGAGAGGTAGAAACGGAGGACTAATGATCATGGCGTGTTAGACGGATAAGCGGTATTTGCCGATGGACAACGGCTCACTGATCGGCAAGACAGGTAAGACAGCATCCAGCCTGTCGGGCCCGGAATAGCTGAAGGACGCGCTTTTGATGTTGAAGTCGCCCGGGCATCCGATTTCAATGCTTCCGCCCTCCAGTCTGATGTAGGCGCCATCGCACATTAGGGTGAGTTTTCCTTGTGCAGACACAACGACGTCGTCGTCTGCGCTGGCAATGTGCAACCGCTTGGCGGAAAACAAGTCAAGCGCGTCGGTCTGCGCCTGGATTTCGACTTTTCCCTTTGCAGCAAATAGCTTGACCCCCAACTTGTGGGCGCATAACGAGATTAATTCGCCGGCTGCGACAGCGAAGCGTCTCACGGCGCTCACATCGATCTGTTTGCCGGATGTCAAGATGACGTTTCCACTTGCGCTATGCTGAATCGATTCGGGCGTAAGGAAAGCAATTCCACCGGGTGCAGTCGCGAGAATGCCTGCGCCCCTAAGTTGGTCCATGGCCGAAAGTAGTTCCGACTGGGTGGTGTTGTCCGCCGGTGTCGCGCCAGCCTGTGTCGTCGCGTGCGCCAGCGCTGATACTCGGTCTAGCGCCAGACGCAGTTCGGACAGCGCCTCCTGCATGTCAAGCTGATGCCCGGTACCGCGCTTGCGGACGTCGGCACTCAGTAGGAGTCCCTTGCTCCTGATGCTGCCCGCCGCATCGGTCCGCAGCTCGAACCCCTCCCCCCGCTTCCTCCACTTCCCATCCACCATATGGCCAAGTGTCAGCTGCGATTTGCCGGAATGCTCCGTGGACAGCTTGACGTGCTCCTGGCCCTCCCAGTCCTCGAACTCGAGCTTGTTGTCGCTTTGCGTGCGGATGACGTTGCGCGACAGCCACCGGTCCTGATTGGTGATCAGGTCCGTCTGGCGGCTGTTGTGGTGAACATGAGCGATGTAGGGCTTGTTCGGGTTCCCGTCCCGGAACGCGATGGCGGCTTCGGTGCCGTCGATCAGCGGAAAGTGGAATCCTCTCTGGAATGCGCCGGCGAATGGCTTTGCCAGCCGCAGTGGCACGCACTCACCACCACCGGGCCATTTCTCGAAATCGAAGTCGAAGCGGACGGTGTAGTAGCCCTGCTGCGTCAGGTAGGCGTACGTGTATTGGCTGGGTGAGGTAATGCGGGCGCTCAGCGTGCCTGCGATCTTTGGCCAGTTGGCCTCATCCAGCGGCAGCCGGAAGCGACGATCGGATGGGATMGATTTGAAGGTATTGCGATACGCCGCATCGCGCGCGCCGGTGTGGGTGACTTCGGTGATGACCTGCCCGTTTGGGGCGTCGGGCAAGTCGAGATCCATTCTTAGGATCCGCGCCGGACGCAGTTCCAGGACGTTGCTTTCGCCCTCGTATTCGACCTGAGACGCCATCGCCGCCTCATGACGAAGCTGCGCTTCCCATTTGGCACCATCGAAATCAAGGTGATGCGTACCGAAGACATACGGTTGCCCGTAAGTGGTCTTGTCCTTCCTCGCGACGTTGGCTTCGCCCTTCAAGGGTTCCCATGCCAGATCCGGGTTGTAATCTGCCACGAGGAACGATTCGGGGACCGTTTTAGCATTAGTACGAATGCCAAAGACGGCTTCGATGCCGGCCTCAAGCCCGGCCGATTCCCGATAGGGCACACGCAATTCAGGCTTGTAGAGGTAATGGTCGATGTCGTCGCCAAACACCACCATCTCGCCGAATTTCCCCGGCAGGAAATAGGAATAGAGCCCTTCCTGCTCCATCAGTAGCCGGATGAAGTCCCAATCGGACATCTGGTACTGCAAGCGGAACGGGTGCTGCGGGTACTCGCGCCGAAGCTTGAAAGCGAACTGGTGACCAACCAGTTCGTGCCGCCGCAGGATCGCCTCGATGATCTGGGGCGCGGTCTGGTGCTGGTAGATGCGGGTGGATTGGGTCAGCCGAAGCCGTGCCACTAGCGGTTCCACCACCATCTGGTAGCCGTGAAAATCCTGCGTCTGCTTCGTCTTGGAGAACTGCGTGATGCAACCCGCGAACTTGCGCGGCTCGGTGCCATCACCAGGGTCGATCTCGAATGTCGCGGGCTTGCCGAGGTAGCTGGCGCGCTCAAGCTCCAGCGGATGCGTAAGCTGGACAGTGACGGCGTAGGGAGCGCCGAGCTTCTCCACCGCTTCGAACGACACCACCGACAGACCCACGGCGGTCTCCGCGCCCGGCACCTTCAGGAAGTAAGACTGCTGGCCACCGCCCAGTCCCTTGAGCAGCGCTTCCCCGTATGCCTTCAGTGTTGCTACCCCAGCCGACATCGTCTCTCTCCAAGGCCGGGCAATCCGGCGTAACAGGTCAGGCGTGTCGCTTCGCAAGCGACATGCTCCTGCGCGCCGCACCTTACCGTCTTGTCGCTTTCACGAAAATAGGACTGGATCGAATTATTGATTTAGATAAAAAAGATCAAAAATCCGATGAATTTTAGGAAGTCACCTAAATACAGTGGGAAATAAAAAAGATAGTCTCCCRCACTTGCGTGTCTACCGGCCATGCGGCGATCGACGAATCGAGTGCCGTGCGGATTGAAAACCTGTTGGAGAAGGAATCGAGAATGGCAGAGAGCTTCCAGAACGAAGTGCCCAAGGCGCGGGTCAACATCAAGCTGGATTTGCATACCGGCGGCGCGCAGAAGAAGGTGGAATTGCCACTGAAGCTGCTGGTGATGGGCGACTACAGTAATGGGCAGGACACCCGCGCGCTGGCGGAGCGGGAGAAGGTTTCCATCAACAAGAACAACTTCAATGCGGTCCTGGCGGACTTCAATCCGCGGGCGAAGATTGCCGTCGAGAACACGCTCGCCGCCGATGGCTCCGAGCTGCCCGTTGATCTCGACTTCCATTCCATGGATGACTTCAAGCCGGAGGTAGTCGCCGGCAAGGTGCCCGAGCTGCGCGCGCTGATGGCGGCGCGCAATCTGCTGCGCGATCTCAAGTCGAACCTGCTCGACAACGCGATGTTTCGCCGCGAGCTCGAGAAGATCCTCAAGGACCCCGGGCTGTCCGAACGCCTGCGCGCCGATCTGCAGAAGATCGGCCAGGCTGCCMCGGCTCCCGCCTCCGCCCAGTAACCCGTTACCCGAGGATTTTCCCCATGGAAAAGAAGCACGAACTGTCCGCACGTACCCATAGCGCCGCCGCTGCCGCCGTCCTCGACGCACCGGGCAAGAGCGTCTATGAGGCGCTCTGCGAGAAGATCAACCTGTCGCCGGTCCGCAGCACGCGGCCGGTGGAGTCGTTCCAGAGCGCCGATGCGTTGTCCGAATCGTCGCTCGACGAGCGCGTGGCGCAGGCCATGCACGTGTTCCTGAAGATGATTCAGGACTCGTCACAGCAGGTGGACCGGCTCGACAAGAGCCTGCTCKACTTCCACATCGCCCATCTGGACGAGAAGATCAGCCGGCAGCTCGATGCGATCATGCATCACGAGACGTTCCAGGAGATCGAATCGGCCTGGCGCGGCCTGAAGTTCCTGGTCGATCGCACTGACTTCCGCAAGAACGTGAAGATCGAGGTGCTCGATGTCTCGAAGGAAGCGCTGCGCCAGGACTTCGAGGACACCCCCGAGGTGATCCAGAGCGGCCTGTACCTGCACACCTATATCCAGGAGTACGACACGCCGGGCGGCGAGCCGATCGGCTCGATCATCTCGAACTACGCGTTCGACCGCAGCCCGCAGGACATCGCCCTGCTGCGCAATATCTCGAAGGTGTCGGCGGCCGCGCACATGCCGTTCGTCGGCGCGGTGGCGCCGGAGTTCTTCGGCAAGACGTCGATGGAGGACGTGGCCGCGATCCGCGACATCGGCAACTATTTTGACCGCGCCGAATACCTGAAGTGGAAGAGCTTCCGCGAGTCCGACGACGCGCGCTACATCGGCCTGACGCTGYCCCGCTTCCTGGCGCGCCTGCCGTACGGTCCGGAAACCGTGCCGGTCCGGGCGTTCAACTATACGGAAGCCGTCAAGGGGCCGGATCACAACCGTTACCTCTGGGCCAATGCATCGTTCTCGTTCGCCGCGAACATGGTGCAGAGCTTCATCAAGAACGGCTGGTGCGTGCAGATCCGGGGGCCGCAGGCTGGCGGTCTGGTCGAGGACCTGCCGATTCACCTCTATGACCTGGGCACCGGCAACCAGGCCAAGATCCCGACCGAGGTGTTGATTCCGGAAACGCGCGAGTTCGAGTTCGCCAACCTTGGCTTCATCCCGCTGTCGTACTACAAGAATCACGATTTCGCGTGCTTCTTCTCGGCGCATTCGACCCAGAAGCCGGCGCTGTACGACACCAAGGAAGCCACCGCCAACAGTCGTGTCAACGCGCGCCTGCCGTACATCTTCCTGCTGTCGCGCATTGCGCATTACCTGAAGCTGATCCAGCGCGAGAACATCGGCACCACCAAGGACCGCCGCCTCCTCKAGTTGGAGTTGAACAGCTGGATCAAGACGCTCGTGACCGAGATGACCGATCCGGGCGACGAACTGCAGGCATCGCACCCGCTGCGCGACGCGCGGGTCATTGTCGAGGATATCGAAGACAACCCGGGCTTCTTCCGCGTGAAGCTGTTCATCGTGCCGCATTTCCAGATCGAGGGGATGGACATCAACCTGTCGCTCGTCTCGCAGATGCCCAAGGCGAAGAACTGAAGCGGAATCGGCCCGATACCATGAAGATCACAAGACCGCTGTGGGCGCAGGGCATCTTTATGACGCCGCAGCATTTCCAGCAGCAGGCGCTATGGGAGCGCCACGCCGGCGAGCAGATTGCGCGTATCGCCACCCCGGAACCATGGGGCGTCGTGCGCGTCGTCATCGATTCCCAGGCACTGACAGTGAATCGACTGGCGGTGAGTTCGCTTGCCGCACGCCTGCCGGATGGCACCGTGATCGACACGGAGACGGCCGACCGGACGCCTCCCGCGCGCGATCTGGCCGATCTGCCGGCCGGTGCAGACTCGGCGGTGGTCCTGATCGGGCTGCCGCTGATGGACGCGCTGGGTGGCAATTGCGTCGACGATGGCGAACGGCCGGCGCGGCCACGCCGCTTCGTGCGTGAGTACCTGGAGGTCGCCGACCTGCACGGTGAGGGCAAGGAGGAAATCAGCGTCGAACGTCACGCACTGGCCCTGCTGTTCGACGGCGAGGCACAAGGCGACTACGTGACCTGCCCGATCGCTCGGCTTATCCGGACGCCGCAGGGCCAGATCGAACTCGATCCGGCCTACGTGCCGCCAAGCCTGTTCCTGTCCGCAAGCGAGCAGCTGACCGCCCGCATGGCACGGCTGTCGACCATCCTCAGCGCAAAGAGTGCGAGCCTGGGCGTGCGCCGGCGCGAGCGTTCCGACCAGATGGCCGATTACGCCGTGGCCGATGTGGCACTGTTCTGGCTGCTGCACAGTGTCAACAGTGCCTGGCCGGAGCTGGCGCGGCTGCGCGCGGCCCCGCAGCAGCATCCCGAGCAACTCTACCGTGTGCTGGCCCGGCTGGCGGGCGCGCTGCTGACGTTCTCGACCACGGAGACCCTGCAGGCCATTCCAGCCTACGACCACATGGCGCCGGAGCCCGTGTTCGCGGAACTGGAGTCGATGATTCGACGGCTGGTGGATGCGGTAGTGCCGTCACGCGTCGTGCCGGTCGCGCTGGAACGGCTGCGGCCCACGATCTGGGACGGCAAGATCCTCGATGAGCGCCTGGTCGAGGGCACCGAGTACTACCTGTCGGTGCAGGCGGGCATGCCCGCGCACGCCTTGCTCGAACAACTGCCGCGCCTTTGCAAGGCGGGGGCGCCGGATGAAGTCTCGCAGATCGTCAACTCGGCGCTGCCCGGCATTCCGTTGCGGACGATGTCGCGCCTGCCTGCCGCCATTCCCGTGCGGATCGAAAACCAGTACTTCGCGCTTGACAGTGCCCACCCGGCGTTCCGGCGCATGCTCGACGCGCGGGCGTGCCAGTTCTATGTGCCGGCTTCCGTGCCGGACGTCTCGCTCGAACTCTTCGCGGTATTGCCGGCATGACAACTTCGCTTCCGATCTTTCCGCTCGCGCTACGCGATACGGCCCTGACTGTCGCTTCGCTGGCCGGMGGGGACAGGCCCGTGACCTTCGCGGCGTTCCGTGAAACGTGCCTGGGCCATATCGCCCGGCTGCGTGAGGAACTCCGGGCGGCGGGGCAATCCCCGGATGTCGTCGAGGACGCGATCTATGCGCAATGCGCGCTGATCGACGAGTTCGCGCTCCGCCACCTGGAAGGGGCGAGCCGGGACGAGTGGGAGCACGAGCCCTTGCAAGTCAAGGAGTTCCAGAGTCACGACGCGGGTGACGCGCTGATCGACCGCATCGAACGGCGCCTCGCAGCGCCCCAACCGGTGCTGCCGTTGCTCGCGGTCTTCCATGTGGTGCTTGGGCTGGGCTTCCAGGGGCGATTCGCCCTGAACGGCGCCACGGACCGCGCCGCATTGCTGCGCGCGCTCGATGAGCGACTGGCGCGCGCGGGGCTCGACCAGGGCAACGGGCCGGTCATTGTCACCCACGGCAAGGCACGCGCCGGCTGGCGCATCTCGCCGATTGCATGGGTGGTGCTGGCGCTCGTTGGCGCCGGGCTGGTCTATCTGGCGCTGGACCGCTGGCTCGACGCGGCCATCGCGCGGCTGGCTGTTTGAAGGGCGCGACGTGACCGGTTATCCCTATCGCACCTTGGCCGGCTGGATCGCGGCGCTTTGTCTGGCGTGGCTCGGATTCAGCTCGCCGTGGTCGACCACGTGGAATCTGCTGTTGGGGCTGTTCGTCGTGGCGCTGATGTTGGTGGCGATGATTGTCGCCACGCGGCGCGGGCGTGCTGGCCGTCAGGCCTCGCAGGCGGTGCTGGTCGCCGTGAACGCGTCACTCGATGCATTGCCCGGCGACATGCGCCGGAATACGCCGCTCGTGCTCGCCGTTGGTGAGCCGGACGGCGCCTTGGTGCGGGCATTCGGCGACGAATTGGTCCGTATCACCGAGTCCGCGATCTGGGTACGTGTGGGCGACCCGTCGCGGCTGGCTCACGTGGCGGATGCCCTGAAGCGCTGGCGCGAGGGGCAGGGCCCGGACGCCGTGGTGTGCCTGACCGCCGCCGACCGGATCCGAGACGCCGCAACGCTGAGCGCGCGCCTCGGCCGTTTGCGTCACGCGATTGGCGAGGCGAGCCGCGCCGTCGGCTATCCGCTGCCAGTGTGCATCGCGGTCTACGGCGAGGACGCCGCGGGTCCGCCGGACGAAAGCCCATGGTTCGGTATGTCTGGCGAAGCGATGCCGGCGGACGAGGCATGGATCGCGCAAGTCGCGGCGAGCCTCGACCAGTACGCCCGCGCCGCCAAGCCGGCCGACCGCGCCGCACGTTGGTCTCGCGCTAATCGGCTGCACGCGCTAGCCAGATGGGTGCAATCGACGTTGTTGCCGCGCTTACGGGACGACAGCCGCGACGGCCACCGTACGGGAAGGCCGGTGCAGGTGGCCGCTGTCGGCGCGATCGCGGTATGCGGCACGCCAGCCGACAACTCGCTGTTTGCCAGTGCCGTGGCCCGCATCACCGGTCTGGTCGGAGCCCGCCCGGCACAAGAGGGCGGCAGCGGTCGCTACCCACTGCCGGACCCGTTGATCCGTGGCATCGGTCGACAGCCGGCGCGGCGCGCGTTGCCACGTGCGCTGGCGCATGGCTTCGCGTGGCTCGCGGTGGCGTTCTGCGCGGCTGCGGCCGCCTCGGCGTGGCAGAACCGGGCGCTGGTGGCGCGCGTCACCGGCAATATGGACCGCTATCGCGCGTTGGCGCCGGCACAGGACGCCGCGCGTATCGATGCGCTCAAGGTCATCAAACGCGACCGGGACGAACTCGACCGCCACGCCCGCAACGGCGTGCCGCTGCGGCTCGGCCTCGGTCTGTATCGCGGGGCCGCGCTGCGTGCGCCAATCGACACGCTGATCGCCGGCTACCGCCCGCCGCCTCCGCCGCCGGCCACGATCGAGCTGGACAGCCTGTCGCTGTTCCGCAGCGGCAGCGCCACCCTGAATCCCGGCTCCAACCGCGTGCTGATCGGTGCGCTGGAAATGATCCGGGCGCATCCGGACAAGCGCGTGCTGGTGGCTGGCCATACCGATGCCACCGGCAACCCGCGCAGCAACCTGCGCCTGTCGGAGGCCCGCGCGGTGTCCGTCCGCAACTGGCTGGCCGATGCCGCCGGCTTGCCGTTGACGCATTTCGCGACGCAAGGCTACGGCGACACCCGCCCGAAGGCGGGCAATGACACGGAGGCGGGCCGCGCCGCCAATCGCCGTGTGGAAATTACCCTTGTTCCCGATTGCCGTGACGGCGATCGGGTCACTTCTGGCCAGTCGGCCTGTTCATTTCAGCAGAAGGAGTAAGTAAATGGCAATTCCCGCATACATGTGGATCAAGGACGATGGTGGCGCCGACATCAAGGGTTCGGTCACGGTTTCGGGCCGCGAGGGCAGCGTCGAAGTGGTGGCGTTCGATCACGCGGTCAAGATCCCGACGGACGCCAACACCGGCAAGCTGACCGGCACGCGCGTGCACGAGCCGATCGTCTTCACCAAGGAGACCGACGCCTCGACGCCGTATCTCTACAAGGCCGTCTCCAGCGGCCAGACGCTGAAGGCGGTGGAGATTCGCTGGTACAAGATCGACGACGCCGGCAAGGAGAAGGAGTACTTCAACACCAAGCTCGAGAACGTCAAGGTGGTCGGCGTCACGCCGAAGATGCACGACATCAAGAGCCCGGCCTTCGAGAAGCACAACCACCTCGAGAGCATCGAGCTGCGCTACGAGAAGATCACCTGGTCGTACAAGGACGGCAACATCATCCACGCCGATAGTTGGAACGAGCGTGCCTGAGTAAGGTCGGGCCGGCCTCGCGCCGGCCCCTCGGCCGCGCCGCCGGCCGCCCCATCCCTCGACCCCGCATTCTTCCCGCCCATCGCCATCCCTCCCTCATGACTGCCCGCGACCATTCCCCGTTCCTGCGCCGCCTGAACCCCCATTGCGCCCGCGCGCTGACCGAGGCGGCCAGCCTTTGCGAAACCCGCGCCCACCGGGACATCGAGGTCGAGCACTGGCTGATCAAGCTGCTCGAACTGGGCGAGGGCGACCTGCTGGCGATCCTGCGGCGCTATGAAATCGATGTCGATGCCATCTGGAATGCCTTGCTCGTCGCCATCGACCGCCTGCCGCATGACCTGCGCGGCCGGCCCGGGCTCTCGCCGCGCGTGGGGCAGTGGCTGGAGGCGGCATGGATGCGTGCGTCGCTCGCTGCGACGGCACCGGGTGACACCGACATTCGCTCGGCGCACCTGCTCGCCGCGCTGGTGGAAGCGCCGCATTGGCTGCGCGCGCCGGATGCCTGGCCGCTGCTCAGCATCTCCGCCGCGCAGATCGAACGACTGATGCCGGAGCTGGATCAGATATCGAGCGAGGCGCACAGGCTGCCCGAGATCCTTCCCCTTCCGACCGACACCCCGGCCGTGGCGCACCTCCCCGACAACCCGGTGCTGGGCCGCTTCACCATCGACATCACCGCCAAGGCCCGTGCCGGGCAGATCGATCCGGTCTTTGGCCGTGATGTCGAGATCCGGCAGATGATCGACATCCTCGCGCGGCGCCGTAAGAACAATCCGATCCTCGTGGGCGAGCCCGGCGTCGGCAAAACCGCACTGGTCGAGGGGCTCGCGCTGCGTATTGCGGAGGGCGATGTCCCGGCGATCATCGCCAACACCAGTGTGCTGACGCTTGACCTCGGCCTGTTGCAGGCCGGCGCCGGCGTCAAGGGCGAGTTCGAGCAGCGGCTCAAGCAGGTGATCGAGGCGGTGCAGCAGTCGCCGACGCCAATCCTGCTGTTTATCGACGAAGCCCATACGCTGATCGGGGCAGGTAACAGCGCTGGCGGCGCCGACGCGGCCAACCTGCTGAAGCCGGCGCTGGCGCGGGGCGAGCTGCGGACCATCGCGGCGACCACGTGGTCCGAATACAAGCAGTATTTCGAACGGGACGCGGCACTCGAACGCCGCTTCCAGATGGTGAAGGTGGACGAGCCCGACGACGCGGCCGCGTGCCTGATGCTGCGCGGCCTCAAGGAGCGCTATGCGCGGCACCATGACGTGCATGTCACCGATGCGGCGGTCGTCGCCGCCGTGCGCCTCTCGCGCCGCTACCTGACCGGGCGCCAGTTGCCCGACAAGGCGGTCGACCTGCTCGATACCGCCGCCGCGCGGGTGCGCATGAGCCAGGACGCCACGCCGATTGCCTTCGCCCGGTGCGAGGCCGAGCGCGCGGCGCTGGAGACCGAGCGGGCTGCGCTGGCGCAGGACGAGGGCGCCACGGGCATCCGTGACGCCGCACGGATCGGCGCCATCGACAGCCGGCTGGAGGCGCTGGACGGCGACCTCGCCCGATTCACGCTGACGCTCGCCGCCCAGAAGGCCGCAACGGAAACCCTGTTCGGCCTGCGTCGCCAATGGCAGGCCGCGGACGAGGCGCTGCGGCAGGACCTCTCCCCATCGATCGAAGCCGCTCACCGCGCGGTGGGTTCGGCCGGGCAGGCCGCCCTGATCCGCGCCGAGGTGGATGAGCACGCGATTGCCGAAGTCATCGCAGACTGGACCGGCGTGCCGGCCGAGAGCCTGCTGGCCAGCGAACTGGCCACGCTGCTGGACCTGGAGGCCAACCTGGGCAGCGTGGTGGTGGGTCAGGACGAGGCGCTCGCAGCGCTCGGCAAGCGGCTGCGGGCGGCGAAGGCGGGGCTCAAGGCCGAGGACGCGCCGATCGGCGTGTTCCTGCTCGTGGGGCCCTCGGGCGTCGGCAAGACCGAGACGGCGCGGGCGCTGGCCGACCTGATGTTCGGCGGCGAGCGGGCGCTGATCACCATCAACCTGTCCGAATACCAGGAAGCGCATACGGTGTCGCAGCTGAAGGGCTCGCCACCCGGCTACGTCGGCTACGGCGAGGGCGGCGTCCTGACCGAGGCGGTGCGCCAGCGCCCCTACAGCGTGGTGTTGCTCGACGAGGTCGAGAAAGCCCACCGCGACGTGCTGAGCCTGTTCTATCAGGTGTTCGACCGTGGCTTTATGCGCGATGGCGAAGGCCGGGTGATCGATTTCCGCAACACGGTGATCGTGATGACGTCGAACCTGGGCAGCGACCAGATCCTGGCCGCCACGGACGCCGTGACCGAGGCCGGCGGCGCGGCGACCCCCGGCATGCTGATGGAGGCGATCCGCCCGACGCTGGTCGAGCATTTCCAGCCCGCGCTGCTGGCGCGCTTCCAGACCGTGGTGTTCCGGCCGTTGGCCGCCGGGCCGATGGCGACAATCGTACGCATGAAGCTGGATAAGGTGAGCGAGCGGGTGGCGCGCCGGTTCGGCGTGCCGCTGCGTTACGACAATGGGCTGGTGGACGCGCTGGTCGCCGCCTGCCTGTTGCCGGACACCGGCGCGCGCAATATCGACAGCCTGCTCGACCAGCAGATCCTGCCGGTGCTGGCCCGCGAGCTGCTAATAAGAATGGGGAACAAGACAGCGGAGACGAGCGCCCCGGCCACGATGCGGCTGACCTTCTCGGACGCAGACGGCATCGGGCTGGAATTCGATGAGGCTGGCCAGTAATGGCCGGCGGTCCGGGCCTGTTCGAGGCCGTGACAGGGCATTTCGCGAATGGGGTGCCGGTCGAGGAATTCGATTTGGCGACGCAGACCTTCCTGTCCGTCCAGGACAATATCCAGCGCATTCTGAACAGTCGGCGCGGCGGGCTGGCTCATCTGCCGGACTATGGGCTGGGCGACCTGTCGCGCATCTACCGGCACCTGCCCGCGTCGGCCCACACGCTCAAGCGGGAGATTGAAACCACGCTGCTGCGCTACGAGCCGAGGCTCCGGGGCATCGATATCGACATCGACGATACCGAGCCCGGGATGCTGCTGAGTTTCACGATGACCTGCCACCTGCGCCGCGCCGGGCTGGTGCGCTTCGGCACGCATTTCATGCCTGACGGCAAGACCCGGCTGACGCTGCTGCGCGCGGTGCAGGACCGCGACTGAGGGGCTACGGCTAACGCCGTTCAGTCGACCTGGGCGCCCGAGGCCTTGACGATCTTGCCCCATTTGTCGATATCCGCACGCAACATGGTCGAGAACTGCTGCGGCGTGCCGATGAGCACCTCGGCGCCCTGCGCGGCGAGCTTGTCGCGCAGCGGTGCGTCGGCCAGCGCGGCCTGCAAGGTCTTGGCGAGCTTCTCCGTCACCGCCTTCGGCGTGCCGCGCACGGCGAACAGGCCAACCCAGAGATCGCCGCTATAGCCGGGCACGGTTTCGCTGATGGCCGGGATGTCCGGCGCGAATGGCGACCGCTTGGCCGAACTCACACCCAGCGCCCGCACCTTGCCGGCCTTGATATGGGCCAGCACCGAGGGCAGGCTGGCGAAGGCCATCGGCACCTGGTTGCCGAGCACGTCGTTCAGCGCCGGCGCCACACCCTTGTAGGGCACATGTTCAAGCTTGATGCCGGCCATGCTGTTCAGCATCTCGCCGAGCAGGTGGTTCAGCGTGCCATTGCCGGCCGACGCATAGCGATAGAAATCCGGCTTGGCCTTGGCCATCGTGATCAGCTCCGCCATCGACTTGGCCGGGAACGCGGGATTCACGACCAGCACGTTCGGCACCGTCGCCACGGGGGCGATCGGCTCGAAGTCCTTGATCGGATCGAACGGAATCTGGCGATAGAGCGACGGGTTGATCGCCTGCGTGCTGCTGATGGTCATCAGCAGCGTGTAGCCATCGGCCGTGGCGCGCGCGGCGGCCTGGGTGCCGATGTTGCCGCCGGCGCCGGGACGGTTTTCGACCACCACCTGCTGGCCCAGGCGCTGCGACAGATCGGCGGCCACCAGCCGGGCGACGATGTCGTTGGTGCCGCCCGGCGCCTGGGGCACGATCATCTGGATGGGCTTGCTGGGATAGGTGTCGGCGTGGGCGCTGCCCACGGCGGCCAGCGTGAGAGCCACGGCCATGCCGGCGAAGGCGGGAAGGGTGCGAAGCATTGTTGTCTCCTATGGCGGGCGGTTATCTGGGATGTCGGTCCCGCCCATGCTGGCGCCCACTCTAGCCGAGGCCGGTGCGCAGGAGAAATTCAATCGCCGACTATGGCCATAAGGATTTCTTATCGGCTGGCAGGTGCCGTAGGGGCGGGCGGCGGCGCCAGCGAGCCGCCCTGGGCGATGCGCGCTGCAACGATCTCCCGCAGGATGTCGGCGACGGCTTCGGCCGCATTCGAACGCGGCAGCGCGCGCGGCCAGCACAGGGACAGCGTGCGGCGCAACTCCGGCAGGATCAGGCGACGCCCGATGCCCCCCTCGGCATCGCCAGCCCCATCCCCATTCCCTTCTGCGCCCGGACTCTCGCCCAGCGACGACGCCGGCAGCACCGTGCAGGCCAGCCCCTCGCGGGCGGCGGCCAGCAGGAAGGGCAGCGAATCGAGGTCCGCCACCACGTTCAGGGCGATACCGGCCTTGGCGCAGCTGCGCTCCACCACCTCGCGCAGGCCCTGCGAGCCGCTGGGCAGCACCAGCGGCATGCCGTCGAGGGCCTTCAGTGCGATGGTGGCCGAGCGGGTGGCGCGCCCGGGCGGCGTGCCGATCAGGTAGAGCGGTTCGCTGGCCAGCGGTTCGGGCTCCACAGCGCGCGACGCCGTGTCGCGGAACAGGATCGCGAAGTCGAGCCGGTTCTGGTTCAGCAGCTCGGAGATATAGCCGCTCATGCTCTCGAACAGTTGCAGCCGCACCTGCGGATAGCGCTGCCGCACGGCCCGCACCAGCGGCATGCCGAAGGCCGCCGCCGCCGTGGTCGGCAGGCCGATGGCGACGTTGCCGGAGATTTCCGAGCCGGCCACCCGGACGTCCGCCCCGGCCATCTCGACCTGGCGCAGGATATTGCGAATGTGACGATAAAGTGTCTTGCCGGCCTCGGTCGGCCGTACGCCCTTGGCGCCGCGATGCACCAGCGGCACGCCGAATTCCTCCTCGAGCGCGGCCAGTTGCTGGCTCAGCGCCGGCTGCGCCACGCACACGACCTCGGCGGCGCGCGTCAGGCTGCCGTGGTCGACGATCGCCACGAAATACCGCATTGCCCGGATGTCCATCGCTGCTGCCTCCTGCCCCGTTCGCCGGGTGTCGTCTCGTTGAGGGTATTGATTCTACTTATGGAGGCTTCGGCAATCCCTATTTCACATAGTCGGGGCGCGCGGGTAGATTGGCGGCATCGAGCACCCCCGGACCCATCGCCATGACCCGACCCCTAGCCGGCATTACCGTCATCTCCCTCGAACAGGCGATTGCCGCGCCGTTCTGCACCCGCCAGCTGGCGGACCTCGGTGCACGCGTGATCAAGATCGAGCGGCCCGGCCCGGGGGATTTCGCCCGCGCCTACGACACGCGCGTGCGCGGCCTGTCCTCGCACTTCGTCTGGACCAACCGTTCGAAGGAAAGCCTGACGCTGGATGTGAAGGCGCCCGGCGCCGCGCCGGTGATGGAAGGGCTGCTGGAGCGCGCGGACGTGCTGGTGCAGAACCTCGCCCCGGGCGCGGCGGCCCGGCTCGGGCTGGATTACGAGACGCTCTCGGCCCGCTATCCGCGCCTGATTGTCTGCGACATCTCGGGCTACGGCGGCGACGGCCCCTACCGCGACAAGAAGGCTTACGACCTGCTGGTGCAGAGCGAATCGGGGTTCGTCTCGGTGACCGGCACGGCCGAGGAGGGCGTCAAGGCGGGTGCCTCGGTGGCGGACATCGCCGCCGGCATGTACGCCTATAGCAATATCCTGGCGGCGCTGATCGAGCGCGGCCAGACCGGGCGCGGCAAGCGGATCGACGTGTCGATGCTGGAGTCGATGGTCGAGTGGATGAGCTTCCCGATGTACTACGCGTTCGATGGCGCCGAGCCGCCGCCGCGCGCAGGCGCCGCCCACGCCACCATCTACCCCTACGGGCCGTTCCCGACCGGCGACGGCAAGACCGTGATGCTGGGGCTGCAGAACGAGCGGGAGTGGTCGGTCTTCTGCAAGACCGTGCTGGGCGAGCCGGCGCTGGCCACGCATGCCGCGTTCGCCACCAACAGCCTGCGCAGCGCCAACCGGGCCCAGTTGCGGGCGAGGATCGTCGAAGCGTTCTCGCATATGACGGCGGAGCAGGTGGTGCAGCGGCTCGAGGAGGCCAAGATCGCCAACGCCAACGTCAATACCATGGCCGATGTCTGGCACCACCCGCAGTTGGCCGCCCGGGAGCGGTGGCGCACCGTGGCGTCGCCGGTCGGCGAGATCCCGGCGCTGCTGCCGCCGGGCCTGACCGATGCGCGCATGGATCCGATTCCCGCAGTCGGCGAGCATACCGATGCCATCCTGTCGGAAATCGGCTGTTCCGCCGCGCAAGTGGCCCAACTTCACGCCGACGGCGTGGTTTGATCAGGAGCCGACCATGACTACCCCCCGCGTACCGCGCAGCTACCTGTTCGTTCCCGCCTCCCGCCCCGAGCGCATCGGCAAGGCCCTGTCGGCCGGCGCCGATGCGGTCATTGTCGACCTGGAGGATGCCGTCGCCCCCGATGCCAAGGCCGAGGCCCGCGCGGGGCTGTCCGACCCCTGGAGCGGCCTGCGGACTGCCGCCCAGGTCGGCGGCGTGCAGCTTTTTGTGCGCGTGAACGGCGCCGATACCGCATGGTTCGCCGACGATCTCGCCTGGTGCCGGGCGCATCAGGTGCGCCAGATCATGCTGCCGAAGGCCGATGCCACCGCGCTGGCCGCCCTCCACGCCGAGCTGCCGGACGCCCACTGCCATGCCCTGCTGGAGACCGCCGCCGGGTTTGCCGACCTGTACGACGTGGCGCGCGCGCCCGGCGTCACCCGGCTGGTGTTCGGCAGCATCGACCTGATGTTCGATCTCGACGTGGCCGACGATGGCGAGCCGCTGCATCACTTCCGCAGCGAGTTGGTACTCCATTCGCGCGCGGCCGGGCTGCCGGCGCCGGTCGACGGGGTCTGCACCGCCATCGGCGATGCCGAGGCGCTGGCGGACGACACCGCCCGGGGCCGCCGCTTCGGCTTCGGCGCCAAGCTGCTGATCCATCCGAACCAGGTGGAAGGCGTGCATGCGGCGCTGGCGCCGTCTGCCCAGGAAGTGGCGTGGGCACGGCGCGTGGTGGACCAAGCCGCCGCCGCGCAGGGCGCGGCCATCGCCGTGGACGGCAAGATGGTGGACCGCCCGGTGCTCGAACGTGCGCTGCGGATCGTCGCCGCAGCGCCGGGCCCAGCGGCGCCATCCGCCTCATCCGCCACCTCCGCCTGAACCGGGCGCAGCGCCAATCGGTGTTTTCCCGACCCACACGTTGGGCGAATTTGGGTGGGAATGCCGACAAGATGAAAGCCGTTTGTAATGAGATTGCGATTGAATGCGCACGGGAGATCGTGCGCGGCAAGGCAGCGCGGCTAAAAGAGCGGGTTCCCGGGGAGCGATGAAAGAAAATCGCCCGCCCGGTGCACCGTTCGGCTGGCACGGTCGTTTACGTCAGACCGAAGTGACATTGAGCCAGACCGATCGTGCATTTTTCAGTTTCCCGCGCCGCCATGGCCGTGCTGCTGGCCGTGGCAGCCGTTGCTGGCCACGCCGCCAGCCAGCCGATGCCCCCAGACGGCCCCTGTGTGCCGCCACCGGCCAAGGCCACGCTCACACTTGCCCAGGCGCGGCTTGACGCCCAGCGCTGCAATCGCGACATCATTGCCGCCCGGCGCGGCGAGGAAGCCAGCCAGGCCGATGTCCAGATCGCCTCGCAACGGCCGAATCCGGTCCTGAGCCTCGGTGTCACTAATATCAATCCGCATGCGGGGGTGGGATCGGGCAGCCTGCGCAGCAAGACGGTGGATTCCACGCTGCGCATCGATCAGGTCATCGAAACCGCCAACAAGGGCAACCTGCGCGTGGACGCAGCCCGCAAGGCCAGCGCCGCCGCCGGGGAGACCACCCAGGCCATCGTGGCGCAGCAACTCGGCGCGGTGGACCAGGCCTGGTACGAAGCCGTGGTCAGCCAGACCCGGCTGGAAGTGCTGACCGAGACCGTCGGCCTCTATTCCCGCACCCAGCAAGCCAATGAGACCCGGCTGAAGGCCGGCGATATTTCCCGCGCCGACGTCACCAAGCTCCAGCTGGAAACGCTGCGCGCCCAGAGCGACCTGCGCAACGCCCAGGCTGACCACGCCAGCGACAAGGCCGCCCTGGCCGCCGCCATCGGTGTGCCGGGCACGCTGATCGACAACCGACTCGTGCCGGACTGGCCGGCGCTGGACACCCCGGTCCCGCCGGTGGACCCCGACGTGCTGCAACGCCGCCCCGACGTGACCGCCGCCGAAGCCCGGCTGGCCGCCGCCGCCGCCTCGCGCGACCTGGCCCGCGCCGGCCGCGTGCCCGATGTGACGGTGGGCGCGCAGGCCGAGCACTATCCGCAATCGCCCACTAATACCTATGGCGATGGCAACAGCTACGGCGTGTTCATCTCGATCCCGCTGTTTGTGCGGCACAGCAATGGCGGCGAGGCCCGCCGCGCGGAGGTGGATTACTACGCCGCGCTGGACGACCGCAACCGCATCCTGCTGGAGGCGCAGAACGACATCGAGCGCCTGCGCAGCCAGCTAGAGGCCGCGCGCGCCACGCTGCAACAGATGCAGGCCGCCGTGCTGCCGGCCGCCGAGTCCGTCGCGAACAGTGCCGAATTCGCGTACACGAAGGGCGCCACGGGCGTGCTGGATCTGCTCGACGCGCGCCGCGCGCTGCGCCAGACCCGCGTGGACGCCGTCGAGGCGCAGGGCAACTACGCCAAGGCGCTGGCCGCCTACCGCACCGCGCTGCAAGCTACCAATTCCGATATCAACAAGCTTCCCCAGGTCCGTACCGATGCGTCGCGTCCATAACATGCTGTCTTCGTCCCAGTGGTTCCGTCCTCTCCGCCTGGCAGCCGTCGGGTCACTTTGCGCGCTGGCGCTGGTCGCCTGTGGCAAGAAGGAGGCACCCGTGGCTGATGACGACCCCAAGGTCAGCGGCCAGACCATCCAGTTTCCGGAGTCGGTGAAGACCCTGCCCGGCATCGTCGGCCAGCCGGTGAAGCTGGGCGGCGACCGCATGCTGAGCCTGCCGGGCCGGCTGGTCTGGAACGAGGACAAGACCGTACGCGTGACCACCCCGTTCGCGGGCCGCGTGATGGACATCCTCGTGCAACCCGGCGCGACCGTGAAGGCCGGCCAGCCGCTGGCGACGCTGACCTCGCCCGACTATGGCCTGGCCCAGGCCGATGCCCGCAAGGCCGCCGCCGACAGCGCCGTGGCCGCCAAGTCCCTGGCACGCCAGCGCGAGCTGTATGGCGCCGGCATCGTCGCCCAGAAGGAACTGGAGCAGGCGCAGGCCGATAGCGCCCGTGCCGCCGCCGACCAGCAACGCACGCAGGCGGCGCTGCGCATGTACGGCGCGGCCGCCGGTGGCGATGCGGTGAACCAGCGCTTCGCGCTGCGCAGCCCGATCGAGGGCCTGGTGGTGGAGCGCAATATCAACACGGGCATGGAACTGCGCCCGGACCAGGCGCCCAGCTCGCCGCTGTTCCTGATCACCGACCCGACCACGCTCTGGGCCCAGGTGGATGCGGCCGAGGCGGACCTCGGCCTGTTCAAGCCGGGCGTGACGGTGCAACTGACCAGCGCCGCCTATCCGGGCGAGACGTTCCAGGGCACCGTGGTCAAGATCGCCGATTACGTGGATCCGTCGTCGCGCAGCATCAAGGTGCGGCTGACCGTGCCGAACGCGGACCGCCGCCTGAAGGCCGAGATGTTCGTCACGGCGCGCCTCCAGGCCGCCTCGTTCAAGGGGATCGCGGTGCCGTCGAAGGCCGTGTTCCTGGCTGACAACAAGAACTACGTGTTCGTCCGCAAGGGCACGAACACGTTCGAGCGGCGCCTGGTGAAGACCGGCGTGTCACTGCCGGGCATGACCGAGGTGCTGGAAGGGCTGACCGACGGCGAGGTGGTGGTCACCGACGGCAACCTCTATCTGCAGGACATCCTGCGTGACGCCACGGCGGTCAATGCGGCGCGCGCGTCCGCCAAGTAAGGGAATGGCGGACACATGATCTCCCGTATCGTCAACTTTGCGCTGCACCAGAAGCTGTTCGTCTGGCTCGGCCTGATCATCTTCGTCGCCGGCGGCCTGGCCGCCTTCAAGAACCTGCCGATCGAGGCCTTCCCGGACGTCTCCGACATCCAGGTCAACATCATCACGCTCTACCCGGGCCGTGCGGCCGAGGAAGTGGAGCGGCAGGTCACGATCCCGATCGAGACCGCCCTGGCCGGCACGCCGAACTCGGTGCGGGTGTTCTCGCACACCCAGTTCGGCCTGTCGTTCATGATGGTCACGTTCAACGACAAGGCCACCGACGTCACCGCCCGCCAGCAGATCATCGAGCGGCTGCGCAGCGTGGACCTGCCCGACGGCGTGCATCCGGACCTCGCGCCGCTCTCCACGGCCATCGGCGAAATCTATCGTTTCCGGCTGACCGGCAAGGGCTATTCGCCGCAGGAACTGCGCACGCTGCAGGACTGGGTGGTCGAGAAGAACCTGCGCCAGGTGCCCGGTGTGGCCGACCTGGTGACGATTGGCGGCAGCATCAAGCAGTACGAGGTGAACCCGAACCTGGCGCGGATGCGCGATGCCGGGATCTCGTTGTCCGAACTGTTCACGGCGCTCCAGCGTGGCAACTCGAACGCCGGCGGCGGCGCGGTGGCGCATGGCCGGCAGCAGTTCCTGCTGCGCTCACTGGGCAGCTTCCGCACCTCGGCGGACATCGCCAACGTGGTGGTGAGCGAGAAGAACGGCACGCCGATCCTGGTCAAGGGCATCGCCGAGGTGAAGGTGGGCTCGGCGCCGCCGCAGGGCCTGATGGGGCAGGACGACGAGGACGATATCGTCTCTGGCATCGTGGTGATGCGCAAGGGCGAGAACCCGTCGATCGTGCTGGACGCGCTGAAGCAGAAGATCGACCTGCTCGACAGCACGATCCTGCCGAAGGGCGTGAAGATCGTGCCGTACTACGACCGCTCCACGCTGATCGACAAGACCCTGCACACGGTGTTCGGCAACCTGGTGGAAGGCGCGCTGCTGGTAATGGCGGTGCTGTACCTGTTCCTCGCCAACGTGCGTGCGGCGGCCATCGTGGCGCTGGTGATTCCGCTGGCGCTGCTCTCCACCTTCATCGGCCTGACCTGGGTGGGCATTCCGGCCAACCTGCTGTCGCTCGGCGCGATGGACTTCGGCATCATCGTGGACGGCGCGGTGATCGTGGTGGAGAACATCTTCAAGCGGCTGGGCGAGCTGAAGGAGCAGCAGATCCAGGACAACAAGGCGCGGCTCAACGCCATCCTGCTGGCGACGACCGAGGTGGGCCGGCCGACCGTGTTCTCGATGGTGATCATCATCGCGGCGCACATCCCGATCTTCACGCTGCAGCGCCATGAGGGCAAAATCTTCGCGCCGATGGCCTATACGGTGACCGGGGCGCTGATCGGCTCGCTGATCATCTCGCTGACGCTGGTGCCGCTGCTGTGCCACCTGCTGCTGAAGAAGAACATCGCGCACGAAGACAACTTCATGGTGCGCCACTGCAAGCGGCTCTATGAGCCGATGCTGAAGTGGGCGCTGGACCACAAGAAGATGGTKGTTGGCATCGCGCTGGGTTTGCTGGTCGCCACCGTGGGCGTGGGCAAGTTCCTCGGCAGCGAGTTCCTGCCGGAGCTGGACGAAGGCTCGATGTGGGTCAGCTTCGACCTGCCGGCGTCGGTCTCGCTGGATGAGGCCCGCGACCAGGCGCGCAAGCTGCGGACCGTGATCCGCCAGACGCCCGAGGTGAACACCACGATCTCCAAGGTGGGCCGCCCGGACGACGGCACGGATCCGAAGCTGATCAACACCGTCGAAATCCTGGTGGACCTGAAGCCGGACCAGAAGTGGCGGGCCGGCTACGACAAGCGCAAGATCATCGAGGAAATCAACCGCAACCTGCGCCAGATGCCCGGCATCGAGCCGAACTTTTCGCAGCCGGTGCGCGACAACATTCTTGAGAGCATCTCCCAGATCAAGGGCCAGATCGTGATCAAGGTGCAGAGCGACAGCCTGCAGCAGAACAAGCAGGTAGCGGACCAGATCCTGGCGAACGTGCAGTCGGTCAAGGGCGTGATGCGCGCGTTCATCGACCGCGACGGCGAACTGCCGCAGTACGTGCTGGAGTTCGATCGGGCCCAGGCGGCGCGCTACGGCATCAACGTGGCCGACGTGCAGGACCTGATGGAAACCGCGCTGGCCGGCAAGGCCGCCACGGAGCTGTGGGAGGGCGAGCGCCACTTCAGCGTGGCCGTGCGCCTGAAGGCGGGCGAGCGCGAACTGCCGAACCTGCCGAACATCTTCATGCAGACCGCCGATGGCGCGCAGGTGCCGCTGTCGCAACTGGTGACGTTCCGGGCCGCCTCGGGCGCCATGAACATCAGCCGCGAGAACGGCCAGCGCACCACGTCGATCGGCATCTTCATCCACGACCGGGACATGGGTAGCGTGGTGAAGGACATGCAGGCGCTGGTGAAGAAGAACGTCAACGCCGAGGACGTGAAGATCAGCTGGTCCGGCGAGTTCGAGAACCAGGAGCGCGCCATGGCGCGGCTGTCGATCGTGGTGCCGCTGTCGGTGCTGGTGATCTTCCTGCTGCTGTTCAACGCGTTCAAGTCGTTCAAGAGTGCCACGCTGATCATCTCGAACATCCCGTTCGCGCTGATCGGCGGCGTGTTCGCGCTGTTCCTGACCGGGATTCCGCTGTCCGTCTCGGCGGCGATCGGCTTTATCGCGCTGTTCGGCCAGGCCGTGCTGAACGGCGTGGTGATGGTGACGTACTTCAACCAGCTGCGCGATGAAGGGCTCTCCGTGCGCGAGGCCGTGCTGGCTGGCTCGATGGATCGGCTGCGGACCGTGCTGATGACGGCGATGCTGGCCATGCTGGGCCTGTTCCCGATGGCGATCTCGCGCGCGATTGGCGCGGAGACGCAGCGCCCGCTGGCCATCGTGATCATCGGCGGCCTGATTACGGCAACGATGCTGACGCTGATCGTGCTGCCGACGCTGTACGAGTGGATGGTGGGACGCTCCTGGCCGGACGAGGAGCCGGAGGACGAAGACCACAACCGGATCTCGCCCTCGCTGGCATCGTAAGCCCGCAGCATCGTGAATCGCCCCCGGTCCCCCGGGGGCGATTCACATTCTGGGCTTCGTTCCCGGAAACAGCGGCCACGCCATCAGCGCGATCACAGCAGTGCCGGCCCAGACCACCGGCCATGAGGTGGCCGCGAGCCAGTGCGGCAGGGTTAGTGGCGTGAGGAAGAATCCGAGKAACACGGCGGTATTCGCCATGCCGAGCGCCGTGCCCGCGCGCTCGGCCCCGGCCATGGCCGCCAGCTCCGCATAAGCCACGCCGTGCCAGGCCGAGACGCAGATGCCGGCGAGGGCGATCATCGCCGGCAGCAGGGCCATCCACAGGCCGTGGGCGTTGCCGGCGCTGCCCTGGACGCAGGCCGCCAGCACCAGGAAGGCGGCCACCGACACCAGCGTGCAGCCGCGCAGATAGGCGCGACGGTTGCCACGGCGGTCGGTCCAGCGCCCGCTCCATACGCGCATGGCCATCGCGCCGCCCTGCACGGCGACCATGGTGGCGGTGATGACGCCGAGCCCGGCGTGCGCAAAGTCGTGCAGGAATATCGACGCGAACGTCAGCACCGCGAACTGCGGCATGCAGAGCAGGCCGATGGCCGCGACGATGCGCCAGATGCCCGGTTGCCGCAGGGGATTCGCCGTGGGAACCCGGCACGCCGGTGACGCCACGCAGCCTGCCGCCGGCGGCTCATGCAGCCATCGCCACGTCAGCCACGCCGACACGCCGCACAGCAGCGCTACCCATCCATAGACCCAKGTGAAGCCGACCGTCGAGGCGAGCCACGGCAGCGTGAGGGCGCCGATGCCACCGCCCAGCGGCACCGCCGTCTGCCGGATGCTCATGGCCAGCCCGCGTTCGCCTTCGCGGAACCAGCGCATCACGGCTCGGCCGCTCGCGCCATTGACACTCCCGCTCAACAGCCCGACGACCGCCATCGCACTCATCAGCCAGCCCAGCGGCGGCGCATGACCACCGGCCGGAGCGAGCCACAGCGCCATGACCAGCAGGGCGATGGCGGTGGAGGCGAGGCCGCCGAGCAGCACGGGGCGGTCGCCCCAGCGGTCCGCCGCCACGCCCCAGGGCAGTTCGGACAGGGCGACGCCGAAACCGAGCGCCCCGAGGGCGAGGCCCAGCTCGGCGTTGTCGAAGTGATACCCCGTCCGCAGCCAGACGGCGGTGGTGGGAATGCCGCTGGCGCCGGCCATCACGCTGGCATTGGCGGCGACGCCCACGCCGAGGACTTTCCAGCGGTGGCCTGCACCGAAGTGATGATTTGTCGACGCGGGCGCCGAGGCAAGGGTCTGGGATGACATGGCTGGTTTCCGATCGATGATTTGACCGGACCGAGTCTCTCACCCACAATTCATCCTGAATATCAGAAAATACTTCAGCAATCGTTCGACAAAACAGGATGATCGATGTCACGCACGAATTTCGACGTCGCCGCCTTGCGTAGCCTGCTGGCGGGGATGGAGTTGGGCAGCTTCGCACGGGCGGCGGATCGCGTCGGGCGCTCCACGTCCGCCATTAGCGCGCAGATCAAGAAGCTGGAGGAGCAGGCCGGCACGGCGCTGTTCCGCAAATCCGGACGCGGACTGGCGCTGACGGCGGCCGGCGAGGCCATGCTCGGCTACGCCCGGCGGCTGGTGGACCTGAATGACGAAGCCGCGGCGGCGGTGCGCGGCGTGGATCTGGCGGGCGGCATCCGACTGGGCTTGCAGGAGGAATTTGGCGAAGGGCTGCTGCCCGACGTGCTCGGCAGGTTCACCCGCGCGCACCCGAAGGTGCGCATCGAGGCGGTGGTGGCGCGCAATGCCGAACTGCTGGCGCGGATCGATACCGGGCGGCTGGACCTCGCGCTGATCTGGTCCGATGGCGGTCTGGGATCGCCCGATCCGGGCATCCCCGGCTACGCGCTGGGCCAGCGCGCAGTCGAGCCCATCGACGAACCGCCCATGTGCTGGGTCGGCTCCGCGACGGCGCCGATGATCTGGGAACCGGGCGAGCCGCTACCGCTGATCGCCTTCGACCGCCCATGCCAGTTCCACGCCGCAGCCACGGCTGCGCTGGATCGCGCCGGCATTCCATGGCGCCTGGCGTTCTCGAGCCCTAGCCTCGGCGGGCTGTGGGCCGCCGCMGCCGCGGGCCTGGGGCTGACCGTGCGTTCCCGCTACGGCCTGCCTGCCAACGTGCGCGCGGTGCCAGCCGGGGAGGCCGGCCTGCCCGGGCTGCCGTCGCTACCGCTGGTCATGCTGCGGGCGGCGCCGATCATGCCGCCCGAGGTGGAGCGGCTGGCGGACATCCTGCTGGCGTCGTTGCGGGAAGCGCGGGCGGCTAGTCAGTCGTCGTAGCGGTGCCGGCTCGGCCGGCAAAGCACCGCGCCCAGCAGCACGCCAATCCCGAGCGCCATGCCGATGGCGCGCATCGGCTGCTTGTTCACGTACTCGGTCACGCACTCCTGGCCTTGCTGCCAGTTGTGACTGACCGTCGACTTGATCGAGTCCAGCGCCTGCGAGCCGCGCTCCGCCTTGGAGAGAAACGTCTTCTTGGCGGCGTCGACGGCCTCGCCGGTCAGATTCGGCAACTGCGAGAGCAGATCGTCGAGATCCTTGGCCAGCTGGTTGGTGTCGGCGCGCAGGTTGGCTCGCGCGGCGGATGCATCGGCGCTCGAGTTCTGTGGATTGAGGTTGTTCGGATCCATGCGTGTCTCCTGTCAGGCAGTGCGAAGGTGCGGGGGAAGGTGCGGGAAAGTTGATGCAACACATGCCTGCGCAGGTTCCGTACCAGCACACGCGCCGCCACCCCACTTGTGCGGCGCGCTCTCTAATATAGAAACGCCGTGGCAAGTTACCGGTGCTTGTAATTTGTCCGCGACGGCAAAGGGTGCGCGACACGCCGCCCCGGACCGCTGCACGCGCCCGGCAAGGCGGGCGCTCCCTCGGCACGCTCGTTGCGGATCACGGGTCCCACACCCCCACGCAAGGAGTTGCAGATGAACACCGCTGATCCCACCCTCACTTCCGGCCAGGGCGCCGGCATCGTCGGCTCCGGCGTGGGCGAAGGCCCCGGCCCCGAGGTGATGGCCGCATCGAGCCTCGACGACACCAAGGTCTATTCGTCCGACGGCGAGCACGTCGGCGAAATCTCGGAAATCATGATCGATGTCCCCCGCGGCCGCGTGGCCTACGCCGTGCTGAGCACCGGCGGCTTCCTCGGCATCGGCGACACCCTCCACGCCATTCCCTGGAGTGCCCTGGTCATGGACACCGACGCCAAATGCTTCCGCCTCGGCCTGACCGCGGACCGCATCAAGGACGCCCCAGGCTTCAACAAGGACAGCTGGCCCGGCATGGCCGATCCGCAGTGGGCGACTACGATCCATGAGTACTACGGGCGGGATCCGTATTGGACTGGAGTGGGTGGGGCGCTTTGAGCTGAGCGTTTGCTGGCTGGATAGGCGGCGGCCGTTGCAACGACGGCCGCCGTTATTCTTCCCCCTTGTCCCGCAACACCTCCGCCAACTTCCCCCGCACCAGTCCCAGCAAACAGTAAGCGTTATACGAAGGCTCGGACGTCTCGCTTTGCTTCTCCAGCAATTCCAGCACCCCGTCGAGGCCGGCCAGCACGGCCTCGGCATTGGCCGCGCGGCTCGATGGACCGGTTGTCGTCCCGGCGGGCGAAGGCAGTTTAGATTCGGACATACGCATCTTAGATCTGGGAGGTGGGCTGTTCAGTCGGATCAGTCTTCCCCATCCCACCCCGCCAGTCCATGAGACGATTCGCATTCTGTGGATCCCGGCACCTATACTCGACGGGCGCCCCAGAAGACAAGGCAAGCTATGACCCTGCCACCGCCCGCCCAGCAAGACGCCGCGTCCACCCCGCCCAAACCTCCCACGCCGCAAGTCGTTCCTTCCGGATTCCGACAAGGCATCATCACGGCGATCACGGTCCTACTTGGCTTCTCCCTGGCGTTCTGGAAATTCTGGGGGCTCGAGACACCGGGGCGATGGGGCACGCTCGCTATTCTCGCCGCTGCGGCACTGCTGATCGCGGTGGCGCTGCAGATCGTGGCGCTGTTTCGCGCGCTGCGCATCGAGGATGACGCCGTCGATGAATATCGGCAGACGGTGCGCTGGTTTATCGGCTCGGCCGTGGCCTTGCTCGTGGGGTTGGCTGTCGCGATGGTCGACGCCGCGTTGTAAAAAACAGCGCACAAAACTTCAACCCGCGCAGGAATTCCACCCCGCACTGCATCACGTTTCTTGGTGTTCTTACACACCAGGCCTCAAGACAATGTGCCTCACATCACAGACGCGCGCAGTTCTTTCAAGCCATCGTTGCGAATTCGCACGCCCGTTGTAAAGCCCAAAACTGCCTCCTAAGCTGGCCTCAGGCAGCTGATCCATGACAGGGCTGTCTGGAACATTAAAAACATTAGGAGACTCCCCATGAAATCCATCAGGAGAATGCTCGGCGTTGCGCTCGCCGGCATTATGCTCATCGGCCTTTCGTCGTGCGGCGGAGGCGGGGATGATGACCCGGGCATCGCGCCCACCGTCCAGCTGCTTTCGTCGCAACCCGACTATGTGACCGGCGGCAATGCGCTGATCGACATTGGCGTGCCCACCACGGTGAACAACGATCGCCCCCTCAAGGTTTCGCTGAACGGCAATGACGTCAGCGCCCAATTCAAGACCAGCCCCACCGATTCCTCCCACCAGCAAGCCGTGCTGACCGGGCTCGTGAATGGCACGAACTCCGTCACGGCTAGCGTGGGCAAGGCTTCCAAGACCATCACGATGACCAACTACCCGATCACCGGTCCGGTGATTTCGGGGCCGTGGCAGACGCCGTTCATCTGCCAGACCAGCACGTTTGCGTTGCCGGATGGCTCCACGCTTGGCGCGCCGCTCGACGAGAACTGCAGCGTGGCTACGCGCGTGACCTATCTCTACCAGTCCACGCAGGGCGGGGCACTGAAGCCGATGACCGACACCAGGACACGCCCCGCAGACGTGGCGACGGTCACCACGCTCAGCGGCACCCAGGCGCCCTTCATCGTACGGGTGGAAACGGGCACCGTCGATCGCGGTATCTACCAGAACGCCGTCCTGCATGACCCGACGACGGAATCCGCGCCCACGCCGACTTCGCCGCCTAAAGCCTGGAACCGGCGCCTCATCGCCGTGGAAGGCTTCGGCTGCCCCGGCGGCTGGTATATCCAGGGCGGGGCGATTGGCAACATCCAGAGCGCCGGTTTCGACTTCAGCCTGTTGAACACGCAGCGGCTGGCCGAGGGCTATGCGACGTTCGCCAACACGCTCCAGCATGCGTCGAACAACTGCAACGCGGTGCTGGCCAGCGAGGCGGCGATGATGTMGAAGGAAGCCACGATCGAACGCTTCGGCGTGCCGGCGTTCACGGTGAGCGCGGGTTGCTCGGGCGGCTCCTATGGCAGCACGCAGCCGGCAGACCGCATCCCGGGACTGTTCGACGGCGTGCTCATCTCGTGCACCTTCCCCGACCCGCTGTCGATTGCTTTCGCCGGGTCTGATGGGCACCTGATCACGCACTACATCACGCTCTTCCCAACGGCGCTGACAGACGCGCAGATCGCGGCCGTAACCGGCTACAAGAGCCGCAAGGCCTTCGAGGACGCCGCCAACCAGGCTGGCCGGACCGATCCGGTGCCGGCGCGTGTGGACTACGCGGGCTACAACTCCGGCGTGTTCAACAGCGTGGTGCCGACGTCGGTGCGCTATGACCCGGTCAACAACAAGACCGGCGTGCGTCCCACGGTCTACGATGCCGCGAAAAACATCTACGGTGTCGACAAGGCCACCGGCTTCGCGCTCAGGCCCTACGACAACGTGGGCGTGCAGTACGGCCTCGCGGCGTTGAACACCGGGGCGATCACCACCACGCAGTTCCTGGACCTGAACGAGAAGGTTGGCGGCTATGACCAGGATGCCAACTACGTGACCAATCGCACCGCGGGCGACCCCGGCGCTATCCTGCGGGCGCAGCAGAGCGGCCTGCAGATCRGCACCAACGGCGGGCTGGCGAGCATCCCCGTGTTCGACGTGACGGGTATCTACAACGACKACTCGGGTTACCACTACCAGTACTTCCACTTCGCCCTGCGCGAGCGGATGGTGGCGGCGAACGGCGACAGCAACAACCACGTGATGTGGCGCGGCAATCCCGTGCCGGCCGATACGGCGTGGAACACCTTCATCCAGTGGGTGGCGGCGTACAAGGCCGATGTGACGACCACCGCGCAGAAGGACAAGGTGGTCACCCACAAGCCGGCCACGGCGGTGGACGGCTGCTGGAGCGACGCCGCGACGTTCGTCAACGAGAAGCAGACGCTGAGTGCCATCGGCAACACCACCTGCAACGGGCTGTTCCCCTCGTGGACGGCCTCGCGCATCGCGGCGGGCGGACCGGTGGCGGGCAACATCATCAAGTGCACGCTGAAGCCGATTGCGGCGTCTGACTACACGGTGATGTTCTCGGGCGCCGAGATGACGCGCCTGCAGGCCATCTTCCCCAGCGGCGTATGCGACTGGTCGAAGCCGGGCGTCAACCAGTCCGGCGTGGTCCCGAACGGCTCGTTCGGCCCATCGCCGGTGAACGTGGTGTTCGATATCACCAAGTCCTAGGAGCGGGTAGGCGTAACAGGGGCGGACCGGCCGCAGAGCCGGCTCCCGCCCCGCTTCATTTCCGAGCCGGTCAGAACCTTCCTATTCCCCTCCGGATCCCTCCGAAAGCGGCGGATCTCGCCGCATCCCTTCCTTGATTTGCGCCAAAGATTTCTTCCTCGAATGGAKCGAAGGTGCCAGCCATCGTCTCTATAAGGAGGAAGGATCATGCGGGATATACGCTACGCACTGTTGAACGGGAACGCCACCACGACAGGTGGCGTGCTGATCGCGCTCAACACGTACACGATTCACCACGGCGTCAATGTTGGCGTGGAAGGCGACCATGCGACCTGCCCGGCGTGCAAGGTCGGCGGGCCGGTGTACAACGACTGCGATCCAAGATACTCGCTGCATGGGAAGCAGATTMTGGTTTCGGGGGCGCGCGTGTTCTGCAAGTGCAAGGAGCACCCGCGCGTGCTGCCGTCGCAGCATATCTTTTCGATCGAAGTAGACCGGTCGCCAGAGCAGGAGGAGGAAGCCGCGGTAGCCGCCACGCCGAATCCCGGTGTAACGCACTTGGCTGCGGAAAAACCGTCGACGAAGGAATACCTTCTGCGGCCGCGCGGGACGTTGTACTGGGGCGGAGCTGGGCTCGACGGAGACTACGTGCGGCCGCAGCTGGAGGCGTTCCGGAAGGCGGGGATCGAGCACTGTTTCATGGGACTGACGAACTCGGCAAACCACGGGCTGAACGAGGACTACAAGGAGGCTGGACAAATCCTGGATGCCCTCCGGGCTGGTCTCGTCGTGCGCTATCGTGATGACAGTGAGTGGACGATCACGAAAGGCATGTCACCGGAGGCCCCGCAGTTCAACTTGATCGGATATAGCTACGGCTCCTTGCTAGCCGCGCAAACTGCCTGGTCCTATGCACGCGCAGGCCACGTGATCGACCATCTTGTCCTGATCGGATCCCCGATCGACGAGGATTTCCTATCCGATCTACAGACGCACCCCCGCATAGGCAAGGTTGTGACGATTGATCTGCGGGAGTTTGGGGATCCGATCTATGCCGGAATGTCCTGGGTCGAACTTGTTGCCATGGCGCCCATTCTTGGCAAACAGATGCTGGATGGAAAGGGAGAGGGACACTTCTATTACGCGCACGCCGTGAAAGACAGTCCACGTCGGTGGGAAGGCCTTGCGAAGCGTCTCGCATCGGAAGGCCTACGATGACGCCGGGATCAAGGTTGCTGCGCACCATGAACGTCATCGCGTGGCTTCTTGCCATCGTGGGCGTGGCCTACGTCGTGGCGCTGGTGCTGACCCCTTTCAAGCCCGGGGACCGCTATACCGGTCCGGCTGCGGCCTACCTTGCGATGGCCGCGCTGGCAGTCGCCGCATTGCTTATCGTGGGTCTGCTTGTCTTCTTCATCGCGCTCGTCCGGCGTCGCCCGCACAAATGGGCGATGCTCCGGGCGTTCGCAATTGGCATCGTTTGCGTCATGCTGGCGTTTGCGGTGTCCAGGGTATGGATCCATCACCAACTCCACCAGAAACAAAAAAACCCCGGCAGCAATGCCGGGGTGGCCAGTACTACCGGTGTTTTCGGCGCCGGCACCTTCAAGATTCAGACGTCTAATCGGCCTGGATATTGAATTCCTTCACGAGTTTGGTGTAGCGCGCGGTGTCCGCCGCAATCAGCTTCTGGAGCACGGCGGGCTCGCCGCCGACTGGTGTGACGGCGATGGTCGCCATCCTGGCGATGACGTCGGGCTGCTTGAGGATCTCGTTCACATGGCCGTTCAGCGTGCGGACGATTTCCGGCGGCAGATTCTTCGGGCCCAGCATCGCCTGCCACGCGCCAATCTCCACGTCCTTGTAGCCCAGCTCGCCCAGCGTCGGCACGTTCGGCGCGAAGGGGGAGCGCTTGGTGTCGGCCACGGCCAGCGGCACCAGGCTGCCGTTGCCGACGTACTGCGCCACGGCGCCGTAGGTGACGTAGGTCATCGGCACCTGCCCGCCCAGCACGTCGACGATGGCCGGCGCCGTGCCCCGGTACGGCACCTGCGCGATCTTCACGCTGGCCGACTTGTTGAACATCTCGCCCATGATGTGCATCGGCGAGCCATTGCCCGGCGTGGCGTACGTCTCCAGCTTGCCGGCCTTGGCGCGCGCCACGAGGTCGCTCATCTTGGTGATGCCGGTGGTCTTGGCCACCACCACGAACAGCGATTGCGTGCCGAGCTGCGCAATCGGCGTGAAGTCGTTCTGCACGTCGTAGGTGGCGCCGGTGCCGGACTTCAACACCAGCGGGGCGATCGACAACGTGTTGGGCGCCATCAGCAGCGTGTAGCCGTCGGCGGCGGCGCGCGCCACGTAGGCGCTGCCGATGGTGCCGGCGGCGCCGGTGCGGTTCTCCACCACTACCGATTGCTTCAGCCGCGCGCCGAGCTTGTCGGCCATCAGGCGGGCGAGCACGTCCACGTCGCCGCCGGCGGGGTAGGCCACCACGATGGTGATCGGCTTGTTGGGGTAGCCGCCCTGGGCCATCGCGGGCAGGGCGGCGAGCAGGGCAGCGGCGCCGAAGGCCGCACCCATGGCGGCGAGAACGTTGCGGCGGACAGTCTTCATGGTCGAAACACCTCTTGTCAGGGTTCGCGCCCGATGCGGGGGCATGGCGGCGCGAAGGAGTCGGGGAAACGGTGCTGTGCCGGATTTCCCATCGGGCTTGTGGCGAGCGGCGCGCAAGGCAGAGGACACGCTGCCCGGCGCCGCGTGCGTCCGCCGTTCTTAGAAGATGTGCTTGATGCCGAGCATGGCGCCAAACTGCTGGCCGCCCGGCTTCGTGTTGGCGCCGGCCTGCGCGCCGCTGACGGACAACGTCAGGTTGCCGTCGTTGTTGATAAAGCCGGCGGTCGCATACACGGCCGTGCGCTTGCTGAAGTTGTACATGCCGCGGATGGCGTACAGCATCGACTTGTTATCACTGCTGTTGTAGTTCAGATAGTAGACCTGGCCGGCCAGCGTGAACGCGGGCGTGATGTCGTATGCGGCGCCGATGTAGTACAGCGCCGAGATCGGCGTGGCGCTGCCCTGGTTCTCGCGGCGGATCACGCCGGCGCCGATCTTGGTGCGATCGAGCAACACGTAGCCAGCCAGCGAGGCGCGGTCGTCACGGAGGCTGCTGCTGGTCAGGCCGGCGAAGGCGCCCGGGCCACCGCGCTGCGAGTCATACGCGGCGGTAATGCCCCAGGTCTTCTGGTCCCAGCCGATCATGGCGGACCACTCGCGGCACTGCGACTTGTCGGCCGGATTCTCGCCGGCGCAGTTCGTGCCGGCCGGGCTCGGACCGGCGTTGGCCACGTCGCGGCCGAAGCTGTACGTGCCGCCCACGGTCAGGCCGCCGAAGGTGCCCTTGTACGCGATGGCGTTGTCGGCGCGGGTGTTCGGGATGTAGCTGTCCAGCGAACCGGAGCCGAACGCGTTCGGCCCGAGGATGTCCGGATCGAGCACGGCCCAGAACAGCATGGTGTACTGGCGGCCGAAGGAGACCTGGCCCCACTTGCCGCTCAGGCCGACCAGCGCCTGGCGCCCGAACAGGCGCCCGCCCTGGTTGGCGGTGCCGGAATCCGGCGCGAAGCCGGACTCCAGCACGAAGACGCTCTTCAGGCCGCCGCCGAGATCCTCGGTGCCGCGCAGGCCCCAGCGGGACGGCACGGTGCCGGTCAGCGTATTCATGCGGGCCACGCTGTTGCCGGCCGCGCCGACGTTGTTGACGAACTCGACGCCGGTGTCCACCACGCCATACAGTGTGACGGACGATTGCGCCGAGGCCAGCAGGGGCGCTGCGGCCAGCAGGCCTGCCGCGTACTTTCCGATCTTCATCTACCGTTTCCTTCTCTAGTTTTCGTGGGCTCGTCTGCGTTTCCGTCCGGCCGGGGCATGTTGGGGGACCGATCCGTCTTTGCGTTTCATTAGTAAAACAATGAACTACATAGGAAACGTTCAGCGAAATATAGACAGGAGAGCCTGCGGCGTAGATCAGGGGGAACCCTAGTGAGGCGACATGGCGACGCCGTGGCATGGCGCGGATACCACAAAGGCCTGGAATCGTTGTGGTGCGCGGCTTCCAGGGCAGCGCACCGCCTTTGCGAAAGTGGCCGGGCGGGCGAAGTCAGTCCTCGCTCGGCAAACCGAGGCAGCAAGCCGCTTTCGGGTGAAATCTGACGATGCCCCGTTGCGGGGCATGCCGAGGCCGTCCGGACTGCGCGTGGCGGCGGCGCTTCAGACGTGGATTTTTTCTACTTGTTTACCCTGATCCCACCCCTCCCGGAACCCGGCCTATAGTCGAGGAGTTTTATTTATAAATACAGGTTTCACATATGGAACAAAACGCGCCCCATCGAGCACTTGAACCGGGCGCCGACCTGCTGGCGGCGTTGGACAACCATTTCGCCGCGCGTACCGTGATGGTCGATGCGCAAGGCACACGCGTGTCCTGCCGCGTCGGTGGCGCGCATGGTCCGGTGATCGTGTTGCTGCACGGCATCAGTTCCGGCGCGGCATCCTGGCTGCCCTGCGCGAGCCTGCTCGCCGCCGGCGCGCGGGTGATTGCCTGGGATGCGCCAGGTTACGGCGATTCCACCCCATTGCCGATGCCCGCCCCCACGGCCCGCGACTACGCCGCGCGGCTCGAGCAACTGCTGGCCGCTCTCCAGGTCCGCCCGGACCTGATCGTCGGCCATTCGCTCGGCGCGCTGATGGCCGCCGGCTACGCCGCCCAGGCCGCGCCGGACATGCAACCGGCCAGCTTCCTTCTATTGAGTCCCGCACTCGGCTATGGCGCGCCGGGTAATGAGGCCAAGTCGCGCGAGGTCTCGGCCCAGCGCCTCGAAGCGCTCGACACCCTCGGCGTCGATGGTCTCGCCCAGCGCGGCCCCACCCGTCTGCTCAGCCCGGCTGCCACGCCCGATGCCCAAGCCTGGGTGCGCTGGAATATGCGCCGCCTGCATCCGGACGGCTACCGCCAGGCGGTCGCATTGCTCTGTGGCGATGACATCGATGAATACCTTGCCGATGCCTCCCGCCCCGTGGATGTCGGCTGCGGCGCGCAGGACGTGGTGACCACGCCCGCCGCCTCGTCCGCGCTGGCCGGGCGATGCCAGTTCCCGTTCCACCTGATCGCCGACGCCGGCCACGCCTGCTACATCGAGCAGCCCCGGGCCGTCGCCCAACGGATTCGCGCCACGCTGCACGATTAAGGCGAGGGTTTCAGCACTTCTCCGCCACGAACCGGCGCTTCACGGGGTTAACCCCAGTCAATTTTTGAAGCGTCGTTGTCTATAGTCGTACCTGTGTTCAATATTTAAACTAGTGTTTCATAGGTAAAACAAAGCGAGCCTGAGAACGCGAGCGCGGTTGAACCCGCCGTCCCCAACAAAGCCAGCCATGGAGCAAAGCGCAATGGAAAGCCTCTCGTACAACCCGAACCTGGTGCCGTGGGAGCGCCCCGCGCCGAACAACGTAGCGGGCAAGGGCCATATCGAGCAGCCGGGCAAGGTGGCCAACATCGTCTGGCAGACCCGTGCGGCGGCCCCCACCGCGTACGAGAACGCGCTCGCCGATGCGCTGGAGGCGGCCTTCGAGGGCGGCGCCAAGAACCCCGGCGACATCGTCCGCGCGCTCAACCGCACGAATTTCCTGGCCGCCGATGGCCAGCCGTGGACCGAGGAAGCCTTCCTCGCCGAAATGCGCCGCCTGGGCGCCTGACGCCGGAACCCCAGCGAGACAAGACATGGAATCGAACAAGCAAGCACGTGCCGAGGCGCGTCTGAACAGCGGCCTGCGCAACTACTGGTATCCGGTGGCGGCGTCGTGGCAGGTCACCCACGCGCCCATCGGCATCACCCGCCTGGGCCAGAACATCGTCGTGTGGCGTGATAACGCCGGCGCGCTGCACGCACTGGAAGACCGCTGCCCGCACCGTGGCGCGCGTCTGTCGATGGGCTGGAACCTCGGCGACCGCGTGGCCTGCTGGTACCACGGCGTGGAAGTGGGCGGCGACGGCCAGGTCAAGAGCGTGCCGGCCGTGGAGAGCTGCCCGCTGGAAGGCCGCACCTGCGTGCGCAGCTACCCGGTGCAGGAGCAGGCCGGCGCGATCTTCCTGTGGTTCGGCGACAGCGCCCCGGCCGAAGCCGATGCCCTGCGCCTGCCCGAGGAACTGGTCAGCGACGAACACACCAACTTCCTCTGCGTGGCCCACTGGGACTGCAACTACCGCTACGCGATCGACAACGTCATGGACCCGATGCACGGCGCCTACCTGCACGCCGTCTCGCACTCGATGGCCAGCGGCGAGAAGTCGGCCGTCATGCAGATCCGCGAGACCGAGAGCGGCCTGATCTTCGAGAAGACCGGCCAGCGCGGCGTGAACTTCGACTGGGTGGAATTCGGCGAGACCGGCACGCTGTGGCTGCGCCTGTCCATCCCCTACCGCGACAAGGTCGGCCCCGGCGGCCCGTTCGGCATCGTCGGCATGGCCACGCCGGTGGACGAGGATCACTGCCTGGTGTTCTTCTGGCGCACCCGCCACGTGCAGGGCTGGGAGCGMGACGTGTGGCGCTTCCTGTATCGCAACCGCCTGGAAGGGCTGCACTGGGACGTCCTCGAGCAAGACCGCGTGGTGCTGGAGTCGATGGCGCCGAACGCGCGCGACCACGAGATGCTGTACCAGCACGACGCCGGCATCACCCGCGTGCGCCGCTTGCTGAAGCGCCGCGCCGATGCCGAAGTGGCCAACGAACCGGTGGCGATGCTGCAACCGGCAGGCGGAGTCCCCAGCCATGCGTGACGCCGCAACCGCCAACCTGCTGGCAGGGCGCAAGGTGCTGGTCACCGGCGCCGCGCGCGGCCTCGGGCTGGCCTTCGCCACCGCGATTGCCGAAGCCGGCGGCGCCGTGGCGATGGCCGACATCCTCGCGGACCGCGTGCAGGAATCGGCCGCCGCCTTGCAGGCGCGCGGCTTCAACGTGGTGCCGCTGACGCTGGACCTGAACGACCCGGCCTCGGTGCAGGCCTGCGCCGCCGCCGCCGCAGAGGCCCTCGGCGGCCTCGACGGCCTGGTCAACAACGGCGCGGTCACCGATTCCGGCGGCCGGGACCTGACCGCGCTGGACGTGGCCACCTGGGACCGCGTGATGAACGTGAACGTGCGCGGCACCTGGCTGATGACCGCCGCCTGCACGCCCGCGCTGCGCGCCAGCGGCCGGGGCGCCGTGGTCAACCTGGCCTCGGACACCCCGCTGTGGGGCGCGCCCAACCTGCTGGCCTACGTGGCCAGCAAGAGCGCCATCATCGGCATGACCCGCTCGCTGGCCCGTGAACTGGGCGATGCGCAGGTCACGGTCAACGCCGTGGCGCCGGGCCTCACGCTGGTGGAAGCCACCGAATACGTGCCGCAGCACCGCCACGACCTGTACCGCAACCAGCGCGCGCTCCAGCGCGAGCAAGTCCCCGACGATGTCTGCGGCGCCGTGCTGTTCGCGCTGTCCGACCTCTCCCGCTTCGTCACCGGCCAGACCCTGGCCGTGAACGGCGGCTTTGTCATGCACTGAAACCAAGGAACCCGATCCAATGAGCGATATGTCCCAACAGGAAAACATCAAGCGTAGCTGGGAGCAACCTGCCGACGCCTCGTTCGACCAGTGGATGGAAAGCCGCGTGGCGCGCTTCTCCACCCGCCGGTACGACTGGGATGCCCTGAAGTTCCAGGCCGACTACGACCCGAAGTACCGCCGCGCCCAGATGCGCTACCTCGGTACGGGCGGCACCGGCGTGGCCGCGGACACCAACACGGTGCCGTCGGAGCATTTCACGTTCTCCACGATGATCATCCCGGCCGGCCACGAAGGCCCGTCGCACCTGCACACCGATGTGGAAGAGGTCTTCTTCATCCTGCGCGGCAAGATCAAGCTGGTCCTGGAGAAGGACGGCGAGCGCTTCGAGACCATCCTGACCGACCGCGACCTCGTGTCGGTGCCGCCGGGCGTGTACCGCGAGGAAATCAACATCGGCGACGAAGACGCGCTGATGTGCGTGATGCTCGGCGCCAAGAAGCCGATCACGCCGACGTACCCGCCCGAGCATCCGCTCACCCAGGTCAAGCGCTGAACCGCGCCGATCGTCGATCCATCCAGCCATCCGCCATGAGCACCCAACCACTGCCCGCCGAGATCCAGGACCGGTACATCGTGCCCGGCCTGGAGCGTGGCCTGCGCCTGCTGGCCGAGTTCAGCGCGCGTGACCGCGTGCTGTCGGCGGCCGACCTCGCGCGCCGGCTCGACGTGCCCCGCTCCACGGTGTTCCGCCTGCTGGCGACGCTGGAAGCCACGGGCTACGTGGAGCGTGCCGACGGCGGCCGCGAATACCGGCTGGGCCTGGCCGTGCTCCGGCTCGGCTTCGACTACCTGGCCTCGCTGGAGCTGACCGAACTGGGCGCGCCGCTGCTGAACAAGCTGCGCGATGAAATCGAGTACCCGTGCAACCTCGTGGTGCGCGATGGCCGCTCGGTGGTCTACGTCGCCAAGTCGGCGGCGTCGCGCCCGTTCGCCAGCAATGTCAACGTGGGCACGCGCCTGCCGGTGCATGCGACCGTGCTGGGGCGCGTGCTGCTGGAAGACCTCTCGCTGGCGCAGCTACGCGAGATCTATCCGGAGCCGCAGTTGCAGATCTACTCGGACAGCACGCCACGCACCGTGGACGCGCTGTTCGAGATGGTGCAGCAAGACCGCTCGCGCGGCTACGTGCTGCACGAAGGCTTCTTCGAAGCCAGCATCTCCACCATCGCCGCGCCGGTGCGCGACCGCACCGGCAAGGTCACCGCCGCGCTGGGCGCCACGATCCCGGCGTCGCGCATCGACCCGGAGCAGCTCGGGCTGATGGTGGAACGGGTGAGGGCGTCCGCGCGCGAGCTGTCGCGGCTGCTGGACTACCGGCCGCATCGCGCCAACGGGCACGGCAAGGTCGTGTCTTTACATCGGGAATGAGCAAAAGAGGGGAGTGAGGACGATGTCCATGATTCAACTCGACGGCAAAGTGGCCGTCGTGACCGGCGGGTCCTCCGGCATCGGGCTGGCGACCGTCGAACTGTTGCTGGAAGCCGGCGCCGCCGTGGCCATGTGCGGCCGTGACGAACGGCGCCTGCGCCAGGCCGAGGCCTCGCTGCGCGCGCGTTTCACCGGCTGCCGCCTCTACGCGGCCCAGTGCGACGTGCTGCAGGCTGCGCAGGTCAACGCCTTCGCCGCCGACGTGGCGCGCGAACTCGGCCCGGTGGACATGCTGGTCAACAACGCCGGCCAGGGCCGCGTGTCGACCTTCGCCAGCACCGAGGACGCCGCCTGGATGGAGGAGCTGCAACTGAAGTTCTTCTCCGTGATCCACCCGACCCGCGCCTTCCTGCCGCAACTCGAGCAGTCGGGGCAGGGCGCCGTGGTCTGCGTKAACTCGCTGCTGGCTACCCAGCCGGAGCCGCACATGGTCGCCACCTCGGCGGCGCGCGCCGGCGTGCACAACCTCGTGCGCTCGCTGGCCACCGAATTCGCGCCGCGCGGCGTGCGCGTGAACGGCATCCTGATCGGGCTCGTCGAGTCCGGCCAGTGGCGCCGCCGCTTCGACGCGCGCCCGGAGGAAGACCGCCACCTGGACTGGACCGCGTGGACCGCGCGTCTGGCCCGCCAGAAGAACATCCAACTGGGCCGTCTCGGCCTGCCGCAGGAAGCCGCGCGCGCCATCCTGTTCCTTGCCTCGCCGTTGTCTTCGTACACCACGGGCAGCCACATCGATATTTCCGGAGGACTCTCCCGTCATGCGTAACGAACAACAACAAGTCACCGTGGGCTGCGCCATCGCGGCCTTCCTCGAACAGTGCGGCGTCAAGGCTGCCTTCGGCGTGATTTCGATCCACAACATGCCCATCCTCGACGCGATGGGCGAGCGCGGCAAGATCCGCTTCGTGCCGGCGCGCGGCGAAGCGGGCGGCACCAATATGGCCGATGCCTACGCCCGCACCACGGGTGGCCTGGGCGTGTGCCTGACCAGCACGGGCACGGCGGCGGGCAATGCCGCCGGCGCGATGGTCGAGGCCCTGACGGCCGGCACGCCGATGCTCCACATCACCGGCCAGATCGAAACGCCGTACCTGGACCAGAGCCTCGCCTATATCCACGAGGCCCCGGACCAGCTCACCATGCTGAAGGCCGTGTCGAAGKCCGCCTTCCGCATCCGCAGCGCCGACACCGCGCTCTCGACCATCAAGCTGGCCGTGCAGACCGCGCTGACGGCGCCGACCGGCCCGGTCAGCGTGGAAATCCCCATCGACATCCAGGCCGCGCTGATCCCTATGCCGGCCGACCTGCAACCGCTGCCGGTGCCGCAGCACCAGCCCTCGGCCCATGCGCTCGACGCGCTGGCCGACCAACTCGCCAAGGCCCGCCGGCCGATGCTGTGGCTCGGCGGCGGCGCGCGCCACGCCAGCCAGCAGGTCAAGCGCCTGCTGGACATGGGGTTTGGCGTGGTCACCTCCACGCAGGGTCGCGGCATCGTGGCGGAGGACGATCCGCGCTCGCTGGGCGCCTACAACCTCCACAAGCCCATCGAAACCTTCTACCAGACGTGCGATGCGATGCTGGTGGTCGGCTCGCGCCTGCGCGGCAATGAAACCCTGAAGTACGAGCTGAAGCTGCCGCGCCCGCTGCTGCGTATCGACGCCGATCCGGCCTCGGAAGGTCGCTGCTACCAGAGCGACCACTTCGTCAGCGGCGACGCCGCCCTGGCGCTGGATGGCCTCGCCGATCGGCTTGAAGGCCGCCTGAAAGTGGACGCCAGTTTCGCCGCCGACCTGCGCCGTGCCCACGACGTGGCCGTGGGCGCGCTGGTGGACGGCCTCGGCCCGTACAGCGCGCTGGTGCAGGCGCTCCAGCAGGCGGTGGGCCGCAACTTCAACTGGGTGCGCGACGTCACGGTGTCCAACAGCACCTGGGGCAACCGTCACCTGCAGATTTTCGATTCCCGCGCCGGCGTGCACGCGCTCGGCGGCGGTATCGGCCAGGGCCTGGCCATGGGCATCGGCGCCGCCATCGGCGCGGCGGCCACGGCTTCGGGCAAGAAGACCTTCACGCTGGCCGGCGATGGCGGGTTCATCCTGAACCTGGGCGAACTCGCCACGGCGGTGCAGGAGCGTGCCGACATGGTCATCGTGCTGATGAACGACAAGGGCTACGGCGTGATCAAGAACATCCAGGACGCGCAGTACGGCGGTCGCCGCCACTACGTGGACCTGCACACGCCGGACTACGCCCAGCTCTCGAAGTCGCTCGCGCTGCGTCACCGCCGTGTGAGCAACCTCGCCGACATCGGCGCGGCGCTGGAAGAGGCCACGGTCGAGCCGGGCCCGTTCCTGCTGGAAATCGACATGCTGTCCATCGGCAGCTTCAAGACCGTGTTCGCCGGCCCGCCGGTCAACAAGCAGCAGCCGATTGCAAGCCCGACTTCCAGCCCCGTATCGACCCCGGCGGCAGCAGCCGCTGCGGCGGCGGCTTAAGCCAACCAGGAGAACGCCCATGCTGCATGTGTCCATGGTGGGTTGCGGGGCGATTGGCCGCGGCGTGCTGGAACTGCTGAAGTCGGATCCGGATGTCGTGTTCGACGTCGTGATCGTGCCGGCGGGCACGATGGACGCGGCACGCGGCGCGCTGTCGGCGCTGGCGCCCAATGTGCGCGTGGCCACCGGGCTGGCCGATGGCGACCGTCGCCCGGACCTGCTCGTGGAGTGCGCGGGCCATCGCGCGCTGGAGGAACATATCGTGCCGGCGCTGGAGCGTGGCATTCCGTGCATGGTGGTGTCAGTCGGCGCGCTGTCCGAGCCGGGCATGGCCGAGCGCCTGGAGGCGGCAGCCCGCCGTGGCAACACGCAGGTGCAGCTCCTGTCGGGCGCCATCGGCGCCATCGACGCGCTGGCTGCCGCCCGCGTGGGCGGTCTGGACGAAGTCATCTACACCGGCCGCAAGCCGGCCCGCGCCTGGGCCGGCACGCCGGCGGCCGACCTGTTCGACCTCGACGCCCTGACCGAAGCCACGGTGATCTTCGAAGGCACCGCGCGCGACGCCGCGCGGCTCTATCCGAAGAACGCCAACGTGGCCGCCACGGTCTCGCTGGCCGGGCTCGGCCTGGACCGCACGTCGGTCAAGCTGCTGGCCGACCCGCACGCGGAGGAAAACGTCCACCACGTGGAAGCACGCGGCGCGTTTGGCGGCTTCGAGCTGACCATGCGCGGCAAGCCGCTCGCGGCCAATCCCAAGACGTCCGCGCTGACCGTGTTCAGCGTGGTGCGCGCCCTCGGCAACCGCGCCCACGCGGTGTCGATCTGAAGTGAATCTGACATGAGCACACAACAAGTCCTCCCGATCTGCATCGCCGGCGCCTGGCGCCTGGGTTCGGGCGACCGCTACGCCACGCGCTACCCCGCCACCGGCGAAGTCGTGGCCGAACTGAACGCGGCCAGCCTGGCCGATGTGGAAGAAGCCGTGCAGGGCGCCCATCGCGCCTTCCTGACCAGCGGCTGGGCGCAGCGCAAGCCGCATGAGCGCGCCGCCGTGCTGTACCGCGTGGCCGAGATGATCCGCGCGCGCGCCGAGCCGCTGGCCCAGCGCCAGCGCCTGGACAATGGCAAGCCGATCAGCGAGACGCGTGCGCTCGTCGCCAGCGCCGCCGGCACGTTCCAGTTCTTCGCCGCCGCCTGCGAAACCATGGAGGAATCCATCACGCCGCAGCGGGGGGACTGCCTGACCATGAGCGTCTACGAGCCGATGGGCGTGGTGGCCGCCATCACGCCGTGGAATTCGCCGATTGCCAGCGAGGCACAGAAGATGGCGCCCGCGCTGGCCGCCGGCAACGCCGTGGTGGTCAAGCCGGCCGAGGTAACGCCGCTGATGGCGCTGKAACTGGCCGCGATCTGCGAGGAAGCTGGCGTGCCCCGGGGCCTGATCAGCGTGCTGCCGGGCAAGGGCTCGGTGATCGGCGACGCCATCACCAAGCATCCGCTGGTGCGCCGCGTGTCGTTCACGGGCGGCACCACCACGGGCAAGCACATCGCCCACATCGCCGCGGACAAGATGATGCCGGTGTCGCTGGAACTGGGCGGCAAGTCGCCGACCATGATTTTCGACGACGCCGACCTGGACCACGCGGTGAACGGCGTGCTGTACGGCATCTTCAGTTCGTCGGGCGAATCGTGCATCGCCGGCTCGCGCCTGTTCGTGGCACGCGCGCAGTACGAGCCGTTCATGGACCGTCTGGCCGCCGCCGCCGCCAGGCTGCGCGTGGGCGATCCGGCCGACGAACGCACCCAGATGGGCCCGCTGATCACCGACCGGCACCGCGACAGTATCGAGTCCTACGTGGCGATGGGCGTGGAAGACGGCGGCCAGCTGCGCACGGGCGGCATGCGCCCGGACGTGGCGGGGCTGGCCAACGGCTACTTCTACATGCCGACCATCATCGAAGGGCTCGATAACCACGCGCGCATCTGCCAGGAGGAGATCTTCGGGCCGGTGCTGGTGGCGATGCCGTTCGACGACGAGGACGACCTGATCGCCCAGGCCAACGACAGCATCTACGCCCTGGCCGCCGGCATCTGGACGCGCGACTACAAGCGCGCCTGGCGGGTGGCACGATCCGTGCAAGCCGGGAACGTGTGGATCAACACCTACAAGCAGTTCTCGATCTCGACGCCGTTCGGCGGCTGGCGGGACAGCGGCCTGGGCCGCGAGAAGGGACGACTGGGCATCCTGCAATACATGGAACAGAAGGCCGTGTACTGGGGCCTGAACGAACAACCGCTGCCGTGGGCCAACTGAGCCCGGGTATCAACCGGCAGGACGGAGAAGCAAGATGAAGGTATTGGGAATCGACGAAATCACCTACGGCGCCGACGACTTCGACGCGTGCCGAGGCTTCTTCAGCGACTGGGGCCTCACGGTCAAGCGCGACGACGCCGAGGCGCTGGACTTCGAAACGCTGAACGGCTGCCGCGTGCTGGTGCGCAAGATCGCCGATCCGGCGCTGGCGCCGGCCATCGAGGACGGCCCCACGCTGCGCGAGGTGGTGTGGGGCGTGGCGGACCAGGCGTCGCTGGAGGCGATTGCCGACGCCATCGGCGCCGAGCCGACCTTCGTGCGCCAGCAGGACGGCGCGCGCGTGGGCTGCACCGACCCGAACGGGCTGGCCGTGCGCTTCCAGGTCTCGCGCAAGCGCGAGGTGGAGGTGGAATGCGCGGTGATGAACACGTGGAACGAAAAGCCGCGCCTGAACCAGCGCAGCCCGGTCTACGAGCGCGCCGCGCCGATCGAGGTGGGCCACGTGGTGTTCTTCGTCACGGACGTGAAGGCCACCGAGCGCTTCTATGTGGAGAAGTTCGGCTTCGTGCAGTCGGACAACTATCCGGAGCGCGGCGCCTTCCTGCGCTGCGCGGCCGAGGGCGGCCACCACGACCTGTTCCTGCTGCAGCTGCCGCAGCCCAAGCGCGGCCTGAACCACGTCGCCTTCACGGTGCGGGACATCCACGAGGTCTTCGGCGGCGGCATGCACATGTCCCGCACGGGCTGGGACACCCAGCTCGGCCCGGGCCGCCACCCGATCTCGTCCGCCTACTTCTGGTACTTCAAGAATCCGGCCGGCGGCCTGATCGAGTACTACGCCGACGAGGACCAGCTCGACGCCCACTGGGAGCCGCGCGCGTTCGAGCCGGGCCCGACCGTGTTCGCCGAATGGGCCATCGAGGGTGGCATCGACGGCAATACGCGCCGGCAGAAGAACGCCGGCGGCCCGCAGGGCAAGTTCCTCACGGAAAAGCGTTGAATCGGTGTTGAAGTCGCTGTTGCCTCTGGCGAGGCAAGCATTGAGAAGGAAGCAGTCATGAGTGCCAGTCAATCCCTGACGATGCGCGTGCAGGCCATGCGGTTCGAGGCGCGCGGTGTGGTCAGCATCGAGCTGCGCGACCCCAGCGGCGCCACCTTGCCCGAGTTCAGCCCGGGCGCGCATATCGACCTCCACCTGGCCAACGGCCTGGTGCGCAGCTATTCGCTGTGCGGTGCGCCCGAGGCGCGCGACCGCTACACCGTGGGCGTGCTGCAGGACCGCAACAGCCGGGGCGGCTCGCGCTTCGTGCACGAGCAGCTGCGCGTGGGCAGCACGCTCACCGTGKCGACGCCGCGCAACCACTTCGCGCTGGACGAGGACGCCGCGCACACGGTGCTGGTGGCCGGCGGCATTGGCGTCACGCCCATCGTCTGCATGGCGCGCCGGCTGGCCGAGCTTGGCCGGGCGTTCACGCTGGTGTACTGCGCCCGTTCGCGGGAGGAGGCGGCCTTCGTCGACACCCTGTCGGCCTATGGCGACGCCGTGCGCTTCCATTTCGATGACGAGCAGGGCGCGCCGCCGGACCTCCAGGCGATGCTGGCCGGGCAGGAGGCCGGCACGCACTTCTACTGCTGCGGCCCCGGCCCGATGCTCAACGCCTTCGAGGCGGCCTGCGCGGCCCACGGCTACGCCAACGTCCACATCGAGCGCTTTGCCGCCGACCCGGCCACCGAGGCGGTGCAGGAGGGCGAGTACAGCGTCACGCTGCAACGCACGGGCGCCAACGTGCGCGTGCCGTCCGGCAAGTCGCTGCTCGATGCCCTGCTGGAAGCCGGCGTGGCAATGGAGTACAGCTGCCGGGAAGGCGTGTGCGGCTCGTGCGAGACCGCCGTGCTCGACGGCTGCCCTGACCACCGCGACAGCGTGCTCAGCAACAGCGAGCGCGCCGCCAACAACACCATGATGGTGTGCGTATCCGGATGCAAGGGCCAGCGGCTCGTGCTGGATCTCTGAGCCGCCGAGGAAACCCCCACCGATGTATATCGATAGCGTAGACGGCGCGGCATCAGCCAGCGCCACGGCCCCCGCACACCCCCAGGCCAACCCCCGCGCCGTTACGCGCGGCCAGATCATCGCCCGTATCGAGCGGATGCCCGGCAACGCGATGCATATCCGCGCCMGGCTGCTGATCGGCCTCGCCACCTTCTTCGACGGCTTCGACGTGATCGCCATCGCGGCCACGCTGCCGCTGCTGATCGCCAACTGGTCGCTCACGCCGGGCCAGATCGGCTTCCTGATCGCGGCGCCCTCGGTGGGCCAGCTGGTCGGCGCGCTGCTGTTCCCGGCGCTGGCCGAGCGCTTTGGCCGGCTGCGTTCGGTGGGCTGGAGCGCGGGCATCATCGGCCTGATGAGCATTGCCTGCGGCTTCGCGCCGTCGTTCGAGATTTTCGCGCTGCTGCGCATCATCCAGGGGCTGGGGCTGGGCGGCGAACTGCCGGTGGCGGCCACCTATATCAACGAGGTCACCCGCGCGCATGGCCGGGGCCGCTTCGTGCTGCTGTACGAGGTGGTGTTCCCGATCGGGCTGATGGTGTCCAACGCGATGGGCGCCTTCCTGGTGCCGCGCTACGGCTGGGAGGTGATGTACTTCCTGGGCGGGGTGCCGATCGTGCTGTTCTTCGTGCTGCGCAAGCTGATTCCCGAGTCGCCGCGCTGGCTGGCGGAGAAGGGCCGGCTGGGCGAGGCCGACGCGGCGCTGAGCGCCTTCGAGGCCCGCGCCAAGCAGCCGCTACCACCAGTGGGCGATACCTCGGCGTTCGACGCCATGGCGGCCCGCCACCCGCGCCGCCGCGTGCGCGACCTCGTCGGCCGCGTCTATATCGGCCGCACGCTGGCTGTGTGGATGCTGTGGGCGACCTGCGGTTTCATCCAGTACGGGCTGTCGACGTGGCTGCCCACGGTCTACAAGACCGTCTACCACGCGCCGCTGCAACTGGCGCTGAACCTCGCGGCGGGCGCCTCGGTGCTGGGCGTGGTCGGGTCGCTGATCTGCGCGATGGTGGTGGACAAGGTGGGCCGCAAGCCGGTGATCAATGTGTCCTTCGTGCTGTGCGCGGTGTCGCTGGTGCTGGCGGGCGTGTTCCACGCCTCCACGGTCTACGTGGTGGCCACGTTCTGCGCGCTGGCGATGGGCTTCCTGGCCTGCGGCTTCATCACGGCCTATGTCTACACGCCGGAGCTGTACCCCACCAGCATCCGCGCCATGGGCTGCGGGCTGGGCGGCGCGTGGCTCAAGATCTCGGCGATCTTCGCCCCGGGGCTGATCGCCAGCACCATCGGCAGCGGCAACCTGAGCCTGGCGTTCTACGGGCTGGCTGTGGTGCCGCTAGTGGCCGCCGTGACGGTGTTCTTCCTCGGCATCGAGACCAAGGGTCAGGTGCTGGAGGCGCTGGAGGCCTAGCCTCGGCAACGCTGAAGGGGGTCAGTCGCGGCCGGCGCCGGTGCAGATGCCGTGCAGCTTGCGCAGGCCCGTGTACAGCCCGTGGCGCTCCTCGGGCGTCAGCAGGCGGATCACCGATGCCTGCCCGCGCTGCGCCAGCGGAATCACCTGCGCATGGAGCGCCTCGCCAGCGGGCGTGATGCGGCAGATCAGGCGCCGGCGCGGCGTGCTGCCTTCCGACTCCAGTGTGACGAGCCCCCGGTCCTCCAGCAGCCGCAGGGTGCGGCTGACCAGCGCCTTGTCCGAGGTGGACTGCTTGACCATCTCCGCGAAGGACAGCTCCTTGCCATGCGCCAGCAGCGCCAGCATGCGCCATTCCGGCACGGTCAGTTCGAACTGCGTGGCGTACGGCTCGGTCACGCTGCTGCGCAGCGCCGTCACTAGCTGGCTCAACATCGTCGTCAGGAAGTCGTTGACGGTCAGTCCTGTGCCCGCCTCGTCGAGTTGGGACCAGGGATCTGCGGCCGGAGTGGCTTGTTCGTGTGCGGAGGTGGGGCTGGACATGGCGAAGTGGAAGGCGGGAAAGGATGCCGCGGAATGTCGCGGGATGCCGCAAGACGGCCGGAAACCGGCGGCGATTGTCTCACAGCTGGCGGGGCCCGCAACTTTGTGCCACGCAGCAAAACACGACAGATCACAAGGGCTATGTCAATCCGGGATTAACTTAAGTTGAGTCATCAACAAAGTCGCCCTAATCTGAATTCGTTCCTGATGTGAATCCGGGTTTCATAGATAAAACATATCTGCTAGGGTTCGGAGTGGAGACGTGCGGGGGCTCGTGCTGTGCGCGACGCCGCATGTTATACGGATCCGTTGCCAGCCGGCTGAAGTGCGAAAAGCCGGCGGCAGGACCGAACGCTACGCAGAGAGAGACCATGAACCAGGACCTTCCCAGAGAGGAAACGCAGCAGGAAACGCAGCAGGAAGTACAGGACACACAAGATAAGTACATCGTGCCGGGGCTCGAACGCGGGCTCAGGCTGTTGGGCGAGTTCAGCAGCAAGGACCGCACGCTGTCGGCGGCGGAACTGGCGCGGCGGCTGAAGGTGCCGCGCTCGACGGTGTTCCGGCTGCTGGCCACGCTGGAGATGATGGGCTTCGTGGAACGGACCGACGGCGGGCGCGAGTTCCGCCTCGGCATGGCGGTGCTGCGGCTGGGCTTCGACTACCTGGCCTCGCTKGAGCTGACCGAGCTGGGCCGGCCGTTGCTGGACCGCCTGCGCGACGACATCCACTACCCGTGCAACCTGGTGGTGCGGGATGGCCGGTCGATCGTGTACGTGGCCAAGTCGGTGGCGGCGCGGCCGTTCACCAGCACGGTGAACGTGGGCACCCGCCTGCCGGCGCATGCCACGGTGCTGGGACGCGTGCTGCTGGAAGACCTCTCGCTGGAGGCGCTGCGGGAGCTGTATCCGGAGCCACGGCTGGAGGTGTACTCGGACAGCACGCCGCGCACCGTGGAAGAGCTGTACGAGATGGTGCAGCGTGACCGCCAGCGCGGCTACGTGCTGCACGAAGGCTTCTTCGAGGCCAGCATCTCGACCATCGCCGCGCCGGTGCGTGACCGCACCACGCGCGTGGTGGCGGCGCTGGGGGCGACCATCCCGGCAGCCCGGATCGATCCGGCGCTGCTCGATTCGATGGTCGAGAAGGTGCGCGAGGCGGCAGGGGAGCTGTCGCGCCTGCTGGATTACCGGCCGACCCTGCAGGGCAGGGTGGCCAACGAATGACGCCGGGCTGATGCCCCGGCGGATGGCGAAATCACGGAAGGAACGGGGCTGGCATGAGGAAAGCACGGTGGATGGGGATGGCGGCAGTGCTGCCGATGGTGGCGATGGTGGCGATGGTGGCGATGGGGGCAGCGGGTATGGCACAGGCCGCCCCGGCCTGTCACGCAGTGCGGATCGTGGTGCCGTTCCCGGCCGGCGGCCCGGCCGACCAGCTTGCCCGCACGCTGTCGCAGGGGCTCCAGCAGCTACCCCACCGCAAGGCCGCCACGATGGTCGTCGACAACAAGCCCGGCGCCAACGGCAATATCGGCATCGACGCGGTGCGCCGTGCGGCGGGCGATGGCTGCACCTGGCTGGTGGTGCCGGCCGGCAACCTGACCATCAACCCCACGCTGTTCCCCGCGCTGTCCTATCAGGTCACGCGCGATTTCCGGCCCGTCTCGCTGCTGGCCAGCTCGCCCAACGTGCTGGCTGTGAACCCGGCGGTGAAGGCGCGCACCGTGCCGGAACTGATCGCGCTGGCGAAGCAGGCGGATCAAGCGAAGTCGCCGCTCGGCTACGCCAGTCCCGGCGTCGGCAGCGGCCTGCATCTGGCCGGCGAGCTGTTCCGCAACAAGGCCGGCGTGACCATGCTTCATGTCCCTTACAAAGGCACCACCCAGGCCGTGACCGATGTGGTGGGCGGGCAGGTGCCCGTGCTGTTCGGCACGTGGCCCACGCTGGCGCCGTTCATCCAGTCCGGCGCGCTGCGCGCGCTGGCCGTCACCCAGTCGAAGCGCTCTCCGGCGGCGCCGGACGTGCCGTCGCTGGCCGAGCAGGGCATGCCCGGCATCGACGTCAGTTCCTGGTACGCCCTGCTGGTGCCGTCCGCCACGCCCCAGCCGCTGGCCGATGCGCTGGCCGCCGATGTGCGCACGCTGTTCGCCACCGCGAGCGTGCGCGATGACCTGAAGCGCCAGGGCCTCGAGCCCGTGGCCAGCACCCCCGACGCCCTGGCCGCGCGCATCCGCGACGACACCGCGGCGTGGGCCACGCTGATCCGCACGTACCACATCACGGCGGAATAGCCTCCGGGCGTCCCTCAGACGCCCCTCCCCGAGTTTCCAACCCAGTCGTACCTGGCCGCACCCTGCGCCGTGCAGGGTGGCCTGCGGCCGTCATTTCAGCGTGACTTCTTGCACGAGCGAGGGCAATCATGGATTTTGTGTTGAACGGAAAAGCGACCCGCTTCGACGGCGACGGCGATACGCCGCTGCTGTGGGTGATTCGCGATGACGCCGGCCTGACCGGCACCAAGTACGGCTGCGGCATCGGCGCATGCGGCGCCTGCACCGTGCATGTGGATGGCAACGCGCAGCGGTCGTGCGTGACGCCGGTCTCCAGCGTGGCGGGCCGCAAGGTCACCACCATCGAAGGGCTCTCGCCGGACCGCTCGTCCAAGGTGCAGCAGGCGTGGATCGCCAAGGACGTGCCGCAGTGCGGCTACTGCCAGTCCGGCATGGTCATGGCGGTGACGGCGCTGCTCAAGCAGAATCCGCACCCCACCGACAAGGAGATCGACGCCTCGGTCAGCAACCTGTGCCGTTGCGCCACCTACCACCGCATCCGGGAGGCCGTTCATGCTGCCGCAAAGTAACCCCATCGCCAGCCCCGCGCGGCGCGGCTTCCTGAAGGGCGGCATGGCGCTGGCCGGCGCGCTTTGCATTCCGCTGCCGGCGCTGGCCTCCCGCACCGTGGACAGCGGCCCGCACGGCACGCACGAGATCACGKACTGGATCTGGATCGAGCCGAACGGCAAGATCACGCTCKGGCTGTCGCAGTGCGAGTGCGGGCAGGGCGTCTATACCGGCATGCCGCAGGTGCTGGCCGATGAACTGGACGCCGACTGGCAGCAGGTGGCCGTGACCTTCGTCACCGGCCGGGACGCCTACCGCACCGGCGCCGCGTACGAGGAGCCGCAGCAGTTCGTTGGCGCGTCGATGTCCGCCACGCTGTTCTACCAGCGGCTGCGCGTGGCCGGCGCGCAGGCGCGCGAGGTACTGGTGATGACCGCCGCCAAGCACCTGCAAGTGCGCCCGGGCCAGTGCTACACGGAGAAGGGTCGCGTCTATCACGGCGCCACGGGCCGCTCGTTCAGCTATGGCGAGCTGGCCGAAGAGGCGGCGAAGCTGCCGCTGAACCCCACGCCGCGCCTCAAGAACGAAGCCGCGCACCAGTTGATCGGCAAGGACCTGCAGCGGCTGGACACCCCGGCCAAGGTCGACGGGTCCGCCGAATTCGGCATCGACGTGAAGGTGCCGGGCATGCTGTACGGCGCGCTGAAGTTCGCCCCCACCGTGACGGGCAAGGTCACCGGCCTGCGCAACGCCGAAGCCGTCAAGGCCATGCCGGGCGTGCAGGCCGTGGTGCAGGCGCCGGACGCCGCCATCGTGGTCGCCACGAGCTACTGGCTCGCCAAGAAGGGCGCCGATGCGCTGGAGCTGGAGGTCGATCCCGGCCCGTCCAGGTCGCTCGACAGCGACCAGATCCTGGCCGCGCGCCAGGCCGCGCTCGGCGCCCCCGAGGCCGTGGTGGCGACGCAGCTGGGCGACCCGGACGCGGTGCTGGCCGCCGGCGGCAAGCTCGTCGAGGCCGATTACCACACGCCGTACATCGTCCACGCCACGATGGAGTCGGTGAACGCCACCGTGCACGTGCGCGAGGACGCCATCGAGGTCTGGGGGCCGATCCAGGGCCAGGACTTCGTGCGCAACGCGCTCGGCAAGCTCTACCAGCGCAAGCCCGAGACGATCATCGTCCACACCACCTTCCTTGGCGGCAGCTTCGGGCGCAAGTTCCTGCCGGACTTCGTGGTGCACGCGGCGCGGGCCTCGGCGGCGGTGGGCAAGCCGGTCAAGGTCATCCGCTCGCGCGAGGACGACATCCGCCATGGCTTCTACCGGCCCGGGGTGTCGGGGCGCTTCCGCGCCGTGCTCGACGACAAGGGCCTGCCGCGCGCGCTGCATGCCCGGCTGACCGGCCAGTCGCTCTACGGCGTGATCAAGGCCGAGCGCATGGCCAAGCAGGGCGGCTGGGACGAGACCATGCTGGAAGCGCTCTACGACTGCGTCTACCGCGTGCCCAACCTGAAGGTCGACATGATCGACGTGAAGCAGCCGATTCCGGTCAGCTTCATGCGCAGCGTGGGCTCCACGTCGAGCATCTTCATGCTGGAGAGCTTCGTCAACGAGATGGCCGACGCGGCCGGCATGGACCCGTACCGCTACCGCCGCGCGCTGCTGGCGCACAACCCGCTGGCGCTGCGGGTGCTGGACGCGGCGGCCAAGGCGGCGAACTGGGACCGCAAGCCGGCGCCCGGGGTGTCGCGCGGGTTCACGTTCAACCTCTACACGGGGCGGGGCGAGGCATTCCAGACCTATGTGGCGATGGCGCTGGAGCTGGAGCGCAGCGGCAAGGCGTTCCGGGTGCGGCGCGTGGTCTGTGCGGTGGAGTGCGGACGGGCGATCAACCCGAACCTGATCCGCGCCAATATCGAGGGCGGCATCGGCTTTGCGCTGACCAACACGCTCAAGAGCGAGATCACGTTCAAGGCGGGCGTGGTGCAGCAGAGCAACTTCCACGACTATCCGCTGCTGCAACTGGCGGAGATGCCGAAGGTCGACGTGGTGATCGTGCCGAGCGACCGGCCCCCGCAGGGCTGCGGCGAGGTGTCGCTCGGCCCGGTGGCGCCCGCCGTGGCGCACGCGCTGTACTTGGCGACCAAGGCCCGGCGCAGGTCGATGCCGATGAAGCTGGAGGCTTGACGGTGGCCCGCTAGCGGGAGAGGGGCCGGGGGAGAGGGGCGGCGTATCCCGAAGCCGTTTAGCGCTTGCCCGCCCGATACCCCAGCAGCGCCGACAGGTCCTTCGCTGCCGCTTTCACTTCCTTTTCCACCCGTTCGCGCAGCGTGCCGTCCGCCTCGAAGCGCTGCTGCGGGCCGGCCACGCTGATCGCGGCGATCACGTCGCCCGTGGCATCCATCACCGGCGCGGCGCAGGCGTCGATGCCCGGCTCGAAGGCCGAGAAGCTCCACGCGCAGCCGCGCTCCAGGTCCGCGCCGAGGATCTCCGCCAGCCGGGCGTGCGTGGCGGGGCTCTGGCCGGTCACGGTGGGCAGCGGGTCATCGCCCAGCCGCTCGCGCAGCGCCTCGGGCGACAGGTGCGCAATCAGCATCCGTCCCGGCGTGGTCAGGTGCGCCGGCACGCGGCTGCCGACCTGGATGTTGCTGACCAGCCCGGTGTTGGGCATGTCCCGCAGCAGGTAGAGCACGTGGCCGCCGTCCGGTACCGCCAGATAGGCCGACAGTTGCAGTGAGCCGCTCAGCTGAGCCAGCACGCGCCGCGCGAAGGTGGTGAGGTCGTTCGCCGCCAGCACGCGTGACGCCAGCTTCAGGAACGAGAACCCCACCGTGTGCCCGCCCTGCGGCAGCCGCTCGACCATGCCCTCGTGCTCCAGCGTGGCCAGCAGGCGMATCACCGTCACGCGGTTCACGTCGATGCGCCGGCCCACCTCGCTCAGATTGGCCGTCGAGCCGCCTTCGGCAATGAAGCGCAGCAGCCGCAGGCCGCGCATGACCGGGGTCACGAGCGCCTGCGACGCGCCGCTGGCATCGTCGCTATCGAACGCATTGGGGTTGTCGAGGGAGTCGTCTGGCGCGGCGGTCTTGGGCATCGGCACGTGGAAAAGAAAAACGGAACGGGTGCAGGCAGGATCAGCCGAGCGCCACGTTCCAGGCGTTGTAATCGTACACCCAGTCCGCATTGCCGCCGGCCTTGAGCCACTCGTTGCCGCGCGAGCCGATCTGGATGCGGCTGGTGCGGTCATGGCGGGCCGCCTGGTAGCGCGCCAGCGCCTCGGGGATGGTGTCGTCGCTGGCCTCGGCCAGGCAGCGCGCCAGCACCACGCCGTCCTCGATGGCCATGCCGGCGCCCTGCGCCATGAACGGCATCATCGGATGGCAGGCATCGCCCATCAGCGCGATATGGCCGGTCGACCAGGACGGCAGCGGGTCGCGCACGTACAGCGCGGAGATCAGCACGTCGTCGCAGGCGTCGAGCAGCGCGCGGGCATCGGGATGGAAGCCGGCGTAGGCGGCGCGCAGGTCCTCGACCCGGCCCGGCGTGGTCCAGGACTCGTTGCGCCAGCTGTCCTGCGCCACGGTGGCGAACACGAAGATCTCGCGGCCACGATTGAGCGGGAAGGTCACGATCTGGCTGGTCGGCTCGGGCCCCCACCACTTGGTGAAGGCGCCGAGGTTCGGCACGCCGGCCAGCTTCTCCGCCGGCACCACGGCGCGGTAGGCCACCACGCCGGTGAAGATCGGGTGTTCCTCGCCCAGCAGGGCCGTGCGGACGATCGAGTGGATGCCATCGGCGCCGATCAGCACGTCCACCTCCTCGGTATTGCCGTTGGCGAAGCGCAGCGTGGCGCCGCGCCCGCCGTCCTTCGGCGCGACGTGGGTGGCCTTATGCGCCAGCCGCACGCAGGCGCCCGGCACGGCGGCTTCCAGCGCGGCCATCAGGTCGCCCCGGTGCATGGTGAGCTGCGGCGCACCGTAGCGCTGCTCGGCTTCGTCCGACATGGCGAGGCGGGAGGTTTCCGCGCCGGTGTCCCAGGTGCGGCTGATGCGGTGCGTGGGCCGGGCCGCCGTTTCGCGCAGCGCGGCGCCCACGCCCAGGCCGTCCAGCGCGCGCACCGCGTTCGGCGTGAGATTGATGTCCGCGCCGACACGTGCGAACCGCGCCGCCTGCTCGTAGACCACGACATCCATGCCGAGCTTGCGCAGGGCGATGGCGGCGGCCAGTCCGCCAATGCCGGCACCGTTGATGCCGATCTTTMCTGAAACCATGGGGGCGCTCCGTCTTGTGGCCGATGCGTTACGCGTCGGCCGGTTGCTCAATGAAATGTTCAAATATGAACGACAAGTTCATAAAAAGAATATTGAGCATGGCGCGCCCCGTCAAGCGGGGAATCGAGCTATCTATTTAGGTGGCATCGCGGCGTGACGGTTCGATCGCCTGCTGAAGCGTGCGCGTCACCGGCGTATCGGTGGGGCTGACCACCGCATAGGAGTAGCGGCCCTGCCGCCAGTACTGCGCCAGCAGGTTGCCGTCCTGCCGGTTGCCGTTGCCGAAGCGCAGCAGGTTGCCCGGCGGCCGTACGTAATAGACGATGGTCTGGCCCTGGTCGTTGCGGTACAGGACCATCGCCGCCGTGCCCTGCTCGGTCGGCATCAGCCGCCCGCCGGCGGGCCGGAAGCCGTACTGGGTGAAATCGGGCAGCGGGGCGGGCTGGACGAAGTGACGGTCGAGCCAGGACTGGAGCGCGCGCGGATCGGTCGCGCTCACATCCACCACCTGCGGCCCCTCGCTGGCCGCGAACATGCGGTAGGCCTGCACGGCGTCGGCCATCGGCAGATAGTTCTGGCGCATGGCGAGTTCGCGGGTCTGCCAGCCGCCCACGCCGCCGATGCCGAGCGCCATCACCAGCGAGGCGGCCACGGCCATGCGGCGCTGCGCGCGGTCGCGCAGGGTGCGGCGGATGCGGAAGGGGTCGAGCCGCGCCGGGGTGTCCGCCGGGGAGGGCTCCGGCAGGCTCGCGCGCAGTTGCTGGGCGGCGGCCCGGATCGCGTCGATCTGGCGGGCGAGGTCCGGGTGCGTGGGCAGCAGCGCGTCGATCTGGGCGCGGCGCGCAGTGTCGAGTTCGCCATCCACATAGGCGTGGAGTTCGGCGTCGGCGGGCATCAGGGAGTGTTGGGTCGTCTTGTGGATGGTCATTTCAGGACCTGGACGGTGGGACGGGCGGGTTGGCCTTCGGTCATGTCGCGCATGGCTTTGCGGGCGCGCGACAGCCTGGACATGATGGTGCCGATGGCCACGCCCAGCGTATCGGCGGCTTCCTGGTAGGTCAGGCCCTCCACGGTGATCAGCGTGAGCAGCGCACGCTGCTCGGCCGGCAGGTGGTTGAAGGCTTGCAGCGCGGAGCGGGCCAGCACCACGTCCTCGGTGGAGGGCGCCATGTCGGCATCGTCACCCACGCCGAACAGCGCCAGCACGCCGGCGTAGCGCTTGGCGCGGCGCTGGCCGTCGAGGAACTGGCGGTACAGGATTGTGAACAACCATGCGCGCAGGTCGCCGTCGTGGTGGCGGGCGGCGCCGCGCGACAGCGCGCGCTCCAGGCACGCCTGCACCAGGTCGTCGGCGCTCGCCTCCTGCCGGGTCAGCGTGAGGGCGAAGCGACGCAGGCGCGGAATGACTTCGCGCAGGGCGTCGTCGGTCAGGGTCTGGCTCATGGCGAGTGTCCGGAAAAGTTCTTGTACCGCTTGCAGCGTAAGACGAACGGCATGGGCGCTTATTCCCGCCATGCCCGACTTTATTCCATCGCCACTGAATAAAAATGTGAAGTGTCGGAATTGTCTTACGTACATTTCAGCAGCGGTCTTCTGCTTCGATCTGGTGGGGAAACGTAACCTGCAAGTACAGCGTGGCCATGACGCAGCGAGTTTGATGCAGCGTGTGGCTAGAACAGGGTTCCGTCCAAAGGATCCACCAAGAAAAGGAGCACGACATGATGACCAAAAAGTGGCTTGCCGCAGCAATGTGTTCGATGATGTTCGCCGCCCCGGCAGGCGTCGCCTACGCCCAGGCCGGCTCCAAAGCCGACTACGACGCCGCCACGAAGCAGGCGGATGCGGACTACAAGGCGGCCAGCAGCAAGTGCGATGGCCTCAAGGCCAACGCCAAGGACGTCTGCAAGGCCGAAGCCAAGCGTGACCGTGACGTGGCCAAGGCCAATGCCGAAGCCAAGCGCGACGGCACCGAGAAAGCCCACGCCAAGGCCATGAAGACCAAGGCCGACCGTGACTATGACGTCGCCAAGGAAATGTGCGACGACAAGAAGGGTAACGACAAGGACGTGTGCGTGAAGGAAGCCAAGGCCACGCACGAACGTAACCTGGCCCCGGCCAAGACTGAGAAGGCCGCCGCCACGGGCACCAGCACCGATGTGGCCGAAGCCCGCGCCGACGCCAAGAAGGACACCGTGGACGCCGCCTACAAGGCTGACAAGGAAAAGTGCGATGCGATGTCCGGCGATGCCAAGGACAAGTGCCAGGCCAACGTGAAGGCCAAGTACGCCAAGTAATCCAATCCGTCGGATAGCCAACAGGAGTGGTACATGAATTGGGACCAGATCGAAGGCAAGTGGGAACAGGCCAAGGGCAAGGTCAAGGAGAAGTGGGGCCAGCTCACCGACGACGACCTCACGGTCATCAACGGTAAGCGGGACCAGCTCGCTGGCCGCATCCAGGAGCGCTATGGCTACACCAAGGAGCGCACCGAGGAAGAACTGAAGGCCTGGGAACGCGACACGCGCTGGTAATCCAGCACGGGCCGGCAGCGATGCCGGCAGGCATTCCGCACGGCGGGACGATCAGTCCCGCCGTTTTTGTTTCCCCACGGAGCACCATTCCCCTTCGGTGGGGCAGGGCCGTAACCGTTGCGAATTCAGCGCGGCTTAGGTCTGAATACAGCCAATTTTAGTGCGGACAGATCACGCACGCCGTACCATGGCGGTCCCTCCTGCTGCGCCGCGCGCATCGCGGCTGTGCATGTACGCGATCCTTCCCGCCTTCGTTTCCGCGATCTTCCTTGGGTATGGGCTCTATGTGCTCGTGACCCAGGGCGTGACACGCGTGTCGGCGGCGTTCTTCCTGATGTGCGTGACCACTTTCGCGTGGCAGGGCACCTGGGCGTTCCTGTTCCAGGCCACGCACCCGGACGTGGCGGTGGTGCTCGCCAAGGTCGGCTACCTGTTCATCCTGTTCCTGCCGACCACGTTCTATCAGTTTATTTGCGAGGTCACCGAGTGCCGCCGCKAGCGGCCCGCCGTGCTGGCCTCATACGGCCTGAGCCTGATCCTCGCCGTGCTGCTGCTGACCACGAGCCAGGTGGTGTCCGGCTACTACACCCTGTTTTTTGGCGATTATCCGAAGGCCGGGCCGCTGCATCCGCTGCATGTGGCGCAGACCGCGGTGCTGGCGTGCCGGTGCGCATGGCTGCTCTGGGTGGCGCGCGCCAATGCCACCGTGGAGCGCCGCCGCCGCTTCAATCTCTGTCTGGTAAGCCTGGGCCTCTATTCGCTGGCTGCGGTCGACTACGCGGTCAACTACGGCTACGCGTTCTATCCGCCGGGCGTGGTGTGCATCGCGCTGAGCCTGGGCATCCTCGCCGTGACCGTGGTGCGCTACAACCTCATGCATCCGTACTCGTTGGCGGCCACCGTGGCGCACGAGGTGCGCACGCCGTTGGCCACCATCCGCATGCAGGCGCAGGAGATGGCGCGGACCTTCCCGCAGGTCATCGAGGGCTACCGGCTGGCCGTGGCGCACGGGCTGATCGAAGATCGCCTGCGGCCGGGGCAGCTTGAGCGCATGGGCACGGTGGTGGAGGGCATCACGCGCGAGGTGGATGGCACCAGCACGGTCATCGACATGGCGCTGGCCTCGGTCACGCTGGAGCGTGTGGATCGACGCAGCTTTGCCCCGCACGGGCTGGCGGCCTGCGTGGAGGCGGCGCTGGCGCGCTACCCGTTCCAGCCCGGCGAGCGCGAGCGCGTGCACCTGGCGCCGATGCCGGCCGGCTGGCGCTTCGTCGGCTCGGACACGCTGCTGGTCTACGTGCTGTTCAATCTGCTGAAGAACGGCCTCTACGCCGTGCGTGCGCAGGGCGAGGGCGGGATCGAGATCTCGGGCGCGGCCGAGGGCGGCTTCTACCTGCTGCGCTGCCGCGATACGGGTTCGGGCATTCCCGCCGATGTGCTGCCGCGTATCTTCGACCCGTTCTTCTCGACCAAGGCGCACGGGAGCGGCAACGGCCTCGGGCTGGCCTTCTGCCGTCGCGTGGCCGATGCGTTTGGCGGCCGCATCGACTGTGAGTCCGTGCCGGGCGTGCACACCACCTTCACGCTGCGGCTGCCGCGCTTCCACGCCACGGTGGAGCCGGACAGCCCCTTCCCCACGCGCGCCACCGGCTGAACCAGCCCGACGGCGCGCGACTCATCAGTTAGTCAGCGGCGGCAGCACCAGCTCGTATTCCTTCACCTTGTCGATGATTTCCTTCGGGAAGCGCGTGATGCGCTTGTCCCGGTCCGCGAACACGATCTGCTGGTAGCCCAGCGACACCGGCCGCCCCTCCACGCAGAAGCGGAACAGCAGGTAGGCCGAGCACTGGCGCACCTGGAAGGTGTTCAGGTAGCAGTCCACGCGCTGGAACGGGAAGGTTTCCTCCACGTACTCCTGGTGGGCGCGCTTGGTCACGAACACGCCGCCGGCGGCCAGCAGGTTGCCGTGGATGCACTCGTGGAACCAGCGCTCGCGGCAGATGCCCTGCCATTCGAAGTACCGGGCGAAGTAAGTGTTCATGAACGCATTCGAATCCTTGAGATAGATGTCGATCGCATGGTGGAAGGTCTTTTGAGGCGGGGTCTCCAGTACGTCCTGGCCAAGCAGGGCCGTACCGCGGTTCAGCACTTGCGGGATCACGTCTCGCATCAACATGGAATGACTCCTTTAGATGGCTGCAAAGCGGCAGCCACGCCCGCCCCGGCGTCGCGCGGGGCATGGAGGCATTCTGCGGGGCTTTGTCACCGGCCATGGGCGGACGTGGAGGGGTAAACACACGCGAGAGCGGCGCCAGATAAGGGGGAGAGGAAGGGGTTTGCCGTAAACCCTAGTAGTCTAGCCAACTAGACTTTTATAAAGTCGCCTTATCTTATTAGTGCGCATCTCGCGCCGCGCATGTCCGACGCCGCCGCCCAACTTCTCTCCCGCAGCCGCGAGCCGGTCTATCTCCAGCTCGCCACGATCTTCCGCCGGCAGATCGAGAGCGGCGCATGGCGGCCCGGTGAGCAGATTCCGTCACTCGAGGCGCTGTGTCGCGAATACGGCGTCGCGCGCATGACCATGCACCACGCCATCTCCCAGTTGGATGCCGAAGGGCTGGTCGCGCGCTCGCGCGGGCGGGGCACCTTCGTCAAGGCGGCAGGGCGTGACCGTCGCCCGCTGGCGCTGCCGACCAGTTGGGATCAGGCCGTGGCCGTGGGCGATCGCCTGTCCACCGAGGCCATCGTCGAATCCACCGCCGACGTGCCGCTGCCGGATGACCTCGGCATGCCGTGCGACGCCCGCCGCGCCGCCGCCTATCACTTCCTGCATCGCGCCCATCGGCTGGACGGCCGGCCGTTCGCCGTGGGCGAGGTCTATATAGAAGCAGCCGTGTTCGCGCGCGAGCCCGAGGCATTCCGCCAGGGCGCCTCGGTGCCGGTGCTGGACCGCTTTCCCGGCCTCCAGGTTTCGGCGGCGCGCCAGCGGCTGTCCATCGTGGCGGCCGGCGGCGACGCCGCCAAGGCGCTGGAGCTGCCAGTCGGCGCGCCGGTGGCGGAGTTGCGCCGCTTCGCCTGCGTGGACGACGTGATCGTGTACTACGCGCGCATCGAGTTCCCGACGGAATTCGTCTGCCTAGATTTCGACTTGCTGGCATCACGTGGTTGATGCCGCACATTATTCAGATCCCACTCAACAAATAACCCGAACGGAACCCGAGACATGGAGACGACCCAATCCCCGATGAACGGCGCGGAAAGCCTTGTCAAGACGCTGCTGGCCTGCGGCGTGGATACCTGCTTCGCCAACCCCGGCACCAGCGAGATGCATTTCGTGGCCGCGCTGGACCGCATTCCCGGCATGCGCTGCGTGCTGGGTTTGTTCGAGGGGGTGGTGACCGGCGCCGCTGACGGCTACGCCCGCATGGCCGACAAGCCGGCAGCCACGCTGCTGCACTGCGGCCCGGGCCTCGCCAATGGGCTGGCGAATCTCCATAACGCACGGCGCGCGCAGACGCCCATCGTCAACATCATTGGCGATCAGGCGACCTACCACCGGCCGCTCGACGCGCCGCTGACCGCCGATACCGAAGGCTGGGCGCGCCCGGTGTCCGTGTGGACGCGCACGGCCACCCGTGCCGCCTCGGTAGGGGCTGACGCCGCCGTGGCGGTGCAGGCTGCGCGCGGCGCGCCGGGTGGTGTCGCCAGCCTGATCCTGCCGTCAGACGTGTGCTGGGATGCCGGCGGCCAGGTGGCCGCGCCGCTGCCGGCGCTGCCGGTGCCCAAGGTTTCCCCGGACGCCGTGCAGAACGCCGCGCGCGTGCTGCGCAGCGGCCAGCCCACGCTGATCGTGCTGGCCGGCAGCGCGCTGCGCGAAGCCGCGCTGGCCGATGCGCACCGCATCGCCGCCGCCACGGACGCGCGCCTGATCACGCCGATGTCCAACGCCCGCGTCACGCGTGGCCGGGGCCGGCTGGCCGTCGACCGGATTCCGTATTCGGGCGATGTCGCGCGCGCCAAGCTCGCCGGCATCCGCAACGTGATCCTGGTGGGTGCGCCGGCGCCGGTGACGTTCTTCGCCTACCCGGGCCAGTCGCCGCGCCCGTACCCCGAGGACGCCAATATCCATGTGCTGGCCCGTGCCGAGGAAGACCTGGCCGAGGCGCTGGCCCGGCTGGCCGACGAACTGGGCGCCCGCAACGCCGCGCTGCCGGCTGCCGCCACCCAGGTGCCGCGCGAGACCGCCAAGGGCGCCGTGACCTCCGAGGCCGTGGCGCAGACGCTGGCCGCGCTGCTGCCGGAGCAGGCCGTGGTGGTGGAGGAGAGCGTGAGCTTTGGCCGCGCCTTCTATCCGGGCACCGTGCACGCCGCCCCGCACGACTGGCTGCAACTGACGGGCGGTGCGATCGGCGCCGGCCTGCCGCTGGCCACCGGCGCCGCCATCGCCGCACCGGACCGCCGCGTGGTGGCCCTGCAGGCCGATGGCTCGGGCATGTACACGCTGCAATCGCTGTGGACCATGGCGCGCGAGAAGCTCGACGTCACCATCGTGCTGCTGGCCAACCGCAAGTACGCGATCCTGCTGGGTGAGCTGGCCGGTGTGGGCGCCAACCCGGGCAAGACCGCGCTCGACATGCTCGACCTCGGCAATCCGGACCTGGACTGGGTCAAGATGGCCAACGGCATGGGCGTGGAGGCCGCGCGCGTGGACAACATGGAAACCTTTGCCGATCTCTTCGCGATGGCCAACCAGCGCAAGGGCCCGTTCCTGATCGAACTGGTGATCTGACCCGCCTTCCGGAGACCCCATGCCGCAATCCATTCCTGCCGTGACCGATCCCGGTCCGGACAAGCAGTACGCCGAGGCGCTGGCCGCCGGCCAGTTCCGCATCCAGCTTTGCGGGGGCTGCCATCGCCATGTCTTCTATCCGCGCAATATCTGCCCGCACTGCGGCGGTGATKCGCTGGCCTGGACCACCCCCGCCGGCACCGGCACGGTCTACTCGACCAGCGTGGTGCGCCGCAAGCCCGACGCGGGCGGCGACTACAACGTGGTGCTGGTGGACCTGGACGAAGGCGTGCGGATGATGAGCCGGGTCGAGGGCATCGCCCCGGCCGAGGTGCGCATCGGCATGCGCGTCAAGGCGCGTGTGGCGCCGGCAAAGAGCGATACCGAACCGGCGCTGGTCGTGTTCGATCTGGTTGGGGAGGGCTGAACCATGGCAAGCAACGGATCGCACCTGCGCGGCGGCGTGGCCATTGTCGGCGTGGGCCAGGCCGGCCTCGGCGAGGCCCATGGCAAGACCGAGATGGAAATCCTCGTGGAGGCGGCCAAGGCGGCCGTCAAGGATGCCGGCCTGTCGATGCGCGACATCGACGGCATCGCCACGGCCAGCGTCGGCGCCACCATGTGGGTCATGCCGGTGGCGGAGTACCTCGGCATCCAGCCKAAGTTCGTCGACAGCACGATGATCGGCGGCTCGAGCTTCGTCTCGCACATGCTGCCCGCGATGATGGCGCTGGAAGCCGGCCTCTGCGACGCCGTGCTGGTCTGCTACGGCAGCAACCAGCGCACCTCCACGGTGGGCCKGGCAGGCATCGGCAAGGTGCGCGCCGTGCTGGACCCGCAGCCGTACGAGAACCCCTACCAGCCGCTGGCGCCGATCACCTCCTACGCGCTGGCCGCCGCGCGGCACATGCACCAGTACGGCACCACGCGCACGCAGCTGGCCGAGGTGGCCGTGGCGGCGCGCCAGTGGGCGCGGATGAACCCCGAGGCGATGATGCGCGACCCGCTCTCCATCKAGGACGTGCTGGGCGCCCGCATGGTGTCCGACCCGCTCTCGGTGCGCGACTGCTGCCTGGTGACCGATGGCGCCGGCGCTTACGTGATGGTGCGGGCCGACCGCGCGAAGTCGCTGGCCAAGCCGCCGGTGTACGTGCTCGGCAACGCCACGGCCACCTGGCACCGGCAGATTTCGTCGATGCCGGACGTGACGGTGACGGCGGCGCAGGAAAGCGGCGCCCGGGCCTTCGCGATGGCGGGGCTCAAGCCGTCCGACGTGGACGTGCTCGAACTCTATGACGCCTTCACGATCAACACGATCCTGTTCCTCGAGGACCTGGGCTTCTGCGCCAAGGGCGAGGGCGGGGCGTTCGTCAGCGGCGGGGCCATCGCCCCGGGCGGGCGGCTGCCGGTGAACACCAACGGTGGCGGCCTGTCATGCGTGCATCCGGGCATGTACGGCATGTTCATCACCATCGAGGCGGTGCGGCAGCTGCGCGGCGAGTGCGGCGAACGGCAGGTGGCGGGGGCGGAGATCGCGCTCGTGCACGGCAATGGCGGGACCTTGTCCAGCCAGTCCACCGCGCTGCTGGGCACGGCGGCGGCGCTCTGATTCCGCTCTGACCCGCCTCCCTCACCCGCGCGGGGGACTCCCGGCGCGCGGTGAGGGATGACCCATCATCGTCCATTGTCCCGTCGGGACCATGGCGGGAACATCCTTCGCATCCACACAGCGAGGGAGATTCCATCATGAAAAGTCGCCTGTATTACTCGATCGCGGTGCTCTGCGGCGGCGTGTTGCTGGCCGCCGTGTGGTTCGGCGCCCCAAGTGCGCGCGGCGAGGCGATTGGCGAGGGGGCCGCCAACGTCAGCTGCACGTACTCGCACCGGCTACCGGACGATCCGATCATCTACCCCGGCAAGCCGGGGATCGCGATGTCGCATGACTTCTTCGGCCATACCACTACCACTGGTAACACCACGGCGGAAGACCTGTACACGGAGCACAGTTCCACCTGCGAGAACGCGGCGGACAACACGTCCTACTGGGCGCCTTCGCTGAAGCTGCCGGATGGGCGCGTGGTGGCGCCCCAGTACCAGAAGACCTACTACCAGAACCGGGCCTTCCCGGCGAACACGCACCGGCGGGTCACGGTGATTCCGCCCGGGCTGCAGATGCTGGCCGGCGATCACCGTGGCACGGGGCCCAGCGTGGCGGTCAACTTCCTCTGCACGGGATCGAAGAAGGGCTACACCCGTACGCCGCCGAACGATTGCGTGCCGGACGCGAATGGCAACGTCCAGCTGAATATCGCGCTGGCGTTTCCGAACTGCTGGGACGGGGTGCACCTGCATCCGTTCCGAAGCGGCCGGAACAACATCGCCTATGCCAATGCCGACGGGGTCTGCCCGACGGACTACCCCGTGCCGCTGCCGCACCTGAGCTTCAATCTCGCCTACCAAATTGGTGATGTGAGGGATCTGACGGACGCGCAGCTCTCGATGGACCCGACGCTGGACAAGAACGGGAATGTGGAGAGCCTGAACTGGGGCTCGATCTACACGGCCCACGCCGATTTCTTCAATGGCTGGACCGAAGACGCGATGCGGTACATCGTTGAATACTGCCTGAACCTCAGCCGTTCCTGCTCCCGCACCGTGGCCTATGCGTTCACCCGGCCTACCGCGGACGCCACCGTCCGTGGCGGCGAGACCGCGAACGATAACTTCGGGCAGGAGGCATCGCTGCTTACCCAGCGTGCGGTCGGCAGCGAGCCGGAATCGAAGATCTACATCATGATGCMGATTCCGAAGGGCGCCGTGGAGATCCCGCCCGAGTTCACGCCGGAGTACCGGCTGATGATCTGGGGCGGCGGCGTGGATGCCACGGCCATCATCAGTGCGCAGAGCACGGCGACCAACTGGCACGAGGACCATATCAACAACCATAACGCGCCGACCTGCGGCGGGCCATCCGCTACGCTGTACCTGGATACGGCCAAGGCGTACCGGTACTTCAACGTCACGGATCTGGTCAAGACGGCCATTGCCGGCGGCCACGACACCATTTCGTTCTGCATCCGTGGCAACCCGTCCGGCAATGCCTTCAAGTTCGACAGCAAGGAGGGCGCGAACGGCGCCATCCTGTACCTCTATGCGTTGAATCCGCTCTGAGCGCGCTGGCTCAGCGCGCCACCTCGGCCCAGGCCTGCATGGCCTGGCCGCCCGCATCGTCGCCGGTCCACAGGATGACCCGGCCATCGCGCTCCGGGTCGTCCTGCCCGCCTACGCTCACCGTGTCCTGATGGAACAGCGGCGCCACGCCACGGAAGCCGAAGCGCGCCACCCGTGCCTCAGGCCGGGCGTGCCGCAGCAGCTCCAGCATCAGCATGGCCTGCAGGGGGCCGTGGACGATCAGCCCGGGATAGCCTTCCACGTCACGCACGTAGTCCAGGTCGTAGTGGATGCGGTGCCCGTTGAACGTGAGCGCCGAGAAGCGGAACAGCATGACCGGATCGGCCTGCAGCGTGCGGCCGAACTGCGCCGTGTGGGGCAGGCGTGGGCGCGGCGGCTGGGGGGTGCCGCGCTCGGGCATGGCGCGATAGACGATGTCGTGCCGCTCGGTCAGCGCGGTCTCGCCGTCCACGGTCAGCACGTGGTCCACCGTCACGAACCAGAGTTCGCCGGTGCGGCCGGACTTGTGCTGCACATCGGTGATGGTGGAGGTCTTGGTCACCGTGTCGCCCACGCGCAGGCCGCGCGTGAACGTCAGCTCGCCGCCGGCCCACATGCGGCGCGGCAGCGGCACGGGCGGCAGGAAGCCGCCMAGCGCGGGATGGCCATCGGCGCCGAGGTCGCGTTGCGGGGCGCGCGGCAGGAAGTAGAGCCAGTGCCATAGCGGCGGCAGGGGCTGGCTGGCGACGGCTTCGCCATCGAGGTCCAGCGTGGCGGCCAGCGCGAGGACTGGTTCGGGCGCGAGGGTCTCGGTGCGTGTCTCAGAGCGGCCGATCCATTCGCGCAGTTGTTCGAGCGTGGGGGTCTGGGTCATGGGATTKGATTCCTTCCTGTCAGCGGGCGAACGGCAGCCAGTCGCGCACGTCGGCCGCCTGTTCGAGTTGCCAGACGCGCGCGATGATCGTGCGCATCTCGGCTTCCGTGGCGCCGTGCCGGAACGCGCCGAGCTGGATCGCCTTGGTCTCCAGTTCGGGGCGCGACAGCGTGTTGTCCGGATCACCCTTGGGTACGTCCACGCGGGCGCCTAGCGTGCGGCCATCGTTGGTGCGCACGGTCACGCGGCCAATCCACTGGCGCGGATAGGCGGCGTTGATCTCGTCGTCCAGCTCCATGGTGACCTTGTCGCGGAACGCGGCCACCTCGGCGTCGCGCAGCGCGTGCTCCTCGAATTCACCCAGCCCGGCGTGGGCATACCAGGCTACCAGCCCGAGCACGGTGCCCATCGAGAACTTGGCCTGATGAATGGTGCGCGGGTCCACCACCGGGCCGAGCACGTCGATGGCGCCCTGGTGTACATGGGCGGTGACGGCGGCGATGTCGCTGGCGCGCAGGCCATCGCGCTGCATCAGCGCCTTGAGCGCGTCGGCGGCGGGGTGCGTATGGCGGCACGAGGCGAAGAACTTGAACGAGGTCTCTGCCGTGGCCCAGCGCGTGCCCAGGCCATCGGTCAGCGCGGCGGGGTTGGCATCGCTCGACATGCCGGCAGCCATGCCCTGCGCCCCTTCGAGGATCTGCCGGGCGCCGGTAAAGCCCGCGCGGGCGAGCCAGGCCGACTGGAGCCCATCGGCGGCGGCCTTGGCCGTGTGCAGTTGCTTGGAGTCGGCGGCGTCGCGCAGGAATTCCCACAGGCCGGCGGCCTGCGTGCCGGCGGAGCCGAGCGCCTGGTTGATGCCTTCCGCATCCAGGCCAAACAGCTTGGCCACCGCCGCCGCAGCCGCCAGCGTGCCGACCGTGCCGGTGGTGTGGAACACCCGGTAGTGCGAGCGGCCCATGAATTCGCCGATGCGGATGCCGGCCTCGTAGCCGGCGATGCTGGCCAGCAGCACCTCGGCGCCGGTCTTGCCCTCGGCCTGCGCGGCGGCCACCACGGCCGGGAACACCACGGCGGCCGGATGCAGCACCGAGCCGTTATGCACATCATCCTGTTCCACCACGTGGGACGAGGCGCCGTTGATCAGCGCGGCGAAGTAGGGCGAGGTGCGGCGCCGGTCGACAAAGACCTCGGCGTCGCCGCCCTGCGGCCCCATCGCGGCGGCGAATTCCTGGATGCGGCGCACGGCGGGCGCGTCCTTGCCGGCGATGGCCGATGCCATCCAGTCGAGAAACAGGTCCTTGGTGCGCTCGATGACCGGCGCGGGGACGTCGTCGAGCGTCAGGCGGGCCAGGAAGTCGCAAAGCTGGCGCGTCGGGTATTGCGGTGCGGCTTGGTCGGACATGGGAATCTCGGCAATCTCAGTAGGAACGGGGCAGGTCCAGCACGTGTTCGGCCACGTAGGACAGGATCAGGTTGGTCGAGATCGGCGCCACCTGGTACAGGCGCGTCTCGCGGAACTTGCGCTCGATGTCGTACTCGGCGGCGAAGCCGAAACCGCCGTGKGTCTGCAGKCAGACGTTGGCGGCCTCCCACGAGGCATCGGCGGCCAGCAGCTTGGCGATATTGGCCTCCTTGCCGCAGGGCTTGCCGGCGTCGAACAGCTGGGCGGCCTTGTAGCGCATCAGGCTGGCCGCCTCCACGTTGACGAACGAACGGGCGATGGGGAACTGCACGCCCTGGTTCTGGCCGATGGGGCGGTCGAACACGATGCGCTCGCGCGCATAGCTGCTGGCGCGCTCGACGAACCAGTAGCCGTCGCCGATGCACTCGGCGGCAATCAGGATGCGCTCGGCGTTCAGGCCGTCGAGGATGTACTTGAGCCCACGGCCTTCCTCGCCGATCAGGTTCTCGGCGGGGATCTCCAGGTTGTCGAAGAACAGCTCGTTGGTCTCGTGGTTGACMATGTTGCGGATCGGCTGGACGGTCAGGCCCTTGCCGATGGCCTCGCGCAGGTCCACCACGAACACGGACAGGCCCTCCGACTTCTTCTTCACCTGATCCAGCGGCGTGGTGCGGGCCAGCAGCAGCATCAGGTCCGAGTGCTGCACGCGCGAAATCCACACCTTCTGGCCGTTGACGATGTATTTGTCGCCCTGGCGCACGGCGGTGGTCTTGAGCTTGGTGGTGTCCGTGCCGGTGGTCGGCTCGGTCACGGCCATCGACTGCATGCGCAGCTCGCCGGAGGCGATGGCCGGCAGCCAGCGCTGCTTCTGGGCCTCGGAGCCATGGCGCAGCAGGCAGCCCATCACGTACATCTGGCCGTGGCAGGCGCCCGAGTTGCCGCCGCTGCGGTTGATCTCCTCCATGATCACCGACGCCGCCGTCAGCGGCAGGCCGGAGCCGCCGTAGGCCTCGGGAATCAGCGCGGAGAGCCAGCCGGCCTGCGTCAGCGCCTGGACGAAGGTCTCCGGAAACGCGTTCTGTTCCTCCACCCGCTGCCAGTAGGCGGAGTCGAAACCCGCGCAGAGGTCGCGCACGGCTTCGCGGATTTCCGGGTAAATCTGGTCTTGGTCCTGTTCGGGAAGCATGGCAATGTCGGTCCGTGTCGAAGTGTGGCCATTATTCCCGAGGGGCCACGCCGGGGACATTCGGATTTGCCGAAGCGAGGCTTTGGGGCGGGGCCAGGGGGTTTGGGAATCTGGCCCGGCCGGTCCGGGGGGGCAGGGACCCATTAGGGGGAACCCTTGCACTTCACGGGCGCCGTGCTCCGCCTTCGGCAAATCGGAATTGTGCCGCGCGGCGATTGCTTCCACGCTGCGGCCATCGATTCTCAAACCAGACGCGTGGAACACGCGCACCCAGGAGACGCTGTATGAAATCATCCAGGCCGAAGACCGCCGTGATCGCCCATCATTGCCGAAACGTGCTGTGGGCGGCACTTGGCATGGCCGCCGCCGTGGCCCTGACCCTGCCGGGACGCAGCCACGCGGCAKATCCGTATCCGGCCAAGCCCATCACCATGGTCGTGCCATTCGCGGCGGGCGGCCCCACGGACGTGGTGGCGCGCTCGGTGGCGGCGGCGATGTCCAAGTCGCTGGGCCAGACCGTGGTGGTGGAAAACCGCCTCGGGGCGGGCGGCACGGTGTCCGCCGCCTACGTGGCCAAGGCCGCGCCGGACGGCTACACGATCCTGATCCATCACAACGGCATGGCCACGGCGCCGGCGCTGTACTCCAAGCTGTCGTACAAGCCGCTGACGGACTTCAGCTTCGTCGGCCAGGTGGCGGACGTGCCGATGACGCTGCTGGGCCGGCACGACCTGCCGGCCAACACGCTGCCGGAGCTGATTACCTATATCAAGCAGAACCAGAACAAGGTGAACCTGGCGAACGCCGGGCTGGGCGCCGTGTCGCAGCTATGCGGCATGCTGTTCCAGAAGGCCATCGGCGTGGAATTGCAGACGATTCCGTACCAGGGCACCGCGCCGGCGCTGACCGCGCTGCTGGGCGGTCAGGTGGATGTGCTCTGCGACCAGACCACGCAGACGCTGCCGCATATCAAGGCGGAGAAGGTGAAGCTGTACGGCGTGACCACGGCGGAGCGGATTCCCGCGCTGCCGAATACCCCCACGCTGCGCGAGGGCGGGCTGAAGGGCTTCGAAGTCAAGGTCTGGCACGGCATCTACGCGCCCAAGGGCACGCCGCCGGCGGTGATCGACAAGCTCAACGGCGCGCTGCGCGCCTCGCTGAAGGACCCGGCGGTGGCGGCGCGGCTCCAGGAACTCGGCGCGGTGATCGTGCCGGCGGACAAGCAGACGCCTGAGGGGCTGCGCACCTGGCTGGCGGCGGAGATCGACAAATGGTCGCCGATCATCAAGGAAGCCGGGGTGAAGGCGGACTGACGGCCCGCTGACCCCGGGGCGGCGGGAGACCGGCTAGACCGGCTCCCGCGCCGCCTCCACCAGATACTGGATCAGCGTTTCGGCGAACTGGGGCAGTTCGCGCCCGGGCCGGCGCACGAGCCGCAGCTCGCGGCGCGCCCAGTCGTCCTCCAGCCGGATAAAGCGCAGCACCTTGCGGCTGGCGTAGCGGCGCGCGCAACTGTTCGGCACGATGGCGATGCCGGCGCCGGCTTCCACCATCCGGCACACCGCGTCGAAGCTGCCCACCTGGATCCGCAGGCTGATGCGCTTGCCCATGCCATTGGCAATCCGGTCCAGGAAGGACTGGATCGCCGAGAACTGGTTCAGCCCGACGAAGCGGCAGCTATCGAGCAGATCGGCGAAATGCAGCGTCTTGAACGCCGGCAGCGGATGGTTGACCGGGGCGATCACGATCAGTTCGTCGCTGCAGAGCTGCATCGCGTCCAGGTCCTGGGTGGCCACCTCGCCGGCCACGATGCCCAGGTCGGCCGCGCCCGCGCCGATGGCCGAGACGATTTCGGCGGACAGGTGCTCCTCCAGCTCGACATCGACATCGGGGTTCTCGGACAGGAAGCGCGACAGCGCCGTGGCCAGGAAGGAGTTGGTGGCCGTGGTGTTGGCCAGCAGCCGGACCCGCCCCTTCACGCCCTTGGCATAGGGCCGCAAGTCGGAATGCATGCACTCCAGCTCGCGGAACACCTCCCGCGCGTGGCGCAGCAGGGCGTCGCCGGCCGGTGTCAGGCGCACGCCTTTCACMTGGCGGATCAGCAACTGGGTCTGGAACGCCTCCTCCAGCTGCTTGATGCGCGTGCTGGCGGCAGGCAGGGACAGGAAGCTGCGTTCGGCCGCCCGCGTCAGGTTCTCGGTCTCCCCCACGTTGAGGAAGAGGCGCAGGTCGGTCAAATCGTAGTGCATGGTTTCGTTCGTGCCAAAGGCCACTTTTGTGATTTGTGAATTCCAAAGTCAGCGCCGACAATCTATCGTATCTTGCGCCGCAATAAAACGGGGATGTTCCCCGGTGCGGCGGCAATGGCGCGCCAGTGCGCAGAACAGGAGCGAGACGATGAGCGGTTTGATGGCAGGCAAGGTGGTGGTGGTGACGGGCGCGGGTGGCGGCATCGGGCGTGGGATTGCCCTCGGCATGGCGGCGGCCGGCGCCAAGGTGGTGGCGAACGACCTGGGCGTGAGCATGACCGGCGAGGGCGGCGACGCCGGCCCGGCCGAGCGCGTGGCGGCGGAGATCCGCGCGGCGGGCGGCGAGGCCGTGGCCAACACCGACAGCGTGTCTGGCTGGAGTTCGGCCAATGCCATCGTGCAATGCGCGCTGGACCACTTTGGCCGCATCGACGCGGTCGTCAACAACGCCGGCAACCTGCGCGATCGCATGTTCTTCAAGATGAACKAGGAAGAATGGCGCTCGGTCATCGACGTGCACCTGAACGGCACGTTCTATGTCAGCCGCGCGGCGGCCAACTACTTCAAGGACCAGGAGAGCGGGGCGTTCGTTCATATGACGTCGACCTCGGGCCTGATCGGCAACCTCGGCCAGGCCAACTATTCGGCGGCGAAGCTGGGCATCGCGGCGCTCTCGAAATCCATCGCGCTGGATATGGCGCGCTTCAACGTGCGTTCGAACTGCATCGCGCCATTCGCCTGGAGCCGCATGACCAGCTCGATTCCGTCCGAGACGCCGGAGGAGAAGGCGCGCGTGGCGCGGCTGCAGAAGATGGAGGCGGGCAAGATCTCGCCCGTGGCCGTGTTCCTGGCCAGCGACGCCGCGCACGAGGTCAACGCCCAGATCTTCGCCGTACGCGCCAACGAGATCATGCTGATGAGCCAGCCGCGCCCGGTGCGCTCGGTGCATACCAGCGAGGGCTGGACGCCGGAGACCGTGGCGGAGATCGCCATGCCGGCCATGCGCAGCAGCTTCTTCGCGCTCGATCGCTCGCCCGACGTGATCAACTGGGATCCGATCTGATCCACGCCAAGCCATTGGCGGCGCCACACGTGTGATCGTGTGTGCGCCCGCTTCGGAAATTGCTGCGACGCAAAACGCCGCGCGCGCGGACCGTGGCACGCAAAGTGCTMGTACCGTCCCGCAGGGTGGCGGGCCAGCGCCGCGCGCACTTGCGCGGTGCGTGGCGCAGGCTGCCACCGGGAGCAAACGCAATGTCGGTGCATGCGCGCCGGGTCGGGCGTGCAGTGGGGCGTGCAATGCGAAGTCCGATTGGCACTCGGTGGTCGACACTGCTGACGGCCCCTCATGAATCTTCACGCGGCAACTTGCCGCAGCGAAAACACCGACGCCCGCGTGGTCATCATCGCCATGCGCGCGGTGGTCGAAAGCTATGTCATGAAGGCAGGCGCGAAGCTTGCCCGTCATGCTGCTGTGCGCACGCATTGCGCATGACGTCATGCGCGGATCGTTCGTTTGCACGATGGCGGATGGTCACGTGTCGCGGCATAGTGAAAGCGCTCTGCAGAAGCGATGTCGGTGCATGACCGACAGACGTGTCAGACGTTACTGGATTCGATGCATCGTTACACACGGCGTTGTGCACTTCACGCCGGAAAGGTGTAAGGTGTGTCACAAGCATGGTCAATGGCCCGTCGCAGCGGGATGAGAACAGCGAGGGATTCGTGCAGTGCGAAACGCGAAGCGAGTTGTGTTGCGTTGCGTGTCGCAAGGAACGAACGGACGTGCATCACACGTCAACTCTGTCCTCATGAACGCCGTTATTTGACTATGATGAAGTAAAGACTTCGCAACATGGCAACTCCGCCAGGCCGGGGTGGTGGAACGCAAAATTGCCGCGAATGTCTTAGGGGAGTCAAACTGCCTTCGCCTCGGACGTGGGACTCTGACGGGAGTGAGGTATGGACATTTTTGGCCACTACGCCACGCGCTTCGAAGCACGCAAGGAAGAGGAATACAGCATCCAGGAGTACCTGGAGATCTGCAAGAAGGATCCTACTGCCTACGCGACTGCTGCCGAACGTATGCTCGCCGCAATCGGACAGCCTGAACTGGTGGATACCCACCACGATCCTCGACTGTCCCGACTGTTCTTCAACAAGGTCATCCGGGTCTACCCGGCCTTCCGCGACTTCTATGGAATGGAAGACACGATCGAGCAGATCGTCTCCTTCTTCAAGCACGCGGCGCAGGGCCTTGAGGAACGCAAGCAGATCCTGTATCTGCTCGGGCCCCCGGGCGGCGGCAAGTCGTCTCTCGCGGAAAAGCTCAAGGCGCTGATGGAAGAGATTCCCATCTATGCGCTGAAGGGTTCCCCCATCCATGAATCGCCGCTCGGGCTGTTCTCTTCCGACGAAGACGGCAAGATCATGGAGGAGGACTATGGCATTCCGGTGCGCTACCTGAATACCATTCCCTCGCCGTGGGCGGTCAAGCGCCTGCACGAGTTCAATGGCGATATCACCAAGTTCCGCGTGGTCAAGCTCAGGCCATCGGTGCTGTCGCAGATCGCGATTTCCAAGACGGAGCCTGGCGATGAAAACAACCAGGATATCTCCTCGCTGGTCGGCAAGGTCGACATTMGCAAACTGGAGGATTTCCCGCAGGACGATCCGGATGCCTATTCCTATTCCGGCGGACTTTGCCTGGCCAACCGTGGCCTGCTTGAGTTCGTGGAAATGTTCAAGGCGCCCATCAAAGTCCTGCACCCGTTGCTGACCGCTACGCAGGAAGGCAACTACAAGGGTACGGAAGGCTTCGGCGCGATTCCGTTCGATGGCGTGATCCTCGCCCACTCGAACGAGGCGGAATGGCAGACCTTCAAGGCTGACAAGAACAACGAGGCATTCCTCGACCGGATCTATATCGTGAAGGTGCCGTACTGCCTGCGCGTGTMGGACGAGGTCAAGATCTACGACAAGCTGCTGCGCAGCAGTTCGCTCTCGGCGGCGCCCAACGCCCCGAACACGCTCAAGATGATGGCGCAGTTCGCGGTGCTCACGCGGATCAAGGAGCCGGAGAACTCGAACGTGTTCTCGAAGATGCGTGTCTATGACGGTGAAAGCCTCAAGGACGTGGACCCGAAGGCGAAGTCGTACCAGGAGTACCGCGACTACGCCGGCATCGACGAAGGCATGAACGGGCTGTCCACGCGCTTCGCGTTCAAGGTGTTGTCCAAGGTGTTCAACTTCGACAATACCGAGGTCGCGGCCAACCCGGTGCACCTGCTCTATGTGCTCGAGCAGCAGATCGAGCGCGAGCAGTTCCCGCCGGAGCAGGAAGCCAAGCTGCTCTCGTACATCAAGGAGTACCTGACCACGCCGTTCGTGGAGTTCATCGGCAAGGAGATCCAGACCGCTTACCTGGAATCGTATTCCGAGTATGGCCAGAACATCTTCGACCGTTACGTGGTGTTCGCCGATCTGTGGATCCAGGACCAGGAGTACCGCGATCCGAACACCGGCGAAATCCTCGATCGCAACGCGTTGAACGATGAACTCGAGAAGGTGGAGAAGCCCGCGGGGATCTCGAACCCGAAGGATTTCCGCAACGAGATCGTCAACTTCGTGCTGCGGGCGCGCGCCAACAACGGTGGCAAGAACCCGGTCTGGACCAGCTACGAGAAGCTGCGGATGGTGATCGAGAAGCGCATGTTCTCCACCACGGAGGACCTGCTGCCGGTGATCTCGTTCAACGCGAAATCGACGCGGGAGGACCAGGACAAGCACGAGAACTTCGTCAACCGGATGGTGGAGAAAGGGTACACGCCGAAGCAGGTTCGACTACTGGTGGAGTGGTATCTGCGCGTCAGGAAATCGTCGTAACAGCAACCGGACGCGGTCTCCTTCATCCACGCGACCTCGCGGTTGCGGCTTATCAAGGCGGGCGGACGGCTTATGGCTACGGTCATCGATCGGCGCGAAAACGGCGGCAACAAGAGTGCCGTCAACCAGCAACGCTTCATCAAGCGATACCGCGAGCAGATCCGGCAAGCGGTGGCGAAGGCGGTGTCCGGCCGGAAGATCATGGACATCGAGCAAAGTGGCCAGGTGTCCATTCCGGTCAAGGACATCACCGAGCCGGTGTTTCATCACGGCCAGGGCGGCAAGCGCGAGTGGATTCACCCCGGCAACAAGAAGTTCGTCCGGGGTGACAGCTTCGACCGCCAGCAGCAGGGCAGTGGTGGCGGCGGCTCGCGGGCCAGCGACAGCGGGGAGGGCGAGGATGATTTCGTCTTCACCCTGTCGCGCGAGGACTTCCTGAATTTCTTCTTCGAGGACATGGCGCTACCGGACCTGGCCAAGCGCCACCTCGCCAAGATCGCCGAGGTGCGCAAGGTGCGCGCCGGGTTCTCGATCGACGGCACCCCATCGAATCTCTCCATCCTGCGCACGATGCGTAGCTCGCTCGGCCGCCGGATCGCGCTGTCGAGCCCGTACCAGAAGCGTCTGCGCGAACTCGAAGCTGCCTACAGCGAGGAAATCGAGGCGCACGGCCCCTATACGGACACGGCGGTGGAGATGATGGAGAAGATGCGGCACCTGCGCGCCTGCGTGGACCGCGTGCCCTTCATCGAAAAGCTCGACCTGCGCTACAACAACCGCGTGCTCAAGAAGCGCCCGCAGGCCCAGGCGGTGATGTTCTGCCTGATGGACGTGTCCGGCTCGATGGACGAGAGCCGCAAGGACCTGGCCAAGCGCTTCTTCATGCTGCTGTACCTGTTCCTGAAGCGCAACTACGAGCGGATCGACGTGGTGTTCATCCGTCACCACACGGTGGCCAAGGAAGTGGAGGAGGAAGACTTCTTCCACTCGCGCGAATCGGGCGGCACGGTAGTGTCCAGCGCGCTGAAGCTGATGGTGGAGGTGATTCACGACCGCTATCCGGCGAGCCAGTGGAACATCTACTGCGCGCAGGCGTCCGATGGCGACAACTGGGCGGGGGACTCCGAACTGTGCGGCCGGCTGCTGCGCGAGTCGATCCTGCCGCTGGTGCAGTACTACGCCTATGTGGAAGTGGCATCCGAGGAACCGCAGAACCTGTGGGAGGAATATCTCACGGTGAAGAACCAGTTCGAGCACTTCGCGATGCAGCGCATCATCGGTGCCGACGAGATCTACCCGGTGCTGCACGATCTCTTCCAGAAGCGGGCCGCCTGGCCCGGCAGGTAGCGGCGCGCCGGCACGGCGGCGCATCCGCGTACGTTCATGGGATAAGGGAGGAAGTTCATGGCTTACCTATCCACAGGCTCGGAGTGGACCTTCGAGCTGATCCAGCGCTATGACCGCGAGATCGCCCGCATTGCCGGCGAGTTCGGGCTCGACTCGTATCCGAACCAGATCGAGATCATCACCGCCGAGCAGATGCTCGACGCGTATGCATCGGCCGGGCTGCCGGTGGGATACAACCATTGGTCGTACGGCAAGCATTTCCTCTCCTCGGAGCGCAGCTACCAGCGCGGCCACATGGGGCTGGCCTACGAGATCGTGATCAACTCCAATCCGTGCATCGCGTACCTGATGGAGGAGAACACGATGCCGATGCAGGCGCTGACCATCGCGCACGCCTGTTACGGGCACAACTCGTTCTTCAAGGGCAACTACCTGTTCCGCACCTGGACCAACGCCGACGCGATCATCGACTACCTGCTCTTCGCCAAGAACTACGTGGCCGAGTGCGAGCAGCGCTACGGCGAGCAGGAAGTGGAGTTGCTGCTGGACTCGTGCCATGCCTTGCAGAACTACGGCGTGGACCGCTACAAGCGGCCCAAGAAGCTGTCGATCACCGAGGAGCAGGCACGCCAGACCGAGCGCGAGAGCTACCTCCAGATGCAGGTGAACGATCTCTGGCGCACCTTGCCCAAGCACCGGTCGCATCTGCTCAAGGAGGAAGAGGAGGCGATGGAGCCGGAAATCGCCTTCCCGCCGGAGCCGCAGGAGAACCTGCTGTACTTCATCGAGAAGAACGCGCCCAAGCTGCAGCCGTGGCAGCGGGAGATCGTGCGCATCGTGCGCAAGATCGCGCAGTACTTCTATCCGCAGCGCCAGACCAAGGTGATGAACGAAGGCTGGGCCACGTTCTGGCACTACACGATCCTGCACCAGCTCTACGAGGAGAAGCTCGTCAACGACGCCTTCATGCTCGAACTGCTGCAGGCCCACACCAACGTCATCTACCAGCCGCCGTACCACAGCCCCTACTACAGCGGCCTGAACCCCTACACGCTGGGTTTCCTGATGTTCCAGGACCTGCGCCGCATGTGCGAGAACCCGACCGAGGAGGACCGCCGCTGGGCGCCCGAGATCGCGGGCAGCGACTGGCGCCAGACGCTGGACTTCGCGATGCGCAACTTCAAGGACGAAAGCTTCCTGCTCCAGTTCCTGTCGCCGCGCGTGATCCGCGAGCTGAAGCTGTTCTCGGTCCTCGACGACGATCGCGAAGGCAAGCTGCGCGTGACGGCCATCCATGACGACGAAGGCTATCGCGCGATTCGCCAGCTGCTGGCGAACCAGTACGACCTCTCCAACATGGAGCCCAATATCCAGGTGACGAACGTGGATGTGGGCGGAGACCGCTCCCTGACGCTGCGCCACCTGCAGAGCGACCGCCGCCCGCTGGCACACAGCTTCGACGAAGTGGTGCGCCACGTGACGCGCCTCTGGGGCTTCACCGTGCGGCTCGAGGTGGCCTACGAGGACGGCCGGCGCGAACTCAAGTACGAGTGCAAGCCGGAGCGGAAGCACCAGCATCGGAAGGCGGCTTAAAAAACTGGCACGAACGTTGCTGTACAGATACCCGCACTCGGCCATGCCCCATGGCTGGGCCGGGTATCTGCGCATTGCGGCCGCATGCGGCTGCTGTACCGTGTCGACACATCACTAAACTGGCCCTTCCAGGGAAGCCAGCCGCTCCCCCATGGATACGCCTGACCGTCTTCTCCGCATTTTCCTTCGTATTGCCGAACTCAAGTCGCTGTCCAGGGCGGCGGAGGATCTCGATCAGACCCAGTCGGGCGTCAGCCGGCAACTCGCCACGCTGGAGGCGCAGCTCGGCAAGCCCCTGTTCGTGCGAACTGGCCGTGGCGTGGCCTTGACCGAGGCTGGGCAGAAGCTGCAGGAGGCCCTCGAAGGGCCGTACCGCGCGATCGACCAGGCTGTGGATGCGATCCGCGATGCCCACGGCACCACGCAGGGAACCGTCCGGCTGGCAATCGTCCACACGGTCAGCTATTACTTCATCGCCGACGTGGTGGCCAGCTTTGTCAGCGCCCATCCCAACGTCAATCTTTCGCTGATGGGACGCAGTTCGGCCGATGTGGTGGCGCTGGTGGAAAGCGGCAAGGCCGATCTTGGCGTGGTCTACGACACCGCGGTCGATACGGCCACCCTGACCACGCATCCGCTGTTCGAGGACGAGATGTGCCTGGTCACGCTGCAGCGTTCAGATGGGCTGCAGTCCGCGTCCCAGGACGGGCTCGACTTGCGCGGCCAGCCGCTGCGCCTCGTCGGCTTTCCGCACGGCTACGCGCTACGCCGGATGGTGGAGAGCGCCGGGTTGCAGCCCACGTATGTGGCCGAGGCCGAGACTGTCGATGCCATCCTGAAGCTGGTCTCTGCTGGCGTGGGCGATTGCATCCTGCCGTGCCGGCTACCCGACAAGCTGCTCCACGAGTACGGCCTGCACAAGCTCAAGATCCGCAGCCCGTTGCTGCGCCGCCGTATGGTGGCCGTCACTCACGCCGCCCGCCACGCGCTGCCGCTGGCGGACGTCCTGCTCGCCTCGGCCTTGCAGGTGGCCCGCACCCTCAAGCCGTGACGCAGTGAGATAGCAGCTATGCGCGTGGCTACATAGCACGGCAGGCGCCTGGTTTTCATACTTCCCTTCATGCCCCGCACCGGTTGCCGGATGGCATTCCACGGAGAAGAGAAGACATGAACGCCCCCCTCAGAGACAAGTCGTACTTCGACACGCGCGCCACCAACGAGATGGCGAGGCACCTGCGCAACAGGCCGCGCACCATGCAGGAGACCATGGCCTACGCCTGCCGCATCCTGGCGATGACCGAGCAGGAAGCCGGTCTGGCCGGCCAGATCAGCGTGCGGTCGGAGCGCCCCGGCGCCTACTGGACGCTGCGCTTCGGCCTCGGTTTCGACGAGGCGACGCCGGACGACTTCATCGAGGTGGATCGTGACCTCAACACGCTGACGGGCGATGGGATGCCCAACCCCGCCACGCGTTTCCATCTGTGGGTGTACGACGCGCGCCCGGACGTCAATTCGATCATCCATACGCATTCGCCCTGGGCCTCGGCACTGGCCGCCGCGCGCCAGCCACTGGTCATCGCGCAGATGGACATGACGCCGTTGCACGACGATTGTGCATTCCTGGGCGAATGGCCCGGCGTGCCGATCGCGGACCAGGAGGGCGTGATCATCTCCGCAGCGCTGGGCGACAAACGGTCGATCATCCTGGCGCACCACGGCTACCTGACCGCGGGCAAGACCTGCGAGGAAGCCACCTATCTCTCGGTCTACCTCGAACGCGCCGCGCGGATGCAGATCCGTGCGCAGGCTTTCGGCCCGCTGACGCCCGTGGACGATGCGCTCGCCCGCGAGGCCCACGACTACCTGCTCAAGCCTTCCATCGTCAACGCCACCTTCGCGTACTGGGCGCGCCAGACGCACGGCATCGCGCCGCTGCCACCCGCCTGAGTGCCTGCCGCCGGCGCATGGCCGACGGCTTATCCGAATCCAAGGAGCGTTACGATGAACAAGATTCCTGCCGCGCGCTCACGCCGCGCGTATATCACCGCGGGCCTGGCGAGCATGATGGGCACGACGATCGAATGGTATGACTTCTTCCTGTACGGCACGGCCGCCGCACTGATCTTCAACAAGATCTTCTTTCCGTCATTCGATCCCCTGACGGGTACGCTGGCGGCCTTCGCCACCTACTCGGTGGGGTTCTTCGCCCGGCCGCTCGGCGGCATCGTCTTCGGCCATTTTGGCGATCGGATGGGCCGCAAGTCGATGCTGCTGATCACGCTGTTCATGATGGGTATTCCCACGATCCTGATTGGCCTGATTCCGTCGTACGACAGCATCGGCTACTGGGCTGCCGTGGCGCTGGTGCTGCTGCGGTTGCTACAAGGGATTGCGGTCGGCGGCGAGTGGGGCGGCGCGGTGCTGATGGCCGTGGAGCATGCGCCCGAAGGCAAGAAGGGCTTCTTCGGCAGCCTGCCGCAGGCTGGGGTCGCGCCGGGGCTGGTGCTGTCGTCGCTGGCGATGGGGATGGTGGCGACGCTGYCGGAGCAGGACATGCTGACTTGGGGCTGGCGCGTGCCGTTCCTGGCGAGCGTCGTCCTGCTGGCGGTAGGCTGGTTCATTCGCGCCAAGGTGGCCGAGTCGCCGGACTTCGAGCAGATGAAGAAGCAGGGCGAGAAGGTGGAAATGCCGGCAATGGTCGTGCTGCGCCAGTATCCGCGCCAGGTCCTGACCGTGGTGGGCGGCCGGCTGGCCGAGGTGACTTGGTTCTACACGGTGGTCACGTTCGCGCTGGCCTATGCCACCGGCACGTTGGGCATCCCCAAGACAGTGATGCTCGACGCCACGGTTTGGGGCGCTGCCATCGCGCTGTTCACCATGCCCCTGTGCGGCATGCTGGCGGATCGCATCGGCTTCAAGTGGGTGTTCATGGCCGGTACGGTCGGCATCCTGTTGTTCTCGTCGCAGTTCTTCGACCTGTTGCAGTCGCTGGATCCACGCAACATCACCATCGCGCTCTCCATTGCCATCGGGCTGGTCTACGCCTGTCTCTATGCACCGGAAGGCAGCCTCTTTGCCGCGCAGTTCCCCGCCGAGGTGCGCTACAGCGGCATCTCGATTGCCGTGCAGGTCTCGGGCGCCATCGGAGGCGGGCTGGCGCCGATCGTCGCCACGTCGCTGCTGAAGTACGGCGGCGGCAGCCCGACCTATATCGTCTGGTACCTCGGTGCGCTGAGTGTCATCGCATTCGTGAGCGCGGCCTGCATGCGGGAAACAGCACTGGTCGGCTTGCCGGTAGCGGCGGTCAACGGGAGCCGACACGTATGACCCGCGCGAACCGACCTGTCATCGACTATTACTTCTGGCTGAATTCGGACTGGGCGTATCTGGGCGCGGATCGGCTCGATGCGCTGGCGCGGCGCCAGGGCGTCGAGATCCGGCACAAGCCCGTGAACCTGCCCGAGGTGTATGCGCGAACAGGGGGCGTACTGCTGGGGCAGCGCTCGCCCGAGCGGCAGCAATACCGCATCACGGAACTGGCGCGGTGGTGCCGCCACCTGAACATCCAGGTCAATCCGCTGCCGAAAACCATGTGCCCGAACGCGGACCTCGCGTCGGGCATCGTCATCGCCGTGGATGCGCAGGGGCTGCCGGTGCTGGAGCTGTACAAGGCCATCCTCCGCGCGCAATGGTGCGAGGAGCGCGATATCTCGTCGGAGGCCACGCTGCGCGAGATCCTCGCCGCGCAGGGGTTCAACGCGGACGCGACGCTTGTGCGGGCGCGCTCGGCAGACACCCAGGAGACATACCGGCGCAATACCGACGAAGCCGTGGCCGCCGGGGTATTCGGTTCGCCGTCGTATGTCTTCGACGGGGAGTTGTTCTGGGGCCAGGACCGGCTGCACATGCTGGAAGTGACTGTCGCGGCGCGGCTGTCGGCGTAGGCCGTACGGGGCGAACTGCCGATCCGGCACGTCGCCCCGTCCTTTTGTACGCCTTTGTATCTGGCCGCACGCGCGATACGGGACGCGACACTAAGGGGGCAAATACGCCACGAGCGCGATACGTGAGCGGGCTTAAATAGCATCCATGGCAGCGCAACGCGACAACGACACAGCGGATCGCTGCCTTGGCATCACACACGACTGCAACCCGCTCACGCATCCACCAAGGAAATCGATCATGTCCAAGACCTTCACCTCCCGCCTCGTTCTCGCCGTTGCCCTCGCTGCCGCCGCTGTCGGCGCACAAGCTTCCGTCCTTGGCGCCCGCGACCCGTACAGCGATGGCGCCCGCGCCGTGCAGAGCGCGCGGGATGTGTTCAGCGAAGGTGCCCGCTCGGCGACGGCGGCCCGCGACCCGTACACCGAAGGCGCCCGCTCGGCGGACCCGTATCTCGACGGCGCCCGCTCGGTGCAAGACCAGCGCAGCCCGTTCACCGACGGCGCCTGACGCCTGACGCCGGATCCCCCCTTTTAGAACCAGGAGAAGCCAGTGTTGGTTGCTACCACGCAGGAAGACCGATCGCTCAGGCTGTTTGCTGGACTTGGCCTGTTCATCATGGCGCTGTCGCTGAGACCGGGCATTGTGTCGATGGGGCCGCTGGTGCATGCCATTCAGTCGGAATTCGGCATGAAACACGCGGAGGCGGCGCTGCTGACCGCCATTCCTGACCTGTGCATGGGTATCTGCGCGATCTTCGTGCCGGCAATCGGCCGCCGCTTCGGCGGCGACCGGGTGGTGCTGTTCTCGCTTGCGTTGTTGGGCGTGGCGTTGGCCCTGCGGGCATTCGCCGGATCGCCCGGCAGCCTGTTGTTCGCCACGCTGCTGGTTGGGATTGGGGTCGCGATTTCCGGGCCGCTCCTCGGCGGCTGGATCAAGAGCCATTTCTCCGGCGAGGCCGCGTTCTTCATGGGCATCTATGCCGCCGGGCTCGGTATCGGGGCAACGTTGGCGGCGGTGGGTAGCGAGGTCATCGCCCACGCCGGTGGCGGCTGGCGGCTGGGCGCCGGCATCTGGGCCGTGGTCTGCGTCCTCGCCATTGTGAGCTGGCGCCGCCTGACATCGGCATTTCCGTCGAAGTCGCACGCTGCCCGTGTGGAAGCCGCGGTCAGCCGTGCGCCATGGCGCTCGGGGCGGGCCTGGCTGATTGCCATGTATTTCGGGATCGGTCAGTTCATCTGCTACGCCTGCTTCGCCTGGGTAGGGGAGAGCAGCCGGGAATTGCAGATCAACGCGCTGAGCGCGGGTGTCAATCTGGGCTTGTTCGCCGCAATGATCGCGATCAGCAGCTTCCTGTCGGGCTATGTCACCGGCAAGTCATTGGACCGTCGCGGCTGGCTGGCCTGGGCGGCTCTGCTCTCGATAGGGGGCGCCGGCGTGCTTTGGTGGTCGCCGGGCATGTTCGGGGTGATGCCGGTGGTGGCGCTCGCCCTGGGCCAGGGCGTCTGCTTCGCCTTGGCCATGACGCTGCCCCTGGACAACACCACGTCCCATCATGAAGCGAGCCAATGGACCGCCTTCATGCTGTTCGTGGGCTACCTTGTTGCCGCGCTTGGACCGTTTGTCTTTGGCTTCCTGCGCGACGTGACGGGGCATTTCCAGGCATCCTATGGGGTGCTGGTTGCCGCATCGGTGGCGCTGCTGGTGCTGACGCCGTGGCTTGCGCCACGGCTGCGGGAAGACACCGCCGATGCCTGATGCGCGAGGGAGTTATCGCAGCTTGGCCGCCCTCGGCCGGGCTGTCGACGACGCCCCGGCCCGGTCCAGATCCACGCCCGGCAGCAGGTGCAGCAGCCGCACCAGTTCCGACTGGCGGTGCGTGCCGGTCTTGCGCAGCGTGTCGCGGATATGCACGCGCACGGTGTGGGGCGACAGGAACTCGCGCTCGGCGATCTCGTTCAGCGTCTCGCCGGCGGCGAGGCGGATGGCGATGATGCTTTCCTTCTTCGACAGGCCGAACAGCGACGTCAGCACGGCGGCGTCCAGCACCGAGCGGGACTCGGAATTGCCCAGCAGCATCATGGCCGCCGGCAGTTGCCACGGGCCTTCGACCGGCTGGCGCGAGACCAGCGGCATGACGATGATCGGCACGGGCTGGCCGCCCGACGTGATGTGCATCCAGGATCCCGCCGCGGCGCCGCCGTTGCGGCCGCCATGGACGGCGGCCTGGAGCAGGTCGCGCAGCACGCCTTGCAGGGATTCCGGCCGCGCGCGCAGCAGGCCGTTGTCGAGCGCCAGGTTGGCGTCGGCCTGTACCAGCGATTCGGCCCAGCTGTTGGCGTAGCGCACGCGCATGTCCGCCTGGAGCACCATCACGCCGAAGTCGAGGGTATCGAGGCCGGCCAGTCCCAGCGAAGCCAGGCCGCTCAGCTCGAAATTGCGGTGCTGCATGCGGGCGGCGCGAGCCCAGTGGGGCATTACCTGCGCCAGGCGGCGCTCGCGGTGGTCGGCGGGCATGAAGTCATCGCAGCCGCCGGGTGTGGCGCTCATCAGCACGCAGACTTCGGAGGTGTCGAAGAGCCGCACGCCCCGGGCGAGGCCCATGCAGTCATAGCCGCCGCCGGCCGCCACGGGTTTTGTCAGCAGTTGGGTGTCGGCACCGGATGCCATGGCGACCGATGCCGGTACGGCGTCTGCGCTGGCGAAGTGTCCCGGGAGGGCGCGCATGCTGTCCGGCATGGTGCCGACGCTGGTGTAGCAGCCGTTCGGCGTCACGCCCAGGCGTGCCTGGCCTGCGAGCTTGTCCCAGATCAGGTAGCGCGGGCTGCCGGTGCAGGTGTAGCGGGAAAAGAGGTCGAGCGCCTCTGGCATGGCCGCCACGTCCATGGCGGATTCATAGATGCTATCGACCAGACGATGGAAGACATCGTCGGCAGACGGGTGTTCGCCCATTTTCATTTCCCCCGGTGGCAAACGCCTTTTCCTCAGGACCACTGCGGCGAGGCGTGGTCCCCTGTTTTATGTTTGGATACTGCCGGCCGGGGGTTGGCCGGCCGTCACGACGATGATCCCGCACAAGCCTTGTATCGGGCCATCCCGCCTTGGGAGGGAGCCGGCAAGGGCGCGGTCCCGGCCAATCTGGCGCGGGCTCGCGTGATAGTAATGCGCGGCCCCTGTTATTTGAAGCATTCCTGGCGAATGTTCCGGCTTTGCATTGCACAAAAGCGACAACTTTGTGACGGCTGGGGACAATGCTGCACAACCGGGGGGCATTAGGCCGATTTCCCGGCAGTCCGCGTGACGAGTCCGACGCCCGGCGGGGTGGCCTCCGCGCCAGGCTTGCCGCCGGCGCTGTCCAGGCTGATCCCCCCGCCATCCACGCGCACGGTCAGTTGTGGCGCGGCCATGCGGATGCCGGCTTCGTCGAAATTTCGCTTCAGCCGCATGTTGAAGCCCCGCGTGATCTCGGCCTGCATCAGCGGCCTGGTCTTGAACTGCGCCAGCACGACGATGCCGTTGGGGTCGAAGCGGTCGAGCCCCAGGATATCCAGCCCCGAGAGCAGGTTGCGGCTGTAGCGGTGGTCGCGGGCCAGTTCGGCGCCGGTCGCCCGGATCACCTCGGTGGCGCGGTCGATGTCGCTCTCATAGCCCACCGCGATGCTGAACACGGCGAACGCATAGCCGCGCGACAGGTTCTTCACCGCCTTGATCTGGCTGTACGGCAGCGTGTGCAGGGCGCCCTTGCCGTCGCGCAGCTTCACCGTGCGGATGGTCATGCCTTCCACCACGCCGGCGTGGTCGGGTAGCTCGATCGAATCGCCAATGGCAATCGAATCCTCGATCACGATGAACAGGCCGGTAATCAGGTCCTGCACCAGGCTCTGGGCGCCGAAGCCGATGGCCAGGCCGACCACCCCGGCGCCCGCCAGCAGCGGCGTGACATTGACGCCGAGATTGGCCAGCACCGCGATCATCGCAATGACCAGCAGCCCCACGAACGACGCGTTGCGCACCAGCGGCAGGATGGTCTTGGCGCGCAGGCTCGGCTGCTGGCCGCGCCCGTGGCCCGGCGTCAGCGTCTGGGTAATGGCGGTGTCGATCAGCAGCCAGACCAGCCACGCCAGCAGCACCACGCCGACCACGCTGAGGATCGATTCGGTGATGTGCCGGCCCAGCGTGGTCGAGTCGGCCAGGCGGATGATCGACGAATTCCAGACGCGCGCCACCAGTTCGACGAACGCCATCCAGATGATGACGCGCACCAGCGCGATGCCGAAGCGGGCAAAACGCTGGATATAGGCCGAGCGCCGGCGGTCCCGCAGGCGCGGCGCGCGGACCGTGGCCTTGGGCKAGCGGCCCGCCACKAGCGTCAGCAGCAGCGCCGCCACGAACAGCGCCACCGTGACCACGGCGCGGCGCAGGAACTCGTCGGCATGCCCGGTAGCCATGATGGTGCCGACCACGGAGGACAGCACCACGGCCAGCATCGGCAGATACCAGGCATGCCCGGCCAGGCGCAGCAGGTCCACGATGGCCGGGTGGGCCTGCCGGAATGCCAGCGGGCGCAGCGAGATCAACTGGCCGACGGGGCGGCGGAAACGCACCGCAAAGACGGCAATCAGGATGGCGGCGAGGATGTTGGCGAGGGTGCCGACGAGCGCGGCGAGATTGACGCCCAGCGCGGTCACGATGCGGGGGTCGGTACTGGCCTCGCCCAGCGCGGCGAGCGCGCCGGTCACGAAGAGCAGCCATGGCGAGTGCTTGAGCAGGTCTCGTATGGCGTTTGATCGGTGCGCGGAGTGGAACAGCGCGAAGATCACCTGGCACGTGGCAGACATGATCGCGCCGGCCACGATCGCATACGCCACCATCACGCCGCCCATGCTGGCCGGCGTACGGCCGTAGACCTTGTACGCGAGCAGCACGGTCATCGCGAATGCCACGACCCACGGCCCGATCCGGCGCAGAAAATAGATGCCGACATCCATCCACGACGGCACGGAGGGCAGGTGGGCCGGCTGCGCGGGCCGCAGGCGATTCCGGTGGATGCGCCGCGACAGCTCCCAAAGCAGCCAGCCGGTCAGCGCCCAGCCGGCGAGGATGGTGGCGAACTCGCGCACGGACATGAACGCCGGGCGGGTGTCGCGGACCGTCAGCGCCTCGCGCCATTCCTCCCCGGCGAACTGGATGCGCCAGCCCCAGTAGTGCCACGCGCCGTGGTCCTTGCGCGGGGCCTTGTCGATTTCCTCGAGGGCMTTGGCAACGGCGCCGATCAGCCCGGGCGAGGGCGAAGGCGCGGATGCGGCCGTTGCCGCCACGTCCGAGGCCGCAGCGGGGGCCGAGGCGCCGCCCGCCGCCACGCCGCGCCGCAGTGCCTGCAACTGGCTAACCAGATTCTGGCGCTCGACGTCGTTCTGCAGCGTGGAAATGACTTGATCCAGCGACTGGGCGAGCGCCGCGCTGGCGGGCGCGGCTGCGGGTGCGGGTGCCGAGGCCGGCGGCGGGGCCGCCTTCTTCTGACTCAGCGCGAGCGCGGCCAGCGGGCCGCCGACGGCATGGGCAGCCAGCGGCAGCATGCACGCAACAAGCACGAAGCAAAGCCAGGCCAGCCAGTCAGGACGATGCGGGATACGGGGCATGAAAGGGGCGCAGCGGCAAGAGCCTTCGGCCGCATGGGGGGGCGAAAAGACAGGATCGCGCCACTGTAGCGCATCGCCCGCGCCGATGCGCTATCGGGCCGGCCGGACGGGATCGACGGAAATTCAAAAAAACTGAATGACTGATTGGAACTTCATCCCCGTATCGGTCACATCGAAGGTCTAATATTCAACCCATGGACGGCGAACACGAGCCAAAGCAAACGAAGTCACCGCCCAAAAGACATTCAAATTCACTTAATGACATACCGGAGAGAAATCATGACCAAGACCACCGCCCTCAAGATCGCCGCTTCCCTGATCGTTTCGCTGGCCACCGTCGGCGCCGCCCAGGCTGGCACCGTGCCCGCCGATCAGTATGGCTACCAGTTCCGCACCGGCGTGCCGGCAGACCAATATGGATATGGCTTCCGCACGCACGACACCTTCACCGATGGCGCCCGCAGCTTCGATCCGTTCCTGGATGGCGCCCGCGGCTGATGGTTGATGCCCGATTGTTGGAGAAAAAGGCGCCGTGCCTCTCGCACGGCGCCTTTTCTTTTGTGGACGTCAGGGCAGCACTGGCTGGGCCACCGCCCGCGCGATGATCGCGTCCGCATCGCGTTGCAACAGGAACCGCTGCGTCACGAGGTCGTTGGCTGCCGCCGTCACCGCGGCCACATAGCCGGCCTGGTCCGTGTACAGCGACTCGAGCGAGGGCCGTCCGTCACCGGCCGAGACGCGCGCCGCCTCGGTCTTGTGGAAGGGGAGGAAGGACCCGGTCAGGTTGGACAGATCCACGATGCCCGGCGTGGCGACATAGTTGAACTCGACGCTGGTGCCCAGCGGCGCGCGCGCCTCCACGCTGTGGATGCCCGCCTTGGGGATGCCCGTCGAGGGGTCCACCTGCGGCACGAGGATCGCGTAGTCGCGGTTCAGGTACGCCGGCGGCAGCTCCGTGGCGATCCCGGACTCGTCCTCGCGCCGGTACTGCGGGCCGAAGTCGAGCAACGGATAGCCGTTGTAGCGCGCCAGGTACTGGAAGTCAGGCACCGCCGTCTGCACGCCGCTCACGGCCCACGTCACGCCCTTCATGACGGGGAAGGCCACGTCGGCTGGGCGCACCAGCGAGCCATCGGCCAGCGCCGGCACCTGGCTGGCAGGCGGCGTGGTGCCGCGCACGACCCAGTCCTCGAGATCGATGAACAGCGCACGGAAGGTGTCGTTGTGCTGGATCACCGTGCCGGCCGGGTAGACATTACGGGTGGGCGCGAAGCTGATGCTGGCCGTGCCGCCCGCCCCGCCGTGCTGGGCGCCCGTGTAGTAATAGATACGGGCGTTGTCCGGCTGCTTCAGGTCGGCGAAGCCGTTGGCGTCGGTCAGCACCGGCGAGCCCTGCAACTGCCAGAACTCGGTGCCGGACAGGCCGAGGAAGAACTTCGGGCAGGTGTTCGACGCCGAGCAGCGCGCCATCACGCCGCCCTTGGTGCCCGAGATATCGTCCACGTAGTCCTTGTCGAGGCCGCGCGGCGCGGTCTGGCCGAACGCCGAGTGGTCGGTACGCAGGCCGCCACCGCCGCCCGGCACGGCGAAGCGCGTGTTGATGTTGGTCTGGCGGGCCGCCACGTGGGCGTAGATGCCGTCGAAGACCTTCGAGCCGTCGAGCGCCTGGTTGAAGCCCAGGTGCAGGAAGGTTTTCATCGCATTGCCGGACTGCGACGTCCCCTGGCCCAGCGTGTGGGTGATGCGACCCGCCACCGGGTTCGGCGTGCCGGCGCCGTCCGCGGCCTTGCTGCGGAAGAAGCTCACGGTGTCCCGCAGCGCGGCCAGCCCCACGCCCATCACCTTCGGGTCCTTCGCCACGTACACGAGTTCATAGAGGTACTTCGGATCGAAGCCGCCGCGCAGGCAGATGCTGGCCGGGTCGGGCTTGCCGGGGAACGCGTTGGCGCTGGCGTCGCACGTGGCGAATTTCCAGTCGCTGGCGGGAATTGCCACGCGCGCATCGGTCTCATTGACGCGCCGCGTCAGCGAGTAGCCGGGCTGGGTGTTGTCGAGGCTGGCCGGCGCGTAGGGGATCATCGTGCCGTTGAATACGCCGCCGGGCAGCGTCATCGCCGGCGCGGCCGCGCCCGGCACCAGTTCGGTCCGATAGGTGCCGGTGATCGCGGTGCCATCGGCATTCTTCGCCACCGGCACCGTCACGGTCAGCCGTGCCGGGCTCGATTTCGGTACATCGCCCTGCCAGGCCGAGTACAGCAGCACGTAGCCGCGCTCCAGGTAGACGGCATCGCTCGGGCTCGCGGCGGGGTTGACCATGGTCAGGATATTGCCGCGATTGGGCGCGTCGTAGCGCAGCACGCCGCTGGCCTTGCTCATGTCCTTGGGCTTGAGCATGACGAAGTCGGCCGAGTACTCGACCATGCCGTTCGCGTTGACGGGCGCCAGCGCCAGGTCCTGGATGATGGCGTTCTTCGGGTCTTTCGGGTCGACCTCGCCGCTGAGGGTGCCCGTCAGTTGCTCGTACTGGCCCACGCTGCCGTAGCTGCCCGCGAAGTCCTGCGTGCCGGTGATCTTGAGCGTCTGCGTGGGCGCATGCGTCTGGGGCGTGCCACCGCCACCACCGCCGCCACTGCTCCCGCCGCCGTTGTTGTCGTCGCTGCCACCGCAGGCCGTCAACATGGCCATGGCGCCCGTCAGGGCGAGCGCTACCGCGTGCCGCATCGGTGCACGTGCTTGCATCGTCTGTCTCCTCGTTGTCGTTCGGGATTGCTTGCGCGGCAGCCCTCAAGGATGGGATTGCCCCGCGCGGTCGCCGCCCGTTCGTGCGCACCGCTGTCGAAGTKAAAGCAGTGTAGGAGTGACCGATTAAGCTGATAAATTGATTGTTTGGATGAATTGATCGAGGATGTGGATGGATAGTCAGGCCCCACGCGCCGCGCGGTGTTCCGCTACCATGGCGCTCTCAATGCACGGAGAACACCGATGCCGTCGATCGACACCCTGCTGACATTCCTCGGGATTGCCGTCCTGCTGAGCCTGGCGCCCGGCCCCGACAACATCTTCGTGCTGCTCCAGTCGGCCATGCATGGCACGCGCGCCGGGCTGACCGTGGTGCTTGGGCTCTGCACCGGACTGCTCGTGCACACGGCGGTGGTGGCGGTGGGGCTGGCCGCGCTGCTGGCGGCATCGGCGATGGCCTTTACGGTCCTCAAGGTCGCCGGGGCGCTCTATCTGGTCTGGCTGGCGTGGCAGGCGTTCCGCGCACCGGTGGGGGAGATGTCACCGCAACATGCCGATGCCAATCCGCCCCGCCGCATGTACTGGCGCGGCGTGGTGATGAACCTCACCAATCCGAAGGTCGTGATCTTCTTCCTGGCCTTCCTGCCGCAGTTCGTCGTGGCCGAGCGCGGGCACGTGGCGCTGCAGCTGATGGTGCTCGGCTTCGTGTTCATCCTCGCCACGCTGCTGGTCTTCGGCGCGATTGCGTGGTTCTCGGGCGTGTTTGGCCGTGTGCTGATGCGCTCGGCCCGCGTGCAGCGGGCGATGAACTGGTTTGCCGGCACGGTGTTTCTCGCGCTGGCGGGGCGCCTCGCGCTGTCGCAGCGCTGAGGCGGTAGCCTGAGGCGGGCGCCTCAGGCGAACGTGATGGCCTTGCGGCRCTCGGCGTGCTCGAGGTGCGGCACGTTGTTGAAGCTCAGCAGCCGCTGCGTGCCGCGTCCCACGATCAGCTCGCAGAAACCGGTATTGCGGAACTGCAGGTTCAGTTCAATGGCGGTCTGCGTCGGCGCGCCGAGCAGGTCGGCCACCGCGCGGCCGATGGCGCCGCCCGAGCTGACCACGAGCAGCGCATCCTCGCGCGCCGCGCCCTCGGTGGCGTGCGTCAGCGCGGACTGCATCCGCGCGCCGAAATCAGTCCAGGTCTCCGGCATGCCGGTCAACGTGTCCTGCGTCCAGGCCGCGAACGCCGCACGGAACGTGCGCCAGTAGTCCTGGTAGTCGCCGTTCTGATGGGCGCGATGATCGCCGCCCTTGGTGAAACTGCGATACAGCGCCTCGCCATCGTATTCATTGAGGCCGGGATGGGACACCACGGCGGTATCGGTCGCCCCCATGCCGGCGAGGATCTCGGTGGCCGTGTCCTGCTGGCGCACCAGCGAGCCGGCCACCACGCGCCGGAAGCTGACGCCCCGGTCGCGGAAATACTCGCCCAGCCAGCGCGCCTGCTGGCGGCCCACGTCGGACAGGCAATCATAGTTGGCGGCCCCGAACGAGGCTTGTCCGTGACGGACCAGGAATAGCGTTGCCATGGGAAGGGGGCGTCTCGCGCCGGAAAATCATCGTGAGACGGATTCTAGAAGCCTGCCTCCCGCCCGCAAAGCAAGCTGCTCCGGAATTCATACCGGCCATCTCCGCGCTGCATTGTCCGGCGCGGAGAGGGCGGCCCGGGTCAGTCCAGCGTCACTCCGGTGTCGGCGGCCAGCTTCAGGATCACCGGCAGGTAGGCCTTGTAGGCGCGCTGCGCTTCCGCCGGGGAGCTGCCGATGGGCTCGAGACCCATCTCGTCGATCTTCGCCTGGAACTCGGGCGACTTGACCAGCGCCACGACCTCGCGGCCCAGTTTCTCGACGATGGCTTCGGGCGTCTTGGCGGGCGCCATCAGCGTGGTCGGCCCGACGATCTTGTACGCCTCATCGCCATAGCCCGCTTCGGCGAACGTCGGCACATCGGGCATCCCGCGGGCGCGCGTGGTGCCGGACACTGCCAGTGCCCGCAGCTTGCCGGTGGCAACGTACTGCCGCAGCGTGGTCACGGAACTGATCGTCATGTTGACCTGCCCGGCGAGGAGGTCGGTGACCAGCGGGCCTTCGCCGCGATACGGCACGTGGAGGATATCCACGCCGTAGGTCTTGTCCATATAAGCCTGGATGGTGTGCGGCAAGGTGCCGGGGCCCCACGAGCCCATCCGCAGCTTGCCCGGCGACTGCTGCGCGTAGGCCAGCAGCTCCTTGACGGTCTTCGCGGGCACCGTCGGGTTGACCGTCAGCACGGTGCGCGCCATGGCGATGTCCGAGAGTGGCCGCAGATCGGTGCGCGGGTCATAGGGCAGCTTCTTATATAGCGCGATGTTGGACGTGATCGGCCCGGGAATCGTCATCAGCAGCGTGTAGCCGTCCGGGGCGGACTTGGCGACGAAATCCGTGCCGATGATGCCGCCCGCGCCGCCCTTGTTCTCCACGACCACGGTCTGGCCCAGGCGCTTGGACAGCCCGTCGGCCACCTGGCGCGCCATCGTGTCGGTCAGCCCACCAGCGGGATACGGCACGATCAGGCGAATCGGTTTGGTCGGGTAGTCACCCTGCGCATGCGTGGCCAGTGAAACCAGCCCGAGCATGACGCCGGCAACGCGCGCGGCCAGTCTCCTGCGTGACGCGATGGAATGCTTCATGGTGTTGTCTCCACGTTATATCCGGCCTGAAAACAGGCGGCGCCGCTATGTTGCGGCGAGATCGGATGGCCCCATTGGGAGCGGGGCCGTCCGGAAAAAGCGGGGGAACTGGGGGTGAAGCGAGGTGTGGCGGTAGGGCGGGGGGCGCTCAGAGGTCCAGGTAGCTCGCCACCATGCGCGTGAGTTCCACGGGTAGCCGTTCATCGGCGAGCGTGAGCGGGCCGGGGTCGTTCAGCACCGCGTTGACGATCATGCCGAAGACCACCTGCATGGCAAAGCGCACGCGCTGCTCGGCTTCTTCTGGCGGGCCGGGCAGGCGCGGCACCAGCAGCGCCACGAGCCGGTCGACGATTTCCTGGCCGTTCTTCTGATGCGGCAGCCATTCCTCGGGGCGCGTGGTGGCGTGCTTGAGTGATGCGCGAATCACGCCCCGGTTGTTGTGGCAGCCGGTCAGCAGGAAACGCATCGTCTTCTCGACGATCTGGCGCGGCGGCGTCTCGGCCCAGCGCCCTTCGTTCAGGTAGCGCGCAACGGAGGCGTCGGTCTCTTCCATCACGAGCGTGCGCAGGGCGTCGAAGAACGCCATCTTGTCGCGGAAGCGACCGTAGAAGGCGCCMACGGACACCTGGCAGGCCGCCGCGATCTGCGCCACCGAGACGGAGGCGAAGTMGCGCTGCGCGAGCAACTCGCGGCCGGCGGTCAGCAGCGCCTGTTCCGTTTCCTTGGCGCGGCGCTGGCGGGGTGGCTGGAGAATCGAGGGGGTATCGATGCGGGGGAAGGCTGTGGACGAAGACGTGCTATTCGTMACACTCGGAAAGGATGCTTGCATGGCGGATTCCGTATTCGAATTCGGATTCGGTTCTATGTCCGCACATTATGGTTTCGTATACCGCAGCGTCAAATTGGGGTTTACGATCCGGACGTTTTGCGGGGCAGGCCTGCGCACTGGCCGACCAGCGTCTGCACGCAGCAGGCATTACCGCTCCACTCCCCGCCGGTGACCTTGCCGTTGGCGGCGGCCAGCAGCTTGCGCTGACATCGTGCCGTGGAGGCAGGTGGCTCAAGCTGCGCATCGCGCGGGCCGCTGCCGGGCGGGTGCGCCGTCGGCAGTTCGTCGACCCATATATAGGCGGTGCCGGCCGGCGTGCTCTGCACGGACTGCGGCGGCCCCCACTGAGCCTGCACCTGCTCKACAGGCGCGCCCTGCCAGGATGCGAAGATCCGATGCATGGCGCCGCCATCGACGCTGGTGCAGCCAATGGTCACGCCGGCCGCGCAGAGCACGGCGGCGGCAAACGGAAGGCGGGGCAACGCGGGCATGGCGGCTCCATCTAGGTAGCGAACCCTCCTCGGCAGACTAGCCGAGCGGGCGCCCGGCTGGCAACGCCACTATGCGCGCCGCCGCACATTGCCTGCCGACCCGGATCCCGACTCCGATMAGGCGAACAGGGTGAGGGTTTGTGTATCCGATGAACGCTCGGTTGTCCGGGCGGGGCGTTTKATCGACGGAGCGCGGCTGGGCGCCGGCGGCTCCGGTGGCGTCAGCGCAAACGGTCGGGACGCCGCGAGCGGCACCGCCGAGGCGCGCAGGGCGTCCAGGCGCGGCGCGAGGATCTGGTAGGTATCGACATCGAACCGGGCCGGCGCGGCGAGCAGGGCAGCCGCCGCGTCGAGGTCCGTCACGGACCCGAGATAGCACCAGTTCTCCAGCACGTGCCATGGCTGTTGGGGCTGATCCGATTCCCGCCACGCCACCGCGCCGGCGAATGGCCACGGCTGCAATGCCAGCGTGGCGATGGCGGCCATCGTCCGCTCCCGATGCGCCGCGCGCGATTCGTCGCCCGTGCAGGCGCCCGCGCAGCGATGCAACTGTCGCGCGAAACACGGGTTGCCCCGCCGGTGCGTGKGTTCGAGCATCAGCGTGGTCAGACAGAGCGTGTGTTCCTCCGCCAACTCCCGCAGCCGGGCCTGGGCTGCGGCGCGGCTGCCGAACGCGCCATAGAGATTGGCATGGCGGCTGAAATCCACGTGCCGGTCCGAGCGCAGGCGCGGCACGGGCAGGCCATCGGGGATCTCCCACGAGAACAGTTCGCTGTTCTGGCGCAGCAACTGGTTGTGCAGCGGCTGCAGTGACTTGACCAACTGCGCCTCCATCAGCAGCGCGCCGACTTCGCCGCCGGTCTCGTGCCACGCCACGCGCCGCACGCCTCGCGCCAGGCGCATCTCCTTCTCATGGCGATGGTCGCCCGAGAAATGGCTTTTGATGCGCTGACGCAGGTGAATGCTCTTGCCAACGTAGAGCGGCGCGTCTTCGTCGCCATAGAACAGGTAGACGCCGGGACGATCGGGTACCTCGTCGAGCGCGGTCTCGGACAGGCCGGCCGGGAGGCTCGCCTGCTTCACCAGCGACTTGACGGCCGATTCCACCAGATCCACGGTATAGAGACCATGGAGCTTCTGCCAGAACTGCCAGAGTAGTTCGGCGTCCGCCAGCGCGCGGTGACGGCCCTTGGGCGTCAGGCCGAAGCGGGCGATCAGCGCGTCCAGGCCATGGCGCTCCACCGACGGGAACAGCGCGCGCGACAGTCGCACGGTGCAAAGCACGTCGGCGCGGAAGGTGATGCCAGCGCGCCGGAACGCATTCTTCAGGAAGCCGTAGTCGAAGCGCGCGTTGTGGGCCACGAAGAGGCGGCCTTGCAGCCGCTCTGCCAGCGACTCGGCAATCGACTCGAACGTGGGTTTGCCGCGCACCATCTCTTCAGTAATGCCGGTCATGCCCTGGATGAAAGACGGGATGCTGGCCTGTGGGTCCAGCAGCGTGTCCCATTCCTGGATGCCGTCCGGGCCGACTTCGACCACGCCGATCTCGGTAATGCGGTCACGCTGGGCATCGGCGCCCGTGGTTTCCAGGTCGACGAATACGATCGGCCGCGCGAGGGCGGTGGCGAGCGCGTGCGCATCGAGGGCGCCGGCGTCGCGGCTCGCGAGGCGTTCGGGCACGTAGGTCATCAGGTCAGGCGGTGTCGTCATGGGGCGATTCTACTGCGCCCGAAAATTCTTTTGCGAAACCCCTTGCCAGCCTGCGTTGGCTCCCTTAATATTCGCCCCCTCGCAACACAAACCGCGCTGCAAACGCAGCAGCGACAAGGGTTGCGGGGTTGATGGGTGGTCGGGCTGAGGAGTTTTCCAGCGCTGACCGCAGCGAAAAAAACTTCGCTGACCTGTTGACGAAACGCAGGTTGTTCTTCATAATC
>NZ_JBFTLH010000021.1:0-106298 GCF_056396345.1 Cupriavidus sp. 05T42
CAGTATTTCCGCTTTCCGCCATTGGCCGAGCAAATCAAGGCGGCCGCCGCAAAGCAGATAGCCTGGGGCCGCGACCCGGGCGAGCATGGCCCCATCCACCTGTTTGTCGTCACCAATGCGAGCGACGAGGGCATCGGCCCCGGCACGGTCAACACCTACCGGATGCTGGAGGCCCTGGGCCGCGCCGACACCATCCCCGGTGTGGCGAAACTCGAACGGCAGGACAAGCGGCGCGAGGCCTTGCAAAAGGAATATGACGAGGCGGTCGCGGCGGAGAAGCAAGCCCGTGGAGCCATACAGGGCGCCGAGGGAATGCGCCCGTATGTGGACGCAGCGATCACCGTGAAGAAGCTGGCGGAAGCMGTCGAGAACCTGAGGCAGGCGCGAGAAAAGCAGGCGGAACTGGTCGACCAGATGAAAGCGCCCCAGGAGGCCATCGCGCCGACCGAAATCCCCGGCCTGAAGGTCCACGTCTGCACGCTGGTCGCACCGGATTCTCCACCCGGCAAAAATGGGAGCACGTGTACGTGCATTCAAAGCTGATGATTATCGACGACGTGTTCATGACGCTGGGCTCGGCGAATATCAATACCCGCAGCATGGCGGCGGATAGTGAATTGAATATCTGCCATGAACATACGGGGGTGACCGGGCCGTTGCGGAAGCGGTTGTGGGAGATACATACGGGTGGGAAGGGGGCGCAGGCGGATGTGAGGCAGGCGTTTAAATGGTGGGGAGATATAATAAAGAAGAACAAGGAAAGGGCGGTGATGAAAATGGCTCCCATAGCGTCCTTGATCGAATTCTACCGAGAAGATCCTAAGCGGACCTATCTGGATTGACAAATGCGATCCTTATTCTTAGTAACTATGACGTCGGTCTTGATGGCATGCCCAAAGGAGAATCCCATGCAAACCGTTGCAGATTTATCTAGCGTCCGAACCAATCTCGCCTTTGAATGCGTTATCGAGGCCGACCATCTTCCAGTACTCGACGCGGAGGCCGACAAGCTTTTTCGGTACGCCCGCTTCCTTGAGAAATCAAAGGGCCCGAAAGAGTACGACGAAGTGGCTCGCTACTATCGGATCGCGGCTGCCCACGGGCACTATAAAGCCAACAATAACTTACAGCAGTTGGTATCACACGGTCTCGCGTCATCACCTTTCGCACAAAAGGAAAGTATCGACCTCGCCGCACAGTTAATCGATGCAGGCGTACCCTCGGGGTACTACGATATTGGCTATTACTTGAACCTGGGCTATGGACTCAAGCAGGACAGAGAAATGGCGCTGCGGTACTTTCGCAAGGCGGCCGATCTTGGTAGCGCGAATGCCCAGGCATATGTGGCGGAGTTGCTCGCGCCGTTGGACAAAGCCCCGGAGATCGCGCGGAACATGCGTCAATGTGCTGCAGGCCAGGGGCACGGCGCGGCAGCACATACGTTGGGAATACATTTGAGCACCGCTGAGAAATACTCGGATGCGCTGAGTGCGTATCAAAAGGGCGTGGCAGCCGGAAATGTACTGTCTGTTCTTGCCCTCGAACAGGGATTCAAAGGGGTTCCAGCCGAGGATATGCACTATCTCGCCCTGCCGCACGATCCCGAGCGCTCCCGCCGCTATGAGCAAATCGGCAAATTCCTGGACCGCTACGACGGCCAAAACCCCAAGCTCCCCGACATCGACAACATCGTCCCCCTGCCCCCGGCCAAACTCCCGCCCTGGGACGGTACCTTCCAATGGCAAAAGGAACAGGAAGCCGCCGAGCCGCCGCCGAAGCCGTCCGACGAGTTCATCCACCGCCTGTGCAAGGCCAAGAACCTTGACCCCGCCACGGGCCTGCCCATTCCACCACCGCCCAGGGCGGCGCTGGGGACCCTTGCCGCCACGGGCGAGCCGTGCCCTGAATCCGGGAAATGGTGCGCCACCGGATTCAGCCACCGATGGGAGGCTACGCAGGTCTTCCGCAAAGGCAAGCCGATGCCCCCGCTAGTCCTCACCAGGCACCGCATCTTTGACTGGCTCGATGATGTTCTCGGCGTCCGCTATGTGGAACTGCCCGTGACCTGGAAACTGACGGCCTATGACGAGGTAGTTTGATAGCCGTCCCCTCCACCGCAGGCGGAAGAGGGGACGCAACCGCTCAATACTTCCAGAACATCTGCTGCAGCGCCTTCGGGTCGTTGGTCTTGGTTAGCGCCAGCGCCATCAGGATGCGAGCCTTTTGCGGGAGTTGGTCGTCGGTGACGATCCAGTCGTACTTGTCGTCCGGCTGCTCGGCGTTGCGCACCACCACGCCGCTGCCCGTGCGGGAGGCGCGCACGATCTGCACGCCCTTGGCGCGGGCCGCCTTGAGCGGCTCCACCATGTAGTCGCCCACGCTGCCGTTGCCGGTGGCGGCATAGACGATGGCCTTGGCGCCATTCTTCACTGCCGCGTCGATGCTGGCCGGGTTCACGTTGCCGTAGGCGTAGACCACAGCGACTTCGGGCAGCTTGTCGATCTTGTCGATATCGAACTCGGTCTGCGTGGTGTGCGGGCGCGCCAGCGTGCGGTAGTACAGCGTGCGGCCTTCCACCACGTAGCCGAGCGGGCCGAACGGCGAGCGGAAAGTCTCGGTCTTGAACGTGTTGGTCTTGGTCACGTCGCGGCCGGTGTGGATCTCGTCGTTCAGCACCACCAGCGTGCCCTTGCCGCGCGACTCGGGCCGGGAGGCCACCAGCACCGCGTCATACAGGTTCAGCGCGCCGTCTGCGCCCAGCGCCGTGCCCGGGCGCATCGAGCCGACCACTACCACGGGCTTGTCGCTCTTGAGCGTGAGGTTCAGGAAGTACGACGTTTCCTCGATCGTGTCCGTGCCGTGCGTGATGACGATGCCGTCCACGTCCGGCTGCTTCAGGAGTTCGGACACGCGCTTGCCCAACTTCAGCAGGCGCTCGTTGTTGAAGCTCTCCGAGCCGATCTGGAAGACCTGCTCGCCCTTGACGTTGGCGACCTTCGAAATCTCGGGCACCGAGGCGATGATCTTGTCCACCGGCACCACGGCCGACTGGTAGGCCGCTGTGTTGGTGGCCGATGCGCCTGCGCCGGCGATGGTGCCGCCCGTGCCGATGATGACCACGTTGGCCTTGCGCGCCTCGGCAGGGGCGGTAGTGGTGGTGGCCGGGTCAGCGCCCGGGGCCGGAGCCAGTTGCGCGTGGGCCAGGCCGGACATCAGCCCGGCGGACAGCAGCAGCGCGGCGATGGGTGTCGCCATCGGCTTGGCAAGCGATTTCAGGCAGGTACGTTGCATGATGCTCCTCATGTCGGCAGGTTCGGGCGTCTTGTGGAAGCGCCGCCCCGTGTCTTCGATTCATGGACTCCGTCCGGCGTCGGACGGAGCGAGCACTATACCCACCGGCGGCGGTTGCGTCGACAACCGTCATCGCCCGCAAACGTATGCCCCATAAGACAAAGCGGCATCCTCCCCGGGGGAAGGATGCCGCTTTTTAGAGGTATTGCGAGTTGGGAGACGAGTCGGGCGAAACGGTCAGAACGCGTCGCCCGGCACGCGCACCCAGCCTTCCATCAGCACGCGTGCGCTGCGGCTCATGATGGCCTTGGTGACGGTCCACTGGCCATCGGCCTGGCTGGCCTGCGCGCCCACCCGCAGCGTGCCGGACGGGTGCCCGAAGCGCACCGCCTCGCGCTCGCCGCCGCCGGCTGCGAGGTTGACCAGCGTGCCCGGCACCGCCGCCGCCGTGCCGATAGCCACCGCCGCCGTGCCCATCATGGCGTGGTGCAGCTTGCCCATCGACAGCGCGCGCACCAGCAGGTCCACGTCGCCAGCGTTGACGGCCTTGCCGCTGGACGCCGTGTACGTGGCCGGCCGCGCCACGAACGCCACCTTCGGCGTGTGCTGGCGCCGTGCGGCCTCGTCGATGTCGCGGATCAGCCCCATGCGCTTTGCGCCGTAGGCCCGGATGGTCTCGAACATCGCCAGCGCCTTCGGATCGCCGTTGATGGCGTCCTGCAGCTCGGTGCCGGTGTAGCCGATGGCGTCGGCATTGACGAAGATCGTCGGAATGCCGGCGTTGATCATCGTCGCCTTGAGCGTGCCCACGCCGGGCACCTCCAGGTCATCGACGAGGTTGCCGGTCGGGAACATCGCGCCGCCGCCATCCTCGCCTTCCTCGGCGGGGTCCATGAACTCCAACTGCACCTCGGCGGCGGGGAAGGTCACCCCGTCCAGTTCGAAGTCGCCGGTCTCCTGCACCGCGCCATCCGTCACCGGCACGTGCGCGACGATGGTCTTGCCGATATTGGCCTGCCAGATCCGCACGGTGACCACGCCGCTGCCGCTGCGCGGGATGCGCGCGGCATCGATGAAGCCGTTGCTGATGGCGAACGGCCCCACGGCGGCGGAGAGGTTGCCGCAGTTGCCGCTCCAGTCGACGAACGGCTGGTCGATCGACACCTGGCCGAACAGGTAGTCCACGTCGTGGTCCGGCCGCGTGCTGGCGCTGATGATGACCGTCTTGCTGGTGCTCGACGTGGCCGCACCCATGCCGTCGATCTGCTTGCCGTACGGGTCCGGGCTGCCGATGACGCGCATCAGCAGCTTGTCGCGCGCCGCGCCGGGCACGCGCGCGGCCTCGGGCAGGTCCTGCAGGCGGAAGAAGACGCCCTTGCTGGTGCCGCCACGCATGTAGGTGGCGGGAATCTTGACTTGCGCTACGTGAGTCATGCTTCGTCCAGTTTCCGGTGAATTCCCATCAAGCCGCGGCACGCGCCGATTCCAGGAAGTCCTGCGCGAACCGTTGCAGCACGCCGCCGGCCTCGTAGATCGACACTTCCTCGGCGGTGTCCAGCCGGCACTGCACCGGCACGTCCACGCGCTCGCCGTTCTTGCGATGGATGACCAGCGTCAGTTCGGCGCGCGGCTTGCGGGCGCCGACGATGTCGTACGTCTCGGTGCCGTCCAGGCCCAGCGTGGTGCGGTTCACCCCCGGCTTGAACTCCACCGGCAGCACGCCCATGCCAATCAGGTTGGTACGGTGGATGCGCTCGAAGCCCTCGGCCACGATGGCTTCCACGCCGGCCAGCCGCACGCCCTTGGCCGCCCAGTCACGCGACGAGCCCTGGCCATAGTCGGCCCCGGCCACCACGATCAGCGGCTGCTTGCGCTCCATATAGGTMTCGATGGCTTCCCACATCCGCACGACCTTGCCTTCCGGCTCGATCCGCGTCAGCGAGCCCTTCTTGATCGCGCCATCGACCACGGCCATCTCGTTGATCAGCGTCGGGTTGGCGAAGGTGGCGCGCTGGGCGGTCAGGTGGTCGCCCCGGTGCGTGGCGTACGAGTTGAAGTCTTCCTCGGGCAGGCCCATCTTCGCCAGGTACTCGCCAGCCGCGCTGTTCAGCATGATGGCGTTCGATGGCGACAGGTGGTCCGTCGTGATGTTGTCCCCCAGCACTGCCAGCGGCCGCATGCCGCGCAGCGTGCGCTCGCCGGCCAGCGCGCCTTCCCAGTACGGCGGACGGCGGATGTAGGTGCTCTGGGCGCGCCAGTCGTAGAGCGGGCTCACGGCCTCGCCCTGGTCCACCGAAATGGCGAACATCGGCTCGTAGACCTTGCGGAACTGCTCCGGCTTCACGCTCTTGGCGACGATCTMGTCGATTTCCTMGTCGCTCGGCCAGATGTCCTTCAAGTAGATCGGCTTGCCGTCGGCGTCCTTGCCCAGCGCATCGCGCTCGATGTCGAAGCGGATCGTGCCAGCGATGGCGTAGGCCACCACCAGCGGCGGCGAGGCCAGGAACGCCTGCTTGGCGTACGGGTGGATGCGGCCGTCGAAGTTGCGGTTGCCGGACAGCACCGCCGTGGCGTACAGGTCGCGGTCGACGATTTCCTTCTGGATCACCGGATCGAGCGCGCCGGACATGCCGTTGCAGGTGGTGCAGGCGAACGCGACGATGCCGAAGCCGAGCTTTTCGAGATCGGGCAGCAGCTTGGCTTCCTCKAGATACAACTCGACCGCCTTGGAGCCCGGCGCCAGCGACGACTTGACCCACGGCTTGCGCGTCAGCCCGCGCGCGTTGGCATTGCGGGCCAGAAGTGCCGCTGCAATCACGTTGCGCGGGTTGCTGGTGTTGGTGCAGCTCGTAATGGCGGCGATGATGACGGCACCGTCGGGCATCTGGCCCGGCACGTCATCCCACTGGCCGGCGATGCCGCGCGCGGCCAGGTCGGACGTCGGCAGCCGCTTGTGCGGGTTCGACGGGCCGGCCATGTTGCGGACCACGGTGGACAGGTCGAAATGCAGCGTGCGCTCGTACTCGGCGTTGGCCAGCGAGTCGGCCCACAGGCCGGCCGTCTTCGCGTAGGTTTCCACCAGCGCGACTTGCGCGTCTTCCCGGCCGGTCAGGCGCAGGTAGGCCAGCGTCTGCTCATCGATATAGAACATCGCGGCCGTGGCGCCGTATTCGGGGGCCATGTTCGAGATGGTCGCGCGGTCGCCCAATGTGAGGCTGGAGGCACCTTCGCCACGGAATTCCAGATAGGCACCGACCACCTTTTCCTTGCGCAGGAACTCGGTCAGGGCCAGCACGATGTCGGTGGCGGTAATGCCGGGCTGGCGCTTGCCAGACAGCTCCACACCGACGATGTCAGGCAGGCGCATCCACGAGGCGCGGCCCAGCATCACGTTCTCGGCCTCCAGGCCGCCCACGCCGATGGCGATCACGCCCAGCGCGTCCACGTGCGGCGTGTGGCTGTCCGTGCCCACCACGGTATMGGGGTAKGCCAGGCCTTGCTCGGCGTGGATCACCGGCGACATCCGCTCCAGATTGATCTGGTGCATGATCCCGTTGCCCGGCGGGATGACGTCCACGTTGCGGAACGCCTTCTTGGTCCAGTTGATGAAATCGAAACGGTCTTCGTTGCGTCGGTCTTCGATGGCGCGGTTCTTGGTGAACGCATCGGGATCGAAGCCGCCGCATTCCACGGCGAGCGAGTGATCGACGATCAGTTGCACCGGCACCACCGGGTTGACCAGCGCGGGGTCGCCGCCCTGGTCGGCAATGGCATCGCGCAGGCCGGCCAGGTCCACCAGCGCGGTCTGGCCCAGGATGTCGTGGCAGACCACGCGTGCGGGGAACCACGGGAAGTCCAGTTCGCGCTTGCGCTCGATCAGTTGTTGCAGCGAGGCGGTCAGCGTGGACGGGTCGCAGCGGCGCACGAGATTCTCGGCCAGCACGCGCGAGGTGTAGGGCAGCTTGTCATAGGCGCCCGGGTGGATGGCTTCCACGGCGGCGCGCGCGTCGAAGTAGTCCAGTTTGGTGCCGGGCAGCGGCTTGCGGTAGGCAGTGTTCATGGCGTGGGGTGGTTATGGAGCGTCCGTGGCGGGCGGCGCGGGGCAGGGGGCCCCGCGCTGCACCGGTCAGCGCTTCTCGATCGGCACGAACTTGAGGTTCTCGGGCCCCGTGTAGTTGGCGCTCGGGCGGATGATCTTGTTGTCGATCCGCTGCTCGATGATGTGCGCGGCCCAGCCCGAGGTGCGGGCGATGACGAACAGCGGCGTGAACATCGCCGTCGGCACGCCCATCATGTGGTAGCTCACGGCGCTGAACCAGTCGAGGTTCGGGAACATCTTCTTGGCATCCCACATCACCGTTTCCAGGCGCTCGGCGATGCTGAACATCTTGGTCGAGCCGGCGTCCTTCGACAGCTTGCGCGCCACTTCCTTGATCACCTGGTTGCGCGGGTCGCCCGTGGTGTACACCGGGTGGCCGAAGCCGATCACGACTTCCTTGTTCTCCACGCGGCGGCGCACGTCGGCCTCGGCTTCGTCCGGGGTGTCGTAGCGCTTCTGGATCTCGAACGCCACTTCATTGGCGCCGCCATGCTTCGGGCCGCGCAGCGCGCCGATGGCGCCACAGATCGACGAATGCATGTCCGAACCCGTACCGGCGATCACGCGCGCGGTGAAGGTGGAGGCGTTGAACTCGTGCTCCGCGTAGAGGATCAGCGACGTTTGCATCGCGCGTTCCCACAGCTTGGACGGCGCCTTGCCGTGCAGCAGGTGCAGGAAGTGGGCGCCGATGGAGTCATCGTCCGTTTCCACCTCGATGCGGCGGCCGTTGTGGCTGTAGTGGTACCAGTACAGCAGCATCGAGCCGAGGCTGGCCATCAGCTGGTCGGCGATATCACGCGCGCCCGGCGTGTTGTGGTCGTCCTTCTCGGGCAGCACGTTGCCGAGGACCGACACGCCCGTGCGCATCACATCCATCGGGTGGGCGCTGGCCGGGACCCATTCCAGCGCCGCCTTGACGTTGGCGGGCAGGCCGCGCAGGGACTTCAGCTTGGCCTTGTAGGCGGCCAGTTCGGCCTTGGTCGGCAGCTTGCCGTGCACCAGCAGGTGGGCGATTTCCTCGAATTCGCAGGTATCGGCGATGTCCAGGATGTCGTAGCCGCGATAGTGCAGGTCATTGCCGCTGCGGCCCACGGTGCAAAGCGCGGTATTCCCCGCGGTCACGCCGGACAGGGCGACGGACTTCTTGGGCTTGGGCGTGGCGAGCGGTTGAGCTTCGGACATTGTGGGTCTCCTTGTTGGTCTGGGTGCTGATGGGTACTGATGGGTGCAGATCGTTGTAGATCGAGGCGGATGGTGTCGGGCGGGCTGGCTTACTTGGCCTTGCCCTGCGCGAACAGCGCGTCGAGCTTCTGCTCGTAATCATGGTAGCCGATGCGCTCGTACAGTTCGGCGCGGGTCTGCATGGTGCTGACGACGTTCTTCTGGGTGCCGTCGCGGCGGATGGCCTCGTACACGTTCTCGGCGGCCTTGTTCATGGCGCGGAAGGCGGAGAGCGKGTAGAGCGACATCGCCACGCCCACGCTGCGCAGATCGTCGAGCGTGAAATACGGGGTGGCGCCGAACTCGGTCAGGTTGGCCAGCACCGGCACGCGCACGGCATCGACGAAACGGCGGTACATGTCGAGGTCGGTCATGGCTTCGGGGAAGATGGCGTCGGCGCCGGCTTCCGCGCAGGCCACGGCACGTTCGATGGCCTTGTCGAGGCCTTCCACGGCCAGCGCGTCGGTGCGGGCCATGATGACGAAGTTCTCGTCCGTGCGGGCGTCGACGGCGGCCTTGATGCGATCGACCATTTCGCCCTGGGTGACGATTTCCTTGCCCGGACGGTGGCCGCAGCGCTTGGCGCCAACCTGGTCCTCGATGTGCATCGCGGCGGCGCCGAACTTGATCAGCGAGCGCGTGGTGCGGGCCACGTTGAAGGCGGAAGCGCCGAAGCCGGTATCTACGTCCACCAGCAGCGGGGTGTCGCAGACGTCGGTGATGCGGCGGATGTCGGTCAGTACGTCATCCAGGTTGGAAATGCCCAGGTCGGGCAGGCCGAGCGAGCCCGCGGCCACGCCGCCACCGGACAGGTAGATGGCGCGATAGCCCGCGCGCTTGGCCAGCAGCGCGTGGTTGGCGTTGATGGTGCCGGGAATCTGCAGCGGGCTTTCGTCGGCCAGGGCCTGGCGGAAGCGGGCGCCGGCGGAGCGGGCGAGTTCGGAGGCGGAAAAGGTCATGGGCGTGTGCTTGGAGTGTTCTGGAATGGCATTGAGAGCGGCCAGATAGAGCGCAAGGGGTGTGCCATGTGGTGGCTGGCTTCGCTGGATGGCCGTTCAGATAGATAGATATCGTTAATAAACAACTATCTATGCCGGTAATCTCAACCATCGCGTGAGGTCCGACATAGGCGCTTTCGTCACATTCACATTTCAAATATGAAATGCAAGTCGTTCAGGATTGAAAGATCGAACCATCCGGCGCACAATGCAACCGTCTACACGGCCGTTCCCATCATGAGTCTCCTGCCTTCCTCCGCGCCCCTCCACGCGCCCGCCATGCCGGCCGGCGGCCGTCCCCGCATCTGGGCGATGGGCATCAGCCGTCTCTCGCGCGCCTTCGCAGAATTGATCCCGGCCTACGCGGCCCGTGCGGAGTTCCGCATCGTCGGGCGGGCCTTCGAGGCCGCCGCCAGCGCCATCAACCGCGAGGTGCGGGAGGGTMGCGTCGATGTGGTGGTGGCGGGCGGCTCCAACGGTGCCTATCTGCGCCAGCATGTGGATGTGCCCGTGGTGCTGGTCAAGGTGACCGGCTTCGACGTGATGAGCGCGCTGGCCACGGCGCGTCGGATTTCGCCGAAGGTGGCGCTGGTCACCCATGCCTCGACCTACGCCGAAGTCGACGAATTCGTGCGCGCGTTCTCGCTCGACATCCCCCGCTACACCTATCTGACCGAGGATGACGCCACGGCACGTGTGCGGGCGCTCAAGGAAGAGGGCATCCGCGTGGTGGTGGGGCCGGGCATGGTGACCGACCTGGCCGACAAATACGGCTTGATGGGCGTTTTCCTATATTCGGGCAATGCGGTGCGGCTGGCGCTGGAGGATGCGATCGAGGCGGCGCGGCTGCGGCGCATCGAATCCACCCGGCGCGACTACGTGAATACGATCCTGGCCCACCTGAACGAAGGCGTGGCCGCCGTGGACACTGAAGGCCGCGTGCAGGCGTTCAATCCGGCCATGGAACGGTTCCTCGGCACCCCKACCGGCGTGGCCGTAGGGCGCAAGCTGTCCACGCTGGCGCCGGGCCTCGCGCTCGACGCCGTGATGGAAAGCGGCACCCGCGAGCTGGAGGCCATCCACCGGCTGGGCGACCGCATGGTGGTGGTCAACCGCATTCCCATCGTCGGGGAAGCCGGCACCACGGGCGCGGTGCTGACCATTCAGGACGCCAACGCCATCCATCGCGCCGACCGCAACCTGCGCTCGCGCGCCCGCGCCCGCCCGGCCGGGGTGCGCTACAGCCTGGACGACCTGGCCGGCGCCTCCCCGGCGATGAGCGACCTGCGCGCGCTGGCGCGGCGCTACGCGCTGGTCGATTCCACGGTGCTGGTTGGCGGCGAGAGCGGCACCGGCAAGGAAGTGCTGGCGCAGGGCATGCACGACGCCAGTCCGCGCCGCGCTTTCCCGTTMATCGCCGTGAATTGCGCGGCGTTTCCCGAGTCGCTGCTCGAATCCGAACTGTTCGGCTACGAGGAAGGCGCGTTCACCGGCGCCCGGCGCGGGGGCAAGGCGGGCTTGTTCGAATCGGCCCACAACGGCACGTTGTTTCTCGACGAGGTGGGCGACATGCCGCCAGCGCTGCAAACCCGGCTGCTGCGCGTGCTCCAGGAAAAACAGGTGCTGCCGATTGGCGGCATCGAGGCCGTGCCGATCAATGTGCGCGTGATTGCCGCCACGCACCGGGACCTCGCCGCGCGGGTGCGTGAGGGCACCTTCCGCCAGGATCTCTACTACCGGCTCAACATCCTGCGCATTGAAATGCCGCCGCTGCGCGAGCGCGTGGCCGATCTGCCCGATCTCGCCGAACTGCTATACCGGCGCGCGCAGGAGCGGCTCGGCACCAAGGCCCCGCAGCGACTGCCCGCGACGGTGCGGGAGCGCCTGACCCGCTATGCCTGGCCAGGCAATATCCGTGAGCTGGAGAACGTGACGGAGCGGATTGCCGTGCTGGTGGCAGGCGCCGAACTCCAGCCGGCGGCGTTGCAGCGCGAGCTGCAGGCGGCTGTGCCGGAGCTGTTTTCTTCGGAGAACGGCGAGGGGGCGCCAAGGGTGCCGATGGAGATGGAGATGGCGATGCTGACCGCGCCATCGGAAGAGAGCCGCTCGCTGGCCGGCGTGGCCAAGGCGAGCCAGGCGGAGCACATCCGCCGGGTGCTGGCCGAATGCGGCGGCAATCGGACGGCCGCCTGCGCCCAGCTTGGGATCAGTGCCACCACGCTCTGGCGTCGGCTGAAGGAGGGCTGACCAGAACATCGATCGGCCTCTTCGAATCTTAAATTTTTCAATTAACCGCCAGAATTTTGCCCCACCACCGAAAGTCGGGCTGGCAGGGCATGCGGTCGGTCGGTGAGTTAGTCAGCCAATCAGCGGATCACACATCGTCCGCAAGCCGGACGCCCGTGAACTGCCAGCGCTGGTGCGGATAGAAGAAGTTGCGATAGCTGGCCCGGATATGGGATTCCGGCGTCACGCATGAGCCGCCGCGCAGCACCATCTGGCTGCTCATGAATTTGCCGTTGTACTCGCCTACCGCGCCCGCGCTCGGGCGGAAGCCGGGATAGGGCAGGAAGGCGCTGGCCGTCCATTCCCAGACATCGCCGAACATCTGGCGCAAGGCTCCCGAGGTGTTCTGCCGATCCGGCAGCGGCCGCAGCGTGCGGCCTTCCACGAAATTGCCGGTCGCCGATAGGTTGCGCGCCGCGTGCTCCCATTCGGCCTCGGTCGGCAGCCGGCGCTCGGCCCAGCGCGCGAAGGCGTCGGCCTCGAAGAAGCTCACGTGCGTGACTGGGCTGTCCGCATCCACCGGCTGCATGCCGCGCAGCGTCATCTGCCACCACGTGCCGTCGCGCTCTTCCCAGTACAGCGGCGCCTGGATGGCGTTGTCGCAGACCCAGCGCCAGCCATCGGAAAGCCACAGCCCGGCCGTCTGGTAGCCGCCGTCCTCGATGAATTCGAACCATTGATGGTTGCTGACCGGATGCGAGGACAGCGCATACGGCTGCAGCAGCACGTTATGGCGCGGGGTTTCGCAATCGAACGCGAAGTCATCGCCGGCATGGCCGATGGCCACCACGCCGCCCGAGAACTTCAGCCACTCCGGCGCCGGGCGCGGATCGGCGATGACCGGCGCGGTCAGCGCGGGCGCATATGCCGGACGCAGCGGATTCTGGGCGAACAGATGCAGGATGTCGGTCAGCAGCAGTTCCTGATGCTGTTGCTCGTGATTGAGGCCGAGCGTGACCAGCGCGGCTTCCGCGTCGGTCTGGGCATCGGTGAGCAGCGAGAGCATGGATTCGTCCACGGCTTCCCGATAGGCCAGGATCTCGTCCAGCGACGGCCGCGTCAGCAGCCCCCGGCGCGGACGCGGATGCCGCGCGCCGACTGCCTCGTAATAGGAGTTGAACAGGTAGCGGTACTGCGGATCCACCGGCTCGTAGTCGGGGATGCGCGCGGCCAGCACGAATTCCTCGAAAAACCACGTCGTATGGGCCAGATGCCATTTGGCAGGACTGGCGTCGTCCATGGATTGCACGGTTGAATCGGCGTCGGAAATATCCGCCACCATGGCTTCCGTGGCGGCGCGCACGTGCCGGTACTGGCCGAGCAGGGCGGGCTCGTGCGGCGGATGATTGGCGGCGGCAGGCAACAGTGCAGAGGTCATGCAGGCTCCCAGGGACGACTCGAATGCGACGCGATGGCAGGCCGATGGGAATCGACCCGAATCCGACCCATGATAGACCCGTTCGCCCGGCGGAGCGAGCCGGGGGAAGGTGAGGCGGGCCGTAGGCCGATGCCTACACCCGGCGGCACGCGTGACGCACCGCCGCAAGGCCCGGACGCAAAAAAAGGGCCGCGCCCGGAAGGGCGCGGCCTGGAGGAAAAACCGGTGCCAAGGGAGGCGGCACCGTTACCACGGAGGAGCGGAAAGCAGTTCTGGCAGCAGATCAGGCAGCGGCGCGGGTGGCGTCGTTCAGCGCGGCGATGGCCGTGCGGGCGGCGCTCAGGCCAGCTTCGCGGCTGTCCGGGCCCATGGCCAGGCCGTGGGCGCGCACGATCGAGATGTCGGCGATGCCCAGGAAGCGCAGGACCGTATCGACGGTGATTTCATGCAGATCCAGCGCGTCGGCGTTCTGGCGTACGCCACCACGGGACGACACCACGATGGCGCGCTTGCCCTTGAGCAGGCCTTCCGGGCCGGCTTCGGTGTAGCGGAAGGTGCGGCCAGCTTGTGCCACGCGGTCGATCCACGCCTTGAGCTGGCTCGGGATGCCAAAGTTGTATTGCGGTGCGCCAATCACGACGACGTCGGCAGCCAGCAGTTCGGCCAGCCAGGCTTCGGTGCGATCCAGTTCGGCTTGCTGCACGGCGTTCAGGCCATCCTTCGGGCCGCCCAGCACGGGCAGCAGGTTGCCGGTCAGGTGGGCCGGGGCGTCCTGGTCCAGGTCACGCACGGTCACCTTGGCGCCGGGGTTCTTGGCGACCAGGTCGGCCACCACGCTGGCGGTCAGCGAGCGCGAAACGGAGTTGTCACCAAGGACGCTGGAATCGATCTGCAGGATGTTCATGTCTTTCTCCACTAGGGTTCGGTTGGATGGAATGAAAGATAGCGGCTGGGCATTGGTGCCGGTAGTGAGGCAAAATGCAAATAATTGTTCTACCTTCGCAACGACCTGCGTCCTCAACGCCCCCAATCGCCGCCATCGCCTCACCGGAGACCCGGATGCAAGACCTCAATGACCTGTCGCTGTTCGCCCAGGTGGTACAACACGGCAGCTTCTCGGCCGCGAGCCGCGCCAGCGGCGTGCCGAAGTCGCGGCTTTCCCGCCGCATTGCCCAGCTGGAGCGCGACCTGGGCGTCCAGTTGCTGCGCCGGACTACACGTCAGGTGCGCGTAACGCCACTCGGCGAGCAGTACTACGCCCGCTGCCGGGACATGCTCCAGGCCGCCGAAGCCGCGCGGGAAGTGATCGAACATGCCCGCGAGCAGCCGGGAGGATCGCTGCGCATCAGCTGCCCGGTGGCCATCGCCCAGATCCTGCTCGCCCCGTGGATCGGCGGCTTCATGCGCGCCAACCCCGGCATCAAGCTGGAAATCGACGCCACCAACCGGCGCGTAGACGTGATCGGCGAGGGCTACGACCTGGCCCTGCGCGTGCGCGACGTGCTCGAGGACTCCAGCCTCGCCGTGCGTACCTTCGGCAAGGGCGAATTGCGGATGGTGGCCAGCCCGGCGCTGCTGGACAGCATCGGCCGCCCGCGCACCCCGCAGGCGCTGGAAGGCATGCCCGGCGTCGGCCAGCGGCCGCACGATGGCAAGTTCATCTGGACGCTGTTCGACAAAGCCGGCGAATCCGTCCATATCCAGTACGACCCCAAGCTCGTCTGCGACGAATTCGCGCTGCTGCGCGAGGCCGTGCTGGCCGGCGTGGGCGTGGCCATGCTGCCGGGCATGTATTGCCGCGACGAGATCGCGCGCGGCGACATGGAAGTCGTCCTGCCCCAGTGGGATTTGCCGATGGGCGTCCTCCATGCGGTGTTTCCGTCACGCAAAGGCGTGACGCCGCCGCTGCGCCGCTTCCTCGATTTCCTGGCCGAGGTACTGCCCGAGACCGCCCGCCGGGTGGGCATGATGACGACGGGCGTCATGCCGATGCACGCGGCGCCGCCTTTCGCGGCGCCTCCGCCGTTGGCCCCGTCTTCGACCATGCTTTCGCCCCCGAAGGACGAGCCCCAGCCCTGACCCAGCCATCCGCGCATTGCGCCTTTACCTTCACGCCGGTACACACTAAGGTACTTGTGCGGCGCCCCGGAGGGCGGGGGCCGTACCCCCGTTTCCAAACCAAGGGCAAGGAGGCGCAGCAATGAGTCGCACGCAAGGTTCGCAGGACCTGGGCAAGGCCGTTATCCGGATCGTGTTGGGCGTGTTGATCCTGCTCCACGGCATTGCCAAGCTGATGGCGGGACCCGGCTTCGTCATCCAGACGGTGACCCAGGCCGGGCTGCCTTCCTATGTGGCCTACGGGGTCTATATCGGCGAGGTGGTGGCGCCCATCCTGCTGATCATCGGCCTATGGACGCGGCCGGCGGCGCTGATCGTGGCCATCAACATGATCTTCGCGCTGGCGCTGGTGCATGCGGGCCAGCTCAATATGATCAACAAGAACGGCGGCTGGGAGCTGGAGTTGCAGGGGATGTTCCTGGCCAGCGCCATCGCCGTGGCGCTGCTGGGCGCGGGCCGCCTCAGCGTGGGCGGCGTCGACGGCAAGTGGAACTGACATCATGCGCACCCATCTCCCGACCCAGATCGTGAGCCGCGCCCGGGGCGTATTCGGCGCTGCGGCGCTTGCCGCACTCGCCGGCTGCGCCACCGGCCCAGATATCCGCACCGACTACAACCGCACGGCGGACTTCTCCGCCTATCGCACCTTTGGCTTCGTCGCCCGGCCCGGCACCGACCGACAGGGCTACGAGAGCCTGACCACRCAATATCTGAAGACGGCGGTCCAGCGCGAAATGACGGCGCGCGGCTATCGGTATACCCAGCAGTCGCCGGACCTGCTCGTCAACTTCAACGCGCGGCTGCGCCAGAAGGTGGTCAGCGACCCGGCGCCGATGCCGCCGCCCGGCTACATGGGTTACTACGCCTATCGCGGCGGCATGTACGGGCCGTGGCCGGGCTACGGCTTCTACAACGACACCTACGTGTATACAGAAGGCACGCTCAATATCGATCTGGTCGATGCCCGGAAGAACCAGTTGGTCTGGGAGGGCGTGGCGCAGGGCGATGCGAGCCGCGTGGATCCGCAGGACAGCCAGCCGGCGCTGGACGCCGTCGTCACTCAGATTTTCGCGAAATATCCGTTCCGGGCGGCGCCGTAAGGCCGGCCCATGCCGGCGCCGCGGCGAGGAAATCGTCCGGCGCCAGCGGGGCCGACCACAGATAGCCCTGTCCCAGATCGCAGCCAAGCGACGCCAGCGCCGCGCGCTGCGACACCGTTTCCACGCCTTCCGCCACGCATTCGCGCCCCAGGTCGCGCGCCAGCGCAATCACGTGCCGGCAGATCGCCGTACGCTGGTCGTCCCCATCCACATGTTTGACGAACGAGCGATCCAGCTTGATCTGCGTGAATGGCAGATCCGCGAGTAATTTCAACGTGGCRATGCCCATGCCGAAGTCGTCGATCGCCACGCCATAGCCCAGCAGCCGCAACTGGTTGAGCGCCACGGACAGCGCCACGGTGTCCGGCACCGGGAATTCCTCGGTCAGTTCGATCACCAGTTGCCGGCGGGGCAGGCCGGCGGCGGCGACCATCGCGTCCAGCCTCGGCAGCGTCTCCGGCCGGCAAAGCGTGCGCGCCGAGGCGTTGACGCCCAGCACGATCTCCAGCCCGGCTGCGCGCAGGCGCCAATGCATGGCCAGGCAGGCATCAATCGCCATAAAGAGGATGGGGTCGGCGGCGTCGAGCATTTCCAGCCGGGCGATGAAACGGTCCGGCGGCACGTTGCCCAGCGTGGGATGGCGCCAGCGGCACAGCGCCTCGGCCCCCGCCAGCCGGCCCGTGGCGAGGGCGAACTGCGGCTGGAGCACGATGTGGAGGCCATCGGGCACGGCGGCGAGCAGGGTGGCATCGTCGGGCGTCGCCGCGTCCGGCCGCGCGCCATCGCCCCGGGCCGCCTCGGCCAGGATGCCAGCCAACTCGGCCTGCTCCAGCGGTTTGCGCAGCGCGTGTACCGCACGCAGGCCGAGCGCTTCGGCCAGACGCTGGTGCGAATCGAGGATGTCGGCATCCTGCGCGGTCATCCAGACCCAGGCCGGTGCCGTGGCCGCGAAAGCCCGATCCCCGCGCCGCGCCAGCTCGGCCATCAGGCCCGGGCCGTTGAGCCGGGGCATCGCKATGTCGCAGAACACCACGTCGAACGATTGCGCGGTGAGCCGGTCCAACGCGGTCGCGCCATCGTCGGCTTCCACGATCTGCGTCGCGCCGAGTGCGCGCAGCATGTCGGCGGCCACCGCGCGCTGGAATGCGTGGTCTTCCACCAGAAGAATGCGCAGCGTGGAAATCGGCGAGGTCATACGGAGAGGGGGAGGAGAGAAGAACGTTGCGGCGATGGTACTCCCGCGTCGTCGCTGGTCATGCAGAGTCAGAGAATCCTCTGATTTTTGGCAATTGGCCGGGATTGGCGCCATCCGGGGCGCTCAGACCCGCTACAATCGCTGCCCGTAGTTTTGACGTTTTCATATTCATCATGGGTCTGGGCTGGTTCGGATTGTCGACCTTCTGGCTGTTGCCGCTGGCATGGCGCACAGCAACGCGCGCGCTCGCCGGCGACCGCCGGCCGTTTGGTCGTGGCTCGCTGCGGGTGTGGCTGGGTACGCTGCTGGTGCTGGGCGCCAGCGCCACGCTGGAGTCCCTGACGGCGGCCGAAGGCGAGGGCGCCGGCGGCGCCGTGGGGCACGCGCTGGCGGGGCTGGCGTCGAACCTGCTGGGCTGGACCGGCGCGMTGCTGATGATGCTGGCCGTGCTGGGGCTGGCCGCACCGATGGTCTTTGGCGAAACGTGGCGCAGCCTGTTCCTGCTGCGCAAGCCGCGCGCGCAGGAAGATGCGCCGCGTCAGCCGGCACGTCCCGCCGCACGACCCGAGTCCCGGTCCGATGCCGGCGCATTCGCTGGCGCGGCAGCGTCGCCGTCGATGGCCGCTGGCCGCGAGGGGCTGGACCGTTGGGAAACCACGTCCCTGCCTACCCATAGCGCCGCCGGCTGGAGCCCCACGCCCCCGCGCACCAAGCAGATCGAAGCCGTCTCCGCACGCAAGCAGCCCGCATGGCAGCCGCCCCCGCGCACGCGCCAGTCGCCGCCGCAACCGGGCGAGATCTGGCTGCATCACGCCGATTCGCCCGGCGCTGTGAAGGCCGCGCCCGCCAAACCGGCGCCCGTGATGCCGCCGCCAGCCGCGAAGCCGGCGCCGGTGTCGCCGGCCCGGGCCGGTGTACCCAACCCCGCTCCCACCCCTGCGCCACAAAAGCCCGCCGCGCCGCGCGCGACCGTGGTGAGCAGCCCATTCCGCAATCCTGCGCTCGGCCTGCGCTCGGCCATCACCACGTTGCCGGAAACCGCACAGGCTGCGACGGTAGCGGCGGCGGTGGCGGCGGCCCCGTCCGACGTGGCCGTCATGGAGCCGCCCGCCGTCACGGCGACGATGCCGATGGAGCCAGAAGTCGTGGCACGCGCGGAAGCGATCGTGAACGGGATCGACGATCTCGCCACAGTGGATACCGTGGATACCCCCGCGCCTGCCGCCGTCCCCGCGACACCCGACGCACCCGTGACGATGGCCGCGATCCGCCAGGAGGCCTTGGAGTTGCTGGCCGAACTGCGCGCGCTGGCGGGCCGGGCAGGGCAGGAAGCGGCGCCCCATGCAGTGGCAGAAACAGTGGCAGAAACGCCCGTTGCCGAGCCAGAAGCGGTGGAAGAGCCCGTGGCGGCAGTGCTTGCCGAGCCGGAAGCCGCACCGGAGCCCATCGCTGAACCCCAACCCGAGCCAGAGCCGGAACCCGAACCCACGTTCTCCGTGGCGGACGCCGTGGCATCCGCCGATTTCGTCATCGAGGCGCCCACGCCGTCACCGGCCGTCGCCGAGGCATCGGAAGACGACGCAAGCGACGACACCAGCGACGACGTCCCCCCCGCGTTCGACGCCAACACGCTGGTGCAGCCCGCGCCCAAGCCACGCATCGTGCTGCCTGCGGTGGTCGGACGGACCGTGCCGCTGACGCCGGCCGCTGCGCCTGTAGCAACCCCCGCCCCGGTCACCCCGCCGCCGCCCCGTATCGTGGATTACCGCCTCCCGAGCGCCAGTCTGCTCGAAGCGGCCGTCGAGAACGGCGAGGAAGTGTCCGAAGAACATCTGCGCGAAACGGGCGAACTGATCGCCCAGCGTCTGGCCGAGTTCAAGGTGCCGGTGTCGGTGGTCGGCGCCAGCGCCGGGCCGGTCATCACGCGCTTCGAGGTGGATCCGGCCATGGGCGTGCGTGGTGCACAGGTGGTGGGGCTGATGAAGGACCTCGCGCGCGCGCTCGGCGTGACGTCGATCCGCGTGGTGGAAACCATTCCCGGCAAGACCTGCATGGGGCTGGAGCTGCCCAATGCCAAGCGCCAGATGATCCGGCTGTCCGAGATCGTGGCCGGCGCAGCGTTCCAGGCGCATGCCTCGCGGCTGGTGCTGGCGATGGGCAAGGACATCACCGGCAACCCCGTGGTGACCGACCTCGCCCGCGCGCCGCACCTGCTGGTGGCCGGTACCACCGGCTCGGGCAAGTCCGTCGCGGTCAACGCGATGATCCTGTCGATGCTGTACAAGGCCACGCCGGAAGACGTGCGCCTGATCATGATCGACCCCAAGATGCTCGAACTGTCCGTGTACGAGGGCATTCCGCACCTGCTGGCGCCCGTGGTCACGGACATGAAGCAGGCCGCGCACGCGCTGAACTGGTGCGTGGGGGAGATGGAAAAGCGTTATCGGCTGATGTCCGCGCTCGGCGTGCGCAATCTGGCCGGCTACAACCAGAAGATCCGCGCGGCCGAGGCGGCCGGCGAGAAGGTGCGCAACCCGTTCTCGCTGACGCCGGACGCGCCCGAGCCGCTGTCCACGCTACCGCTCATCGTGGTGGTAATCGACGAACTGGCCGACCTGATGATGGTGGCCGGCAAGAAGATCGAGGAACTGATCGCCCGACTGGCGCAGAAGGCGCGCGCCGCCGGTATCCATCTGATCCTGGCCACGCAGCGGCCGTCCGTGGACGTCATCACGGGCCTGATCAAGGCCAATATCCCGACGCGCGTGGCGTTCCAGGTGTCGTCGAAGATCGATTCGCGGACCATTCTCGACCAGATGGGCGCCGAAAGCCTGCTGGGGCAGGGCGACATGCTGTTCCTGCCGCCCGGCACCGGCTACCCGCAGCGCGTGCATGGCGCGTTCGTGGCGGACGACGAGGTGCACCGGGTGGTGGAGCACTGGAAGCAGTTCGGCGAGCCTGACTATGATGAAGCCATCCTGGCCGGCGACACGCCGGAAGGCGCCACCGACCTGTTTGGCGAGACCGGCGGCGAGGGCGAATCCGACCCGCTGTACGACGACGCGGCCTCGTTCGTGCTCAACTCGCGGCGGGCGTCGATTTCCGCCGTGCAGCGCCAGCTGCGCATCGGCTACAACCGTGCCGCACGGCTGATCGAGCAGATGGAAGCGGCGGGGCTTGTCTCGCCGATGGGCCGCAACGGCACGCGCGAGGTGCTCGCCCCGGGCGGACCCGAGTAACGCCCCGGCAGGCCAGGCGGAGGAAACCAGCGATGACACCGATCCACGGCAACCTGCTGCAAGACGTGCCGGCGAACGCGCCGGGCGAGGTGTTTACCGCGCTGACCCAATGGCCGGGTGCCGGAGATGTGCGGATCGAGCGGATCGTCTCCAACGGGCAGGCCAGCCCGCCCGGCTTCTGGTACGACAACCCCGAGGACGAATGGGTGGTCGTGGTCAGCGGCAGCGGCGCGGTGGAGATCGAGGCCGGCGCCACGCACACGCTGGGCGCCGGCGACTGGCTGCACCTGCCGGCCCATTGCCGCCACCGCGTGGCCTGGACCGACGCCGCCCAGCCGACGATCTGGCTGGCCGTGCATGTTGCACGCCAGCCCTCCGGCGACCAACCCCCCGGCCAATCCGCCAACCAGGCTGGCCCAACTTCCTGATCCACTGCCGTTATGATGTCGGGACATCCCCACGCGGAGCCCCGGCTTGCCTGCCTCGACCCAGCGTTTTCCCACCGCATTCCCGCTGCTCGTGGCGTGGATGGCGCTCATGGCGGCCCTGCTGTGCGCCCGCCCTGCCCAGGCCGAGCCGCTGCGCGTTGGCTCCAAGCGCTTCACCGAGTCGTACATCCTCGGTGAAATCCTGACCCAGACTGCCGCCGCTGCGCACAGCGAGGCGCGCCATCTGCCGGGCCTGGGCAACACCGCCATCGTCTTCGAGGCGCTCAAGGCGGGCAGCATCGACCTCTATCCCGACTACACCGGCACGCTGGCCGGCGAGATCCTGAAGCTGCCGCCGGGCGCCACGCTGGCCCAGATCAACGCGGCGCTGGCGCCGATGGGCCTTGGCGCGGGCATCCCGCTGGGCTTCGAGAATACCTATGCGATTGCGGTGGYCGACGCCCGCGCGGGCAATCTGCGCAAGCTGTCCGACCTCGCCGGCCAGCCCCGGCTGCGGCTTGGCCTGTCGCACGAGTTCCTGGGCCGGGCCGATGGCTGGCCGATGCTGGCGCAGCGCTATGGCCTGACGCAGCGGCCGGTCGGCATCGACCATGGCATTGCCTACGAGGCGCTGGCCGAGGGGCAGATCGACGCCACCGACATCTATTCCACCGACGCCAAGATCCGCAAATTCCACCTGCGCGTGCTGGAGGACGACCGGCATGTCTTTCCACCTTACGAAGCCGTGATCGTCTATCGGCTMGACGCGCCGCGCCGGCATCCGGCCGCATGGCAGGCGTTGCAGGGACTGGCCGGCCGGATCAGCGTGACGGACATGATCGACATGAATGCGGCGGCCGAGATCGATGGCGAGTCCTTCGGGGCCATCGCGCGGCGGTTCGTGGGCGGGGCGGGGGGCGCGTCGACGGGGGAAAAGAAGGGCGACCGGCGCGATGGCCTCGGCGGGGTGCTCTGGAGCGCCGATACCTGGCGGCTGACCGTGCGGCATCTGTCGCTCGTCGGCGGCGCAGTAGGGGCGGCCACGCTGCTGGGCGTGCCGCTCGGGATTGTCGCGGCGCGCCGGCGCCGGCTMGGGCAGGCGGTGTTGGCCGTGGTGAGCGTCTTGCAGACGATTCCCTCGCTGGCCCTGCTGGCCATGCTGATCCCGCTGCTGGGCCAGATCGGCGTCTGGCCGGCCATGGTTGCGCTGTTCCTCTACGCGCTGCTGCCCATTGTCAGAAACACCTGTACTGGATTGCAACAAATCGCGCCGGGCATGCGGGATGCGGCGCGCGCGCTGGGCTTCCGGACCGGGCAGGTGCTGCGCTATGTGGAGTTGCCGCTGGCGATGCCGATCATCCTGGCCGGTGTGAAGACGGCCGCCATCATCAGCGTGGGCACGGCGACCATCGCCGCCTTCGTCGGGGCCGGCGGCTACGGCGAGCGGATCGCCACCGGTCTGGCGCTCAACGATTCCACGCTGCTGCTGGCCGGCGCCGTGCCGGCGGCGGTGCTGGCCCTCGTTATGCAAGGCGGCTTCGGGCTGGTGGAAGCCTACTGGGCCTGGCGTCGCCGCGCCTGAATCGTCGGGCTTCGTCGGCTATCGGCCGGCTTTCGCCAGTGTGCCCAGTGTCTTCACCGCAGCCTCGGCCGTCTCGTTCCAGGCGTGCCCGTAGTTGATCCGGATGCAATGGCGAAAGCCCTGCCGCGCCGAGAACACCGGCCCCGGCGCAATGCCGATACCCGCCGCTCGGGCCGCCTGATGCAGCGCCAGCGCGTCGAAGCCTTCGCCCAACTCCACCCACAGGAAATAACCGCCGTCAGGCCGCGATACGCGTACATCGTCGGGGAAATACCGGCCAATGGCGTCGATCATCTGCCCCTGCTGCATTTCCAGCACATGGCGCAGCCGGCGCAGATGCTTGTCGTAGCTGCCATGGCGCAGGTATTCGGCCAACGCCAGCTGCGTGGGCACGCCGGCGGAGAGCGTAGTCATCAGCTTCAGATGGCGGATGGCCTCGCCGTAGCGCCCGGGCGCCACCCAGCCGATGCGGAAACCCGGCGCCAGCGTCTTCGAGAACGAACTGCAGTGCATCACGAGCCCTTCGGTGTCGAACGCCTTGGCCGGCAGCGGGCAGCGGTTGCCGAAGTACAACTCGCCATAGACATCGTCCTCGATCAGCGGCACGCCGTGGCGCGCGAGCAGGGCCACCAGCGCGCGCTTGCGGTCCTCGGCCATGCTGGCGCCCATCGGGTTCTGGAACTGGGTCATGAACCAGCACGCCTTGATGCGATGGCGCCCGAGCGCGGCCTCCAGTGCGTCCAGATCGAGGCCATCGACGGGATCGACCGGAATTTCCACCGCCTTGAGCCGGAGCCGCTCCAGCGCCTGGAGCGCGGCGTAGAACCCCGGCGATTCAATGGCCACCACATCGCCCGGCTCGGTCACGGCCATCAGGCAGAGGTTCAGGGCGTCGAGCGCGCCGTTGGTGACGATGATGTCGTCCACCGGCTGCGGCGCGCCGGTGCCGAGGTAGCGCAGGCCGATCTGCTGCCGCAGCGCGGCATTGCCCGGCGGCAGGTCGTCCACGCTGTTCCACGGATCGAGTTCGCGGCCGGCGCGCGCCAGCGCCTTGCCCAGCCGCTCCCACGGGAACAGCTCGGGCGAGGGAAAGGCGGAGCCGAACTGCACCAGATCGCGCTCGCGCGCGCCGTCGAGCACGGAGAAGACCAGCCGGGAGACATCGACCTCGGTCGACACCTTCTGCGGCGCGTGCGCCCGGGGCGCCGGCAGCACGCGGGTGGCCGCGCCCGCCACGTAGTAGCCGGATCGCTCGCGCGCCCGCACCAGCCCGCGCTCCTCGAGCCGGTAGTAGGCCTGGAAGGCCGTGGACGGGCTCACGCCATGCTGGGCCACGGTCTTGCGGATGGAGGGCAGGCGCGTGCCGGGCGGCAGCGTGCCGTTGCGGATGTCGGCGGCCAGTGTCTCGGCCAACGCTTCATAACGTTTCATGCTTTGGGAATCGGCGCAAATCTGATACGGTAAAAAGTCATGCGGCTGATTCTGTTCCGTTTCGGGCTCAGGCCGCAAGATGTCGGGTCCAATCCGTCCCCATGCAGTCCGATTACAGGATGCGCCCCATGCGATGTTTCGGAAGGTGGTTGCCGGCCGCCCTCGCCGCGCTTGCGGCCTTGACCGTGATGAGCGTACTGACCGCGCTGCCCGCGCGGGCAGCGGCGCCGGCGAGCGCGCCGTCCCCGGAGCAGATCGCACGCGGCCGCTACCTGGCCGGCATCGCTAACTGCGCCGCTTGCCATACCAAGGAGGGCGGGGCGCCCATGGCCGGCGGTCTGCCGCTGCGCACCGGCGCCGGCACGGTCTATTCGACCAACATCACGCCTGACGCCGCCACGGGCCTCGGCGAGTATTCGCTCGATGATTTCGACCGCGCCGTTCGCCGCGGCGTGGCGCGTGACGGCAAGCACCTCTATCCGGCCATGCCGTACACGTCCTATGCGCGCATGACACGTGACGACGTGGCGGCGCTCTACGCCTACCTGCGTGCCGAGGTCAGGCCGGTCAGCCAGTCCAACCCGGACGCCGAGATGCGCTGGCCGTACAACATGCGCTGGCTGCTGGTGCCCTGGAACTGGCTGAATTTGCGCGATGACCCCGTGCGTACCGATGCCTCCAAGGGCGCCGCCTGGAACCGGGGCGCCTACGTGGTGCAGGCCGTGGCGCACTGCGGCGCCTGCCATACGCCGCGCGGGCCGCTGTATGGGGAGAAGGGCCTGGACGAGCGCAGCCGGCATTTCCTGGCTGGCGCGTCCGTCGAAGGATGGTCGGCCACCAACCTGACGGGCGACCAGATCACGGGCCTCGGCGCGTGGACGAAGGCGGACGTGGCCGAGTACCTGCGCACCGGCCGCAATGCCCACGCCACCTCGTTCGGGCCGATGTCCACGGTGATCGCCGCGTCCACGCAGCATATGGCGCCGGGCGACCTGGACGCCGTGGCCACCTATCTGAAGTCACTGCCCGGCACGCGCGGCGAGACCCAGCCATTCCGCTACGACCCCACCGTGACCACGCTGCTGGAGCAGGGTCGATTCGATGCGGCCGGTGCGCGCCAGTTCGCCACGTTCTGCATGCCCTGCCACAACGCCAGCGGACGTGGCTTCGCGCGGGTGTTTCCGCCGCTGGCGGGCAACCCGACCGTGGCCGATCCAGACCCGGCGTCGCTGATCAACCTGCTGCTCGAAGGCGCCGTCACCGCGCGCGTGAGCACCGCGCCCACCGATTACCACATGCCCGGCTATGGCTGGACCATGGAAGACCAGGAGCTGGCCAACCTGCTCACGTTCATCCGCGGCAGCTGGGGCAACCGTGCCGCGCCCGTGACGGAGGCCGCCGTGGCCGCCCGCCGGCGCGAACTCGGCACGCCCACGCCCGAACCCGCACGGCCCCCATCGCGCTGACGCCATGACGATCACTCGCAGAGACTTCCTCAATGGCGCCGCGCTGACCATCGCGGCCGGTATCGCCCCGGCGGGCTTGGTGCGTGCACAGGCCACGGCGGCCGGCTACCCGCCATCGCTCACCGGGCTGCGCGGCAACCATGCCGGCACGTTTACGCTGGCCCACGGGCTGGCGCGCGAAGGCACCACGTACCCGACCGTGCTGGCGCGTGAGTCGTATGACCTCGTGGTAGTGGGCGGCGGCATCAGCGGGCTGGCGACGGCCTGGTTCTATCGCCAGAAGTTCGGCGCGGACCGGCGCATCCTGATCCTCGACAATCACGACGACTTCGGCGGCCACGCCAAGCGCAACGAATTCACGGTGCGCGGCAAGACGCTGGTGAGCTATGGCGGCAGCGCCGAGATGCCGCCATCCGCCACCGACAGCGCGGCCATGCGCACGATGCTGGCCGGGGTGGGCATCGACATCCGCACCGCGCCGGCACCCGGCCCGGGCGACGCTTATCAGCGCCGGGGGATGGGCCGCGCGGTGTTCTTCGACGCCGAGCACTTCGGCCGCGACCAGTGGCTCGCGGGCGATCCGTTCGCAGACGGGATCGATGCCCGGAACGCCGCCAGCCAGCCGCCCGCCGACGGCATCGCCCATTTTCTCGATGCCGCGCCACTGCCCCCGGCAGACCGGCAGGCGCTGCTGCGGCTGGCGCAGGGCGGGGTGGATTACCTCGCCGAGATGAGTGGGACCGATCGCACGGCCTACCTCCAGCGGACGCGCTATGCGATCTTCTTGCGCGAGAAAGCGGGGCTTGGCCTGCCGGCCGTGCGTTTCCTGCGCAGCCGCAGCCACGATGCCTATGCGCTCGACGCGGACGGCATCTCGGTGGCGCAGGCTATCGCMATCGGTMTGCCGGCGGGGGCGGGCATGCCCAAGCCGGTGCTCGATCCGCGCCTCGGCAAGTCGCCAGCCTCGCGGCTCTGGTTTGCCGATGGCAACGCCACGCTGGCCMGGGCGCTGATCCAGGCGCTGGTGCCGGGCGTGTCCCCGGCATCGCGTGGTGGCGCGGGGCTGGCCGATGCCCGCTTCGACTATGCCCGGCTGGACCGCGACGGCAGTCCGGTGCGCGTGCGCCTGAACAGTACGGCGGTGGCCATCGAACCCGATGTGCGCATCACGCGCGTGACCTATGGCTGGCAAGGCAACCTGCAACGCGTGGAGGCGCAGCACGTGGTGGTGGCCGGCTACAACATGATGGTGCCGTTCATCCTGCCGACGCTGCCGGCGCCGGCCAAGGCCACGCTGCGCGCGTGCGTGAAGGCGCCGCTGGTGTATACGAAGGTGGCGCTGGACGACTGGCGCGCCTTCGAGACCCTCAAGGCGTGGCGCATTCATGCGCCGACCATGGCGTACTCGGACCTGTGGCTGGAGGCGCCGGCTGGTGCTGCGGCCGATCCGGCCAATCCGGCGGTGCTTCACATGCTCTACGTGCCCACGGTGCCGGACAGCGGCATGAGCGCGCGCGAGCGCTTCCGCGCCGGTCGCGCCTTCCTGCTGGGCACGCCCTTCGACGCCCTCGAGCGCGAAATCCGCGCCCAACTGGACCGCATGCTGGCCCCGGGCGGCTTCGCTTCATCGAAACAGATACGTGGGATTACGCTGAACCGCTGGGCGCATGGCTACAGCTATATGCCGGGCGGGCTGGCGCCCGACGACGCCTCGCTGCAGGCCGCGCTGGAACAGGCGGGGCGAGGGGTCGGCAATGTGCGGATTGCCGGCGCGGACAGCGCCGGCAGTGCATCGGTGACGGGCGCGGTGGATACCGCGTGGCGCGCCGTGGACAGCCTGTCTCGCCCCGCAGCCTAGCGGGGCAGGAGCGGGAGGCGGGCGGCTCCGGTCAGTTGCCGGTGACGAACTTCTGGAGCAGCCGGCGGAATTCCTCGAATTCCTGCTCGCTGAAGCCCTTCAGGTGATGGTTCAGCACCTCGGGCGCGATATCGGGGATCTGCGTGGCGACGGCCTTGCCTTTCTCGGTMAGGATCAGATTGACCACGCGCCGGTCGTCGATGCTCCGGCTGCGCTCCAGCAGCCGCTTTTCCTCCAGCTTGTCGAGCATGCGCGTCATCAGTCCGCTGTCGATGCCGAGCAGCTTGCTGATCTCGAACGGCGTGGTCGCCATGCCGCGGTTCAGCGACAGCAGGATGCCCATCTGCTGGCCATTGATGTCCAGCGGACGCAGGGCCGAATCCATCTCCAGCAGCAGGCTGTTGCGCGCCTTGTTGAGATGGAAGCCAATGCTCTGTGTGAGCTGGAAGTTGTCTTTGGTGTAGTGGTTCACTGCGCTTACCCCCTCTTGCATCCAATCGATCAAGCCGCGCGACGGCTCGCCAGCGCGTGAGCGCGGCTGATACGGCCGTCTGTTCTTTGCCTTCGGTGGCGTGCGCGCATACGCGGTGCGCGCCGGGACATGTGCCCCATGCCATGTCCGCAGCTAGTCTGGCAAATCTTGTAAAAAATGTGAATTCAATTTTATTGTGATTTGATGTAAATGCCGCTKGTATCTAAATTGCCGCCCAAGAATAATCCCCTAGATAATCACCCATCCGGGTGGCACGATTTCCATCGAGATAATGATGGATGACCCAAGCGGGTAAGTTGCAAGGTACGGCATCGACACTGGCGCAGGGCGCCTGGAAAAGAAAACTAAACACGCGCGCAAGAACGTTCATATCGGCGATCCGGTCATGGAGGCGCAGGCTACGTTACATTCGCCGCAGGGCGTCGCCCCATTTAGCACGCCAGCTCATCGATGAGAGCCACCATGCATCCTTTCGCCCGGGCCTCGATGGCGGGCCTCATTGCGGCCGCCGCATCGGTGGGCCATGCCCAACCGGTGCCGGACGCGCTGGTCCCTTCGCAGGCACAGCCACCAGCCGCCCCGCCAGGCAAGTCGGAAAAACCGCCGCTGTCGTTCTTCGACCCCGAGGACGGCATGCTCGACATGAGCGATTTCCTGCTCCACCACAAGGGCGCGCTGCCCGTGCCGACCATCATCACGGAGCCGGCCGTCGGCTATGGCTTCGGGCTCGGGCTGCTGTTCTTCTCGCAATCGCTGGCCGACCGGGCCGCCGAGGCCCACGCCAGCGGCGAGGGCCCTGCGCCACCCAATATCACCGGCATCGGCGGCGCCTATACCGAAAATGGCACCTGGGCGGCCGGGCTCGCGCATTTCCATACCTGGCAGGGCGACCGCATCCGCTACCTCGGCGCGATCGCCAAGGTGAGCGCGAATCTGGAGTATTTCGGCTTGTCGAACCAGCCGCGTCACTATTCGCTGGACGGGGTTTTTCTGGTGCAGCAGGTGCTATTCCGCGTGGCCGATTCGCACTGGTATGTCGGACCGCGCTATACCTATTTCGATTCCACGGCCACGTTCAAATTCGGCGGCAACGCCCCGGAAGTGGGGGGAGTGACCAGCGAACAGCGCATCGGAAAGGGTGCACTCGTGGTCGATTATGACTCCCGCGACAATATTTTCTTCCCGGGCAAGGGGATTTATGCCGAATTCGAGGCCCAGTTCGCGCGCGGGGCGCTCGGCAGTTCGCAGGACTTCAATATGTATAACGCGCGGGGTTTCACCTGGCTGCCCATCGCCCGCACGCTGATCCTGGGGCTGCGCGCCGACACCAAGTTCTCGACGGGTGATGTGCCGTTTTATGCGCAGCCCTATGTCGATCTGCGCGGCGTACAGGTAGGCCGCTACCAGGACCGCAACGCCGTGGTTTCCGAGGTGGAGTTGCGTTGGGACGTCACGCCGCGCTGGTCGGTGCTCGCCTTCAGCGGGGTGGGCAAGGCCTACGGACGCTGGAACGACTTCTCGGACGCCAGCACCGTGGTCAGCGTGGGCACCGGCTTCCGCTATGTCATCGCACGGAAGCTGGGGATTTCGATGGGGATCGACATCGCCCACAGCCGGGACCAGAACGCCTTCTATATCCAGATGGGCAGCGCGTGGCGCTGAGTGGCTGACCACGCACCGCCCATCCGCCCTGATCCTTACACGGCCGGGAAGTCCAGTGTGGTGTCGTTCAGGCGATTGATCATATTGGTGAAGAGGATGGCGCCGACCGCGTGCACCGCCTCCACGATCTGCGTGTCGTTGAAGCCGGCGGCGCGCACTGCCTCCACGCTCGCGGCCGGCAACGTGCCGCGCGTGCCCACCAGTTCGAGGACGAAGCGCACCAGCGCGTCGGTCCGGGCGTCCTGCGGATAGCTGCCCTGGCGCAATTGGCGCGTTTCCTCAGCGCTATAGCCAGCCAGCTTGGCGATCATCGTGTGGGCGGCCACGCAGTAGTCACAACCGCTGTGCTCGCTCACGGACAGGTTGATCGCTTCCCGTTCACGCGCAGAGAGTGAACTTCCCTTGACGACTTCGCCGGCCTGCAGCGTCTGCGCCAGCACGGCCGGCGCGTTGCTGCCGATGGTGGCGTACATATTCGGCACCTTGCCGAGGCCCTTGCGGATGGCGCCGAACAGTTCGGCGGTCTGGCCGGTGGCTTGCTGGACGGGGGCGGTATGGAGACGGGTGGTCATGATTGCAACTCCTTGCTGATGCGATGGGTGAGAGTTCTGGGTTCCTTGCTGCGGAGACACCGTGCTGCGTGGCGCTTCCTTGGACTCCATAGTAGGAGCGCAGACGATCCGAATGGACTAGAATTCACTCAACTATTTGCTCAATCGTCTCAATGGATAGTCTCAGMGAACTCGTACGCCTGCTCGCGCCATCGGGCACCGTGGACCTGCATTGCCGCGTGGCGGGGGTCTGGTCGACCTTCAACGCCCAGGCCGCGCCGGGGCACGTGCCGTATCACGTGATCCTCGAAGGTGAGATCGAGATTGCCGTGGGCGATGGCCGCCTGCGCGCCACCGCCGGCGACGTGCTGCTGTTCCCGCATGGCGCCGCCCACACGCTGATCGGCCTGCAGGCCGGCTCGCGCGCCGTGGCGGCGTCGCGCCATTTCAACGGGGTGGTCACCGAAGTCACCGTGCCCGGCGCCGCCGCGCCGCTGGACATCCTGTGCGGCACCTTCGTGCTGGGCAGTTCGGCCGATGTGCTGCTGCGCACGCTGCCGGAGGTGCTGTGCATCGGCACCGACGATCCCAACCTCAACGGGAATGCGAGCTGGCTGCGCGGGCTGATCGGCATGATGCATGCCGAGGCGGACCGGCCACGGCCGGGTGGGGCGGCGATTGTGGCGGACCTGTCCACGGCGCTGTTCACGGTGCTGCTGCGGGCCTTGATCGATCGGGGCGGGGTGTCGCGCGGGCTGATCGCGCTGATGGCGGACGCCCGCATGGCGCGCGTGGTGGAGGCGGTGGTGCGGGCGCCCGAACAGCCGTGGACCGTCGATAGCCTGGCCGCGCTGTGCAACGTCTCGCGCGCGACCCTGGCGCGGCGCTTCAGCCAACTCGGCGGCATGACCCCGCTGGAACTGGTGACCACGCTGCGCATGGATCGCGCCGCCCGGCTGCTGCGGCAGGACGGGCTCTCCGCCGCCGCCGTGGGCGAGCAGTGCGGCTACGCCTCGCAGGCCGCGTTCGGCCGCGTGTTCGCCCAGCATTTCGGCATCGCCCCGGGCGCGTACCGGCGCCAGCATCGTGCGCGCCGGGCCGCCGACGATTGATCGATGTGAGCCACGATCGACATTTTTGCTGTGGGAGGTGATCCGTCACGAACATGCGGCACGCGCCCGCTGGCGGGCAGGGCCCCGCGTTGACTAGACTCGACGGAACGACAGGAGTCTCCAGGAGGGCTGCGCCATGGCCGCACGTTCCATCGCCTCGCTATCCATCAGCTTTGGGCTGGTGTCGATTCCCGTGAAAGTGTTCTCGGCCACTGAGAGCAAGTCCGGCATCAGCTTCAACCTGCTGCACAAGGGCTGCGGCTCGCGCCTGCGCCAGCAGTACATCTGCCTGAAGGAAGACGTGGTGGTGGAGCGCGCCGAGATGGTCAAGGGCTACGAGTTCGAGAAAGACCGCTACGTCACGTTCACGCCCGAGGAGCTTTCCGCGCTGGAAGAGGCCGCGCAGCAGACCATCGACATCGTCTCGTTCATGCCCGCCGGCGCCATCGACCCGATCTACTACGACAAGCCCTACTACCTGGGCCCGGACAAGCGCGGCGCCAAGCCGTACAACCTGCTGGCCGAGGCCATGCGCAAGACCAAGACCTGCGCGCTGGCCAAGTGGTCTTGGAAGGGCAAGCAGTACATGGTGCAGATCCGCGTCGGCGACGATGGCCTGATCCTCCAGCAACTGCTTTATGCCGACGAAGTACGCGACATGGCCGACCTGCACGTCGAGGAGACCGACGTGCAGCCCGCCGAACTGGCGCTGGCGCAGCAGTTGATCGAGCAAAACTCGGTGAAGGGCTATGACGCCTCGGCCTATACCGACGAGGAGAAGCAACGCATCCTCGAGCAGATCGACAAGAAGATCTCCGGCAAGAAGATCACCGTGGCGGCCGAGGCCCCGGCGCCGTCCGGCGGCGAGGTCATCGACCTGATGGAGGCCCTGCGCAAGAGCATCGGCGCGAACAAGCGCCAGCCGGCGGCGGCCAAGAGTGCGGGGAAGGTTGCCGCCCCCGCTGCMGAAACCGCGCCACGCAAGACCGCCCGCCGTGCCGCTGCGGCGCCGGCCAAGACCGCCGCCGAGCCAAAACGCGCTCGCAAGCAGGGCTAGCGCGATGACGGATGCGTATTGATGGATGACTACTCCATGCGCGATGTCCAGGGCGTTCTGGGCATTTCGCGCACCGTGGTGACGGCGCTGATCGCCGCTGGCGTGATCGCCCCCCGGCGCGGCGCGCGCCAGGCCTATCGGTTCACGTTCCAGGATGTGGTGCTGCTGCGCACGGCCCAGTCGCTGCGCGATTCGCGTATTCCCACGCGCCATATCACCCGCTCCCTGAAACGGCTGCAGGGGCTGGGCGAGGGGCGGCCGCCTACCGGCCTGCGCCTGTCCGCCGTGGGCGGCGACGTGACCGTGCAAGACCGCCAGGGCCGCTGGCACGTGGACACCGGCCAGTTCGTGCTCGACCTGGACGCGGCCGGCAGACCGCCGCACCCATCGGGCAATATCGTCGATCTGCGACACGCGCGCGCACCGGCAGCGCCGTCCCCCTCGGTCGGCGACACCGATCCCACCGGCTGGTTCGAACGCGCCGTGGCCAGCGAGCAGCATGACGACGCCCCCGGCGCCGAAGCGGCCTATCGTCAGGCCGTAGCGGCGGCGCCGGACTACCTCGACGCCTGGCTGAACCTGGGCTGCCTGCTGAGCGAGCAGGGCCGCCATGCCGATGCCGTGGCCAGCTACCGGGCCGCGCTCGCGGCATTGCCCGCGCAGCCGTTGCTGCACTTCAACCTCGGCGTGGCGCTGGAAGACGCCGGCGCGCCGCGCGAGGCGCTGGAGAGCTACCACGCGTGCATCGAACTGGCCCCTGATTTCGCCGATGCGCATTACAACGCCGCGCGGCTGCACGAGGCCCTCGGCGACCCGCGTCGCGCCATCCGGCATTACAACCAGTACCGCAGGCTCGAGCCAGTGGACTAAACGCCACAGCGACGCGCATGTAGGCGCTTGTCGGACAGCATTGAAACGGCAGGCCGGCCCACAATCAGCGGACAGTCCAGGTTGGCGGAGGGGAAGTCTTGGGCATGGCATGGCGCGACCGCTTCGAGGGATGGTCTTTCTCGCCCGTCACGTGGCTGGTGTCGTTGGTGGTGTGCGCCGTGACCACGGCGAGTGCGCTGTGGGTGGGGCAGCAGTATGCCCAGCAACTGGTGGATCGCCGCGAGTCGATCGTCGCCCAGGACGTGGTGGCCGCCATCGAGCGCATCATCGCCACCGTCGAGCGCGAGGGCGCCCTGCACGTGGCGCCGCTGGCCGGCCGGCCCTGCGCAGAGATCGGCCGCCCGCTGCGCGAGCGCKAAAGCTACATCCCCTATGCGCGCGCGGCGGCCGTGGTGGCCAATGACGTGATCTATTGCTCGTCGGCGCGCGGCGAGATCAAGGTGCCGCTGAGCTGGTATTTCGGCGATAACAAGGCCGCCGCGCGACAGCAGCGCATCGTGCTGGTCGGCCGCACGCCGTTCCGCGAACAGGCGCCCGCGCTGGTGCTGTACCTGCCCAGCGCCACCGAGCCCTCGCAGGGCGCGATTTTCCTGATCGACGGCACCTACCTCGTGGACACCCTGGCGCACGGCAAGGAATTCGGCGCCGGCACCATCGCCCTGAGCGTCGGCGAGGCCACGATGGACCAGGACGGCACCTACCGCGACGCGCCCACCGCCATCCCACGCAGCACGCTAGCCCGCTCCACCGCCTATCCCCTCACCGTGGCGGTGGCGGCATCCCCGGCGTTCTCCTCCGAGCTGTTGCACCGCTACGCCCTGTTCATCGGCGCCATCGGGCTGCTGCTCGGGCTGCTGGCCGTGGCCGGCTTCCTGGCCGTGGCCGCGCCGAAGCGGCTGCTGCTCCAGGCCGTGCGGCAGGGCCTGCGGCGTGGCGAGTTCCATCTGGCCTACCAGCCGATCGTGGCGGTCCGCACGCGCGAGACCATCGGCGTGGAAGCCTTCCTGCGCTGGCGCCACCCGCGCTGGGGCATGATCCCGCCCTCGTCGTTCATCGAAACGGTGGAATCGACGGCGGTGATCGACGACATCACGCGCTTCGTCCTGCATCAGGCCGTGGACGACATGAACCGCTACCGCCCGACGCGCGCGCTCCATGTGGCCGTGAACGTGGCGCCGCTGAACCTGCGGCGCAAGGGCTTCGCGGCGGAACTGGCGGCATTGCAGGCATCGATGCCGGACGGCTCCGGGCTGGTGATGGAAATCACCGAGCGCCACCTGCTGGCCGACCACGGCGCGGCCATGGAGGCGTTCGACCGCCTGCACCACGCCGGCATCCGCCTGGCCGTGGACGACTTCGGCACGCGCAACAACAACCTCGACATGATCCGCAACTTCCCGTTCGACTACCTGAAGATCGATCGGCAATTCACCCAGGACGTCTCCCCGGACGGCCGGGCCCTGCTGCGCAGCATCGTGGCAATGGCCCACCACTTCCGGCTGGTGGTCATCGCGGAAGGCATCGAATCAGAAGCACAGCACGCCTTGCTGGCCGAAGTCGGCGTCGACTGCGCCCAAGGCTACCTGTACCGCCGCCCGGCCAGCGCCCGGGAGATCCTGGGGGACGGGGAGGTGCAGGAGTCGAAGGCGGTGGTGGCGGCTTAGGTGGTGGCGCAGGGGGGCCATCACATTTACTTCAAAGGCAGGTCGACCGTGGCCCGCTGAAGCTGGTCGGCGCGCCAGTGGTTAAGCTCGGCCTCACAGGCCAACCGCCAGATTTCCAACGCGTTGCCAATCGCGCCGCCGCCCAGCGCTGCGGCAAGCGAGCACTGATCCTTGCGATAGGTGGCAAAGGCTTTCGTGCTGGCAGCCAATCGCACTTTTGCGATATTGACGTATTTGGGGTCTTCATCCCATCCAGTAAGTCGGCCGCTTGCCTGCGCCTCGGCAGCCTTCAATGCTTTCCGACTTTCGTCGACTTTCGCCACAAGGCATTCGCGCATGCCAGCCTGCGAATACGCTCCGCACGCTTCGCGCAAGGTCCGCTCGTTGACCGTGGCAGCGGGCGCCGCGTAAACCGGCATTGAACCAAGTGCCAGCCATAGGGCGACGAATCTTATTGCGCGCATGATGTCGGAGTGCCTCTCAAAAGCGATGTCATATCAAGCCGGCCATCCTATTCAATTGCGCGATAGCGGCCAATGACACCCGACAAACCTCACCCCTCCGCCCCAATCATCCAGCACGCCACATCCAGCCTGACTGTCTCGCCGTGCACGTACGGGTCGAACGCCGGGCGTACTACGTCGATGATGGCTTTCTGCCGGGTTTCGTCGAGGTTGGGGAGGATGCGGCCCAGGGGGCCGAGGCGGGTGATGTAGGTGAGCAGGTCTTTTTCGGCGAAGGTGCAGGTGACGTCGATGGGCTGGAGGTCGATGTCGTGCCAGCCACTGTCTTTTAGGATTTGTTCGACGCGGGCGGCGTTGGCGAAGGCGAACTGACCGGGGGCGTTGGGTTGGCGCGGGGGCAGTTCGGGCAGCAGCGGGGCGGCGGCCTGTTCGGCGGTGGTCATGAAGGGGTTTTCGCCGGCGCTGCGCCAGGCGATGACGCGCAGCAGCCCGTTGGGGCGGAGGGCTTGGCGCAGGTTGGCGAAGGCGCGCACCGGGTCGTCGAAGAACATCACGCCGAAGCGGGACACGATCAGGTCGAAGCTGGCCGGGGCGAAGGCGTGCGTCTGGGCATCGGCGAGGATGAACTGCGCCGGCACCTGCTCGCGGKCGGCGCGGGCCTGGGCGGCGGTGATCATCGGGGCGGAGATATCGATCCCGGTCGCATGGCCGGCCGCCCGGGCCACGGCCACGGTAGTGCCGCCGGTGCCGCATCCCACGTCCAGGACGGCGCGCGCCTGATGCTCGGCGGTGGTCCGGGCCAGCAGGTCTTCGAACGGGTGGAACAACTGGTCGAGGATCGCCTGGGCATCGACCCAGGCATTGCCGGCCGTGCCATTCCATAGCGCGGTCTGGGAGTCATCGGTCGGGCGGGTGGCATCCATGCGGGTCTCCGGGTGGTCTGGCGTTGTCTGCACGCGTCGAAGCCAGCAATATGCCAGTTGCGCCGCGCCCCGCCGGATGCCCTCACAATCGAAATGGCCGGAATTCTTGACTTATCGTTCCAGAACGCCTAGATTTCACCCATGGCCAGACCAAGAGAATTCAACAAGGACGAAGTCCTCGACGCGGCAATAGGCGTGTTCGGGGAGCATGGCTTCGCGGGTACGTCCACCGAGATGCTGACCGCCGCCATGAAAATCGGGCGGCAGAGCCTCTACGCCACGTTCAACGATAAATGGCAACTGTATTGTTCCGCGGTGGAGCGCTATGCCGGGGCGGAAACGCAAGCCCACATTGCCACGCTATACAGCAATGCCAAGGCTTTCGAGGGCATCCAGCGGATGGTCGAACGGGTGGTAATCCACGCCGGCGCGCCGTGTCTGGGCGTCAGTTCGATCAGCGAGTTTGGTACCGAGCGCGCGGACCTGACCCAGATTCGTCATGATGCGGCGAACGTCCTGGCCAAGGCCTTTACCGCCAGAATCAAGGAAGCACAGGTTGACGGCGATATTGCAGCGGATCTCGATCCGCATCACATCGCCGGATTCCTGCAGGCGAATTTCGCTGCCATTCGGCTCGCTGCCCGTGCTGGAGCCGGCGAGGCGGAATTGCGCACCTTTGGAAAGCTCACGCTGAAAGCGCTGCGGTGAGCTGTTTTTTTTCTCTATTTTGGAACGAACGTTCAAGAAAGGATGACAAATGAAAGTCGTAATGCTGAATAGCCCGGACGTGATCGATGTGGTCGAGGCGCCCATCCCGGTGCCTGGAAAAGGGGAGGTACTGGTCGAGGTTGCCGCTTCGGGCGTGAATTTCATGGACATTGGCGTCCGGCGGGGGGAGTTCTGGACGGAAATGCCTTACCCGAAGGCGCTGGGCGTCGAAGGTGCCGGACGGGTGGTGGCCACCGGTGAAGGCGTCGATGACATCCAGCTCGGTCAGCGCGTGGCCTGGGCTTACGCGCCCGGCAGCTATGCCGAGATGGCCGTGGTCCCGGCAACCTCCCTGGTGCCCGTGCCCGATGGCATCGACGATCGGACTGCTGCCTCCATCATGATGGCGGGGCTGACCGCCAGCCACTTCGCGACCGAGTTCTATCCCGTGCAACCTGGCGACGTCGCGCTCGTACACGCGGCGGCCGGTGGCGTTGGGCTGCTGCTGACGCAGATCATCAAGCTCCGGGGCGGCCGGGTGATTGGCCGCGTATCGTCGGAGAGCAAGGCGGTGATCGCGCGGAATGCCGGAGCGGACCACGTCATCGTGGACAAGGCTGGCCAATTTGCCGAAGAGGCCGTGCGCCTGTCCGGCGGCGAGGGCGTGCACGTCGTCTATGACGGCTCCGGTCCCGCGACCTTTCAAGGTTCAATGGATTCGCTCCGGGTTGCAGGGACGTTCTGCTGGTTCGGGCCGGTCCTGGGTGGCCCCGGTCTCATCGACATCATGAGCCTGCCGAAGAGCGTCAAGCTCGGCTACGCGGTCTTCGCCCATCATGTGCGTACGCCGGAACGCCTTCGGGCGCACGCGGCGCAGCTCTTCCGGTGGGTCCTCGACGGCAAGTTGCGCACGACCATCGGCGGTGTTTATCCGCTGGCGGCCGCCGCGCAAGCCCATGCCGAAATGGAAGGGCGGGCGACCACCGGCAAGCTGCTCCTGGTGCTGTGAACGTGCCTATTGCATCGCGCTCCAGAGGGCAGGCAGGCGCGGCAGCGTGATGGTGGCGCGCGTGCCGCCTTCCGGACGCGGGGTCAGGTCCAGTTGACCTTGATGCGCGTCCACGATGGCCTTGCAAATGGTCAGGCCCATGCCCATGCCGTTCGGCTTTGTGGTGAACAGCGGCTCGAAGATGCGGTCCGCCAGTTGCGGATGGAAACCTTCGCCGCCGTCGTCGATGTCAATGCGCAGCACGTCTTGCGAGGGGCTGCATGCCAGCACCAGCAGTCTTTCGCCAGCCGGCTGCCCATGCATGGATTCCGCGCCGTTGATCAGCAGGCTGATGATGGCCTGTTGCAATTGCACACGTTCGCCGCGTACCTGCGTCGAAGGCGGGAATGCATCGAGGCGCAAATGCACGTTCATGGCATCGAGCGTGCAGGCGACGATCTCTGCCGCCTCTCGAACGGCCTCGCCGAGGTCGAAGGCGGTGAAGGTCGGCTCGACCTGGCGCGCCTGCGCGCGCAGGCCGCTGATGATGGTGCGGGCGCGCATGGCGCAGGCGGAGATGTGCGCGAGCATTTCGCGGGCGGCATCGATGTTCGGGGTGCTGCGATCGAGCCATCTCAGGCCGGCCCGGGCAGAGGAGTCGAGGGCCGAGACGGGCTGCGCAACTTCGTGCACGATCGACGCCACCATCTCCCCGAGCGCCCTGAGCTGGCTGGCACGCGCCAGTTCCGAGAGCGTATCGCGCATTTTTTCCTCGGTACTGCTCAGCCGCGCGCCCTGCACCGAAAGCGCGTCATGAAGGCGCGCGTTTTCCAGGGCGAAGCTGGCCTGCAAGGCAATGATCTCGACCACGGCGATCTTTGCCGGGGTAAAGGCGCCTGCCGCGTGCCGGTGTTCCAGATACAAGGCGCCGACCGCCGCGCCATCGCACCGCATCGGCACGCAGACTATGGAGCGGGGCGCGCAACGTCGGACATAGTCGTCGCCCCCCCAATGATGCGCGGCGCAGGCATCGTGGAGCGCCAGTCCGCTCTGCATGTGGATGGCTGTCGACAGGATGGACAGCGGCAGGTCGGCCATAGGCAGGGGCTCGGTACAAAAGGCCTGGGCGTCCGATGCCGTGGCGCTGGCTACGGTCTCCCAGCTGTCTGCGTGCACGACCGCGATAAAGCCCCACGTGGCCTCCGTGCTTTGCATGGCGGCATGGAGCAGGGTGCCCAGGCGCCTGGCCGGCATGACCTCCGTGGCCAGGGTCCGGGAGGCCCGCCGTAGCGTGTGCATGTCAAGGTCGGGTAGCCATGACGATGGGGGGCCATCGAGTGTTGGCGCGATTTCGGCGGCGCTCCTCTCGGAGGCCGGTTTCCAGGCCGGCGCGGTGCGCCGGGAATTGTCGAGTTCGTTGTTCATTCTTCTTGCCTCTCGCCCACCTGTCGTGGACCCCGTTCAACCTGGATCCGTTCACTTCATGTAGTGAACGCTCCATTAACCAACGTTAGCACATCGGCGTTGACAATGACAGATGGAAATCTGACGAGGTGTAGATTCCAGCTCGCCTAACCGAGGTGACTATTGATTCTAAGCTGTTGAACTACAACGGTATTTCGTCGCTACCTTGCAACTGCTTTTAGGGCCATGTATGATCATTCACTCATGTAGCACTCACTGTATGAAAATTGCAGTACGAGTTCTGGTCGGAGAATGTTGGTGCGGCGGATCGGCATGCCGCCACCATAGGAGTGATATGACCCCAGCAGGAAAAAAGGCTGTGCGCGGAACCGGCATCCGGGAAGCGACGGCGCAAGCCACCCGCGACAAGATTCTTCGCGCGGCGACCAAGGTCTTCGCTCGATACGGCTACGAAGGCGGCAGCGTGGAAAAGATCTCCAGCCTGGCGAAGTCTTATGACCGGATGATCTATTACTACTACGGGAGCAAGGAGGGGCTGTTCGTCGCGGTGCTGGAAGACATCTACCGGCGAATGGACGAGGCCGAAGCCAAGGTGGCGCCGGATCCGGCGAGGCCGGTGGAGGCGCTCGAGATCCTGATCCGGTTCAAGCTGGACTACTACCGGCGCAATCCCGAGTTCGTCAATCTGCTCAACACGGAGAACCAGCACAAGGGCCGGCATGTGTCCAAGCTGGAGCGCCGGGGCGAATATTCGGCGCATGCGGTGCAGATCGTGGCCCGGATACTGGCGAGTGGCGCCGAGCGGGGTCTGTTCCGCCCGGACCTGAATGCACGCGATGTGTTCCTCCTGATCGCATCGGCGGCCTATTTTTATACGTCGAACCGCTACACCTTGTCGGTGTTCCTTGGCGAGGAACTGGATACCCCGGAAGCGGTGCGCCATTGGGAAGAATTTGTGATAGATAGTGTGTTGCGCGCCGTCCGCGCGGATGCCCCCGCCCCGGCAATGCCGCCTTCCGCCCCATAGCCATGAACTATTTCCGTGCCCACACCGTCGAGGAAGCGCTCGCAACGCTTGCGGATGATCCGCGGCGGCGTGTGGTCTGCGGCGGAACCGATGCCTTCGCCGATCTGGCGCTCGTKCCGGCCCGGTCGGAATGGGTGGACATCAGCCGCATCGACGCCTTGCGCCGCATCGAGCGGAGCGATGGCTGGGTGCGGATCGGCGCCGCCAGCGCCTGGGAATCCGTCGCACTGACCACGTGGCTGCCGGTGGCGCTCCGGGACGCGGCGGCGGCCGTTGGCTCGCTGCAGATTCGCGTCCAGGGCACCGTCGGCGGCAACCTGTGCCACGCGTCGCCGATTGCGGATGGCGTGCCGCCCTTGCTGTCGCTCGATGCGCAGGTCGAACTGGCGAGTGTCCGGGGCGTGCGGCGGCTGCCGCTGCACGAATTTCTCCTGGGCGCCCGTCAGGTCGCCCTGAAGGCCGATGAACTGCTCGTCGCCATCCTGTTTCCGCTGCCGGCCGACGCGGACCGCACGGCGTTCGTCAAATGCACAAATCGTGACGGCTCGGCCCTCGCCGTGGTATCAGCCGCCGTGCGGCTGCGCATGTCCGCAGTGAACACAGTGGAGGACGCCGCCGTTGCTGTCGGCGGCGCCTCGGCGGTCGCGCTGCGGATGCCGGCACTGGAGGCGTCATTGCTGGCGCAGCGGCCGGAAGCACTGCGCGACATCATCGACGGCGCCTCGCTTGCAGCCCTGTCTCCGATAGAAGACTGCCGCGCGACTGCCGCCCATCGCACCCATCTCGCACGGCTCGCCATCATGCGCGCCTTGACCCATTGCATCGAGGAGGCCGCTCATGGCGTATCTGCTGGATGACATTTCCCTTTCCGTTCCCAACGCAGGCGCTGCCGGCGAAGCACCGACGCCGCCCGGAGAAGAGGGCTTCGAACTGAACGGCAAGCGCCTGCCGCTGCCAGCGGACCAGTCCCAGCGCCTTCTCGACTACCTGCGCACCGGGCTGCGGCAATTCGGCACGAAGGACGGCTGTCGCCAGGGTGACTGCGGAAGCTGCACGGTCCTGGTGGATGGCGAGCCGCGCTATGCCTGCCTGACCCCCGTGGGGCAGGTGGCGGGTCGCCGCGTCGTGACCGTCGAGGGACTGGCCGAAGGCACGCAGTGTGGCGCGCGGCTCCAGCAGGCGTTTCTCGCGCATCAGGCGGTGCAATGCGGCTTCTGCACGCCGGGCATGCTGATGGCGTCGGCGACGGCGATCGACGCCGGCCGCGTGACCGATCGCGCAACTGCCCGTGCCGCCATCGAGGGCGTGCTGTGCCGGTGCACCGGCTACCAGAAGATCGTGGACGCCGTGACCGAAGTCGGTTGCGGCAGCGGGGTGCGGCATTGCACCCCCCCGCCATCCGAAGGCCCCGCCGTGGGCGTGCCCCTGACTCGGCTGGATGGGCCGGAGAAGGTCGATGGGAGCCAGCGCTTCGGCGGCGACGCTTACCCGGCCAACAGTCTGGTCGTGCGCGCGGTCCGCAGCCCCCATCACCGTGCGCGCTTCGCATTCGGCGACCTGAAGGCGTTCGTCGATGCGCATCCCGGTGTGCATCGCATCCTGACCCATGCCGATGTCCCCGGGATCAATCTGCATGGTGTGGCCACCCCGTACGCCGATCAGCCTGTCCTGCCGGAAGCGGAGACGCGGCACTATCTCGAAGCGGTAGCGCTGGTCGTCGGCGAGCGCGAGGCGATCGAGGCCCTGTCCCTGGCGCGCTTTCCCGTGGCGTGGGAGCCCCTCGCGCCGGTTCTGACCCCCGCAGAAGCCGTAAGCGAAGGCAGCCCGCAGCTCCATGCCAACCGTCCGGGTAATGTGCTGATCGAAGGGCACGTACGCCGCGGCGACACCGGGCGCGCGATTCAGGACGCCCGTCACGTGGTGAGCGCCACGTTCAACTCGAGTTTCGTCGAGCACGCCTACCTCGAGCCGGAGGCGGGCTGGGCGCGGCGCGTCGGCGACATGATCGAGATTCACTCGTCCACCCAGGCGCCGCACCCGCATCGCGGCGATCTGGCCCGTATCCTTGGCGTGCCGCCCGAGCGGGTGCGCGTGGTGGCCACGGCCGTCGGCGGAGGCTTCGGCGGCAAGCTGGACATGACGGTCCAGCCGCTGCTCGCCATCGCGGCGTGGCACCTCGACAGGCCCGTGGCCATGGTGTTCTCGCGCGAAGAATCGATGGGCACCTCGACCAAGCGCCACCCGGGCCGCATGACGTCTACCATGGCCGCCGATGCCGATGGCCGGTTGTGCGCGGTGGAGTTCGAGGGCGATTTCAATACCGGTGCCTTTGCCTCCTGGGGCACCGCTGTGGCCAATCGGGTGCCGGTGCACGCTGGCGGCCCGTACGTCCTGCCGCACTACCGTGCGCACACGCGTGCCATCCATACCCACATCACCCCCGCCGGGGCGTTCCGTGGCTTCGGCGTGCCGCAGACGATGATGTCGCAGGAGCAACTGATCGACGAACTTGCGCTCGCGGCGGGCATCGATCCGCTGGAGTTTCGGGCGAAGAACGCCCTGCGGCCCGGCGACTCGTTGCCGACCGGGCAGGTGCTCGACCACAGCGTGGGGCTGGTCGAATGCCTCGACGCGCTGCGTCCGGCATGGCAGGCGGCACGGAGCCGCATCGCCAGCCTGAACGCAGCCTCGCCCAGCCATATTCGCCATGGCGTCGGCATCGCMGCGTTCTTCTATGGCTGCGGCAACACGGCGTTGCCGAATCCTTCCACGGTACGCTTCGGTGTCCGGCCGGACGGCACGGTGGTCCTGCATCAGGGCGCGGTGGACGCGGGGCAGGGCGCGAACACGGTCATTCCCCAGATCGCCGCCGACGCGCTCGGTGTTCCGGTCGACCAACTACAGTTCATCGGGCCCGACACGCATCTCACACCGGACTGCGGCCGCACCTCGGCGTCGCGCCAGACCTTCATCACGGGCCGCGCAGCCTATCTTGCCGGTACGGCCTTGCGCCACCGGCTGCTGGCGCTGGCAGGCGCGGCGGCCGATGCGAAGATCCGGGTCAGTGCGAGCGGCATCGCCATCGACGATCATGCCCTGGATCTTCGGACGCTCCCGGTCGACGCCCACGGCTATGTCGTCGCGGCGGAAGAGCGTTTCGATCCGCCCATCACTTCTCTAGATGCCGCCGGGCAAGGCAGTCCCTACGCGACCTATGCGTTCGGCGCCCAGATGGCGGAAGTGGTGGTGGACTGCGAGAGCGGACGCGTCCGCGTGCTGAAAGTGGTGGCGGCGCATGACGTGGGCCGCATGGTCAACCCGACGCTGCTCGAAGGGCAGGTCGAGGGGGCGGTGGCGCAGGGCGTCGGCATGGCGTTGATGGAGAAATACCACCCGGGCCGTCACAACAATCTGCACGATTACCTGATTCCCACGGTGCACGACATGCCCGAGGTCCAGTCGATCTTCATCGAGGCGCCCACGGCCATCGGCCCCTACGGGGCAAAAGGCATTGGCGAGCCGGCATTGGTGCCCACGGCGGCCGCCATCCTCAATGCCATCCATGATGCGATTGGCGTGCGGATCCGCGAGGCGCCTGCTACCCCCGATGTCATCCGTCGCGCGCTTGCCGCCCGCGACGCGGCATCCGGCGTGCCCCGATAGTTCCTTCGAACGGCCTAGACAATGACAACAAAAAACATTGACCAGCCCGCGTTGCCGAGCCCATCCAGCCTGGACTGGTATGCGGAACTGAGCCCGCAAGCCAGGCGGACGTTCCTGGCATCGTTCATCGGCTGGGCCACCGATGCCTTCGATTTCATGGTGTTCAGCTTTGTCCTCGCGTCACTGATCGACGTCTGGGGACTGGACCGGGGCCAGGCAGGGCTGCTGGGCACCGTGACGCTGATCTTCTCCGCGATTGGCGGATGGATCGCGGGCATGCTGGCGGACCGCTACGGCCGGGTCAAGGTGTTGCAGGGCACAATCCTCTGGTTCTCCGTCTGCACGTTCGCGATCGGCTTCGCGCAGAATTTCGAGCAGATCTTCGTGCTCCGTGCCTTGCAGGGGCTCGGCTTCGGCGGAGAATGGGCCGTGGGCGCCGTGCTGATCGGGGAGATCATCGCCCCGAAGCACCGTGGCAAGGCGGTCGGCCTGGTGCAAAGCGGCTGGGCGGTCGGCTGGGGGCTCGCGGCGATTCTCTACAGCATTGCGTTCTCGGTGCTACCCGAGTCGCTGGCGTGGCGCAGCTTGTTCTGGGTGGGCGTCCTGCCCGCGCTGCTCGTCCTGTACGTGCGCAAGCACGTGCCGGAGCCCGAAGTGTTCGCGACGGCGGCCGAGGCAAGGCGACAAGGGGTCAAGCCCGCTTCGATGTGGGTCATTTTCTCGCCGGCGTTGCTGCGCCGGACCGTGCTGGCCGCGCTGCTGTGCACGGGCATCCAGGGCGGCTTCTATGCGATGTCGACATGGCTGCCCACCTACCTGAAGCTGGAGCGGCACCTGTCCGTGCTGAACACCGGCGGCTACCTGATGGTGATCATCGTCGGCTCCTTCTGTGGGTATGTCGTCGGCGCCTATCTGTCCGACTACTGGGGGCGCCGGCGCAACTTCATCCTGTTTGCGCTGCTGTCGATCGCCTCGGTATACCTCTACCTGACGCTGCCCCTTTCCAACGCGGAGATGCTGTGGCTCGGTTTCCCGCTGGGCTTCGCGTCCTGCGGCATTTTCAGTGGGGTCGGCGCCTACCTGACGGAGTTGTATCCCTCGGAAAGCCGCGCCAACGGGCAGAGCTTTACCTACAACTTCGGGCGCGGCATCGGCGCCCTGTTTCCGAGTCTGGTCGGCATGCTCAGCCACTCCACGAGTCTTGCCATGGCCATCGCCATTTTCTCGGGGGCCGCGTACGGCGTGGTGCTGCTCATGGTCTTGCTGTTGCCCGAGACAAAGGGGCAGGCGCTGGATACCGTGTAGACCCATACCTTGGTATGGATGCGCGCCTGCCGGCGTATGTCAGAGCATTCCAGATTCACTTCTTCTATAGCGCACCGTTTCCGACCATGACTGCCCCCCACCATGCTTCCACGGCTTATCCGCAGGTGCTCGCCCAGGGCACGGTCCATATCGTGGACGACGACGAACTGATGCGCAAAGCCCTGACCAGCCTCCTGGAGTCCATCGATCTGCAGGTCCGGGCGTTCGGGTCCGTGGAGGACTTTCAGCGCGCGCCGAAAGTGATCGGCCCCGCCTGTCTTGTGCTCGATGTCCGCCTGCGCGGGCAAAGCGGGCTCGCGTTCCAGAAGTCGGCAATGCAAAAGGGCCAGCCGCACATGCCGATCGTCTTCATGAGCGGCCACGCCGATATCGCCATGTCGGTGAAGGCCATGAAGGCTGGTGCGGTCGATTTCCTGGCCAAGCCGTTCCGGGACCAGGACATGATCGACGCCGTCATTGCCGCGCTGGAGCGCGACATGCAGCAGCTTGAAACGGAGCAGTCGTTGCGCGGGCTGCGACGGTCCTGGGATACGCTGACCGCCCGTGAGCGCGAGGTCCTCCGGCATGTCGTGGCCGGCATGATGAACAAGCAGATTGCCGCGGCCATGGGCATTGCCGAGATCACCGCGAAGATTTATCGCGGCCACGCGATGCGCAAGATGAACGCGCGCACGGTGGTAGAGGCCGTTCAGATCATGCGCGCGCTGGGCGAGGCGCGCGCTGCCTAGCCCGGCCACCGGCGAAGCGTTCGCGTAAATGAAGGTTTAGGGACCGCCATCTCACCGGATGATGGCGCCTTGCACCGCGTCATGGTGATATTCCGCAGCGCCGTTTGGTTGACGGCGAACGGAGAATGCCAATGACTATGGAACCGGGAGCCCTGACGAGTGTGCTCCTGCTCGGATGCGCCGGATTGCTGCTCTTTGCACTGGTTTGTGCGCAATGGATGTACCGGCGATGCAAGGCGCGAGAATCCGAGCTGCTGACCATGCAGGCATCGTATGCGCATGACTTGCGCACGCCGCTGACACGCATGCTGCTGCGTTGCGAGATGATCGACGACGCGCCGCTGCGTCACGCCATGGAGCGTGATCTCGACGAAATGCGGGAACTCGCCGAAGCCAGTCTGTCCTGCGCGCGCATGCAGAGCGGCCTTGTACAGCCGCTGCGGAGCGTGGACGCGGATAGCCTCCTCGACGTGCTGGTCCAGGACTATCGGGATGCGGGCTGCGCACTGGCGCTGGAAGGGCAGGTGGGACGCCCGATCGTCACCTGTCCACACGCGCTGCGCCGCGTGCTGGTCAACCTGATCGACAATGCGTTTCGCTATGGCAGCGTTGTCCGCATCGCCGTTCGCATGGAGAATAGGCGCCTGCATCTGGCTGTGATCGATTCCGGACCCGGGATCGCGCCATCGGAGCTGGATGCCGTGTTGAGGCCATGGTACCKGTCGCCGCACACCGCCAGCCGGGGTCCGGGCAGCGGCTTGGGGCTGGCMATCGCCCTGCGACTGGCCAAGGCCATGCGTGGGGAGTTGAAGCTACAGAATCGGCGCGAGGGCGGCCTGGAAGCGAGCTTGTCGCTGCCGCTCTGAGCGGCGCGGATTCACTGGGGAGGCAGGATTTTGAAGGAAGACACATCGGCGGCAGCATTCGTCGCACGATTGACGGCGCAGGGCACGACCCGCGTCACGGAAGCGGCCGGGTGCCGCATGGTGTGGCGCCGCTTTGGCAGCGGGCCGGATGCGCTGCTCGTGCACGGCGGCCACGGCAGCTGGCTGCACTGGGTGCGCAATATCGAGGCGCTGGCGGCCCGCCATACGGTCTGGGTGCCCGATCTGCCCGGCTACGGCGTCTCCGGAGACCCGGTGGGGACCGACATGCCGGCGCTGGTGGAGGCCGTGGTGGCGAACTTCGCCCAACTGCCCGATATGGGCGATGTCGATCTGGTCGGCTTCTCGTTCGGCGGGCTGACGGCCTCGCATCTGGCCTCCCGCCTGCCCAACGTGCGCGGGCTGGCGCTGCTGGGGCCGGGTGGCCACGGCGGCACACGGCGGCAGACCATCGCGCTGGTCGACTGGCGCCGCGCCGGGAGCCCCGAGACGCTGGCGGCGGCGATGCAGCAGAACGTCGCCGCGTTCATGATCGCGGACCCCGCCAAGGTGGATGCGCTGGCGCTGCTCGCCTACACCGAGTCCTGCCGCGACACGCGCTTCCGCAGCAAGCAGATTTCACGCGCCGGCGGGCTGCGCGCGGCGCTGGACCGCTTCGGTGGGCCGGTGCTGATGGCCTTCGGGGAGCACGACGTGACCGCCGATCCGCCAGAGGTGCTGGCAAGCCTGATCGACGGGCGGGAAGGCCGGCGCGGCGAGATCGTGCCCGGCGCCGGCCACTGGGTCCAATACGAGGCCGATACGGCCGTCAACGCGCTGCTGCTGGCGTGGCTGGCGCGCTGAGCGGACGATAAACGTAGACTGGCCCGGTCAGCCCGAGCTGAACTTGGACCACCCCGCGCCACCCCGGCCGCCATCGGCACGCCCGGCCAGCTTCACCGGCCCGCAGCAGGCACACCCTGCACCATGGCCCGCCAACTCCGACGGCACGGCCCCCGGTGCCCCCGCCAACGCGGGCGCGGCCACCAGCGCCCGCGCCGCAGCCTTGCCACAGTGCGGGCAGCCAACCGGCTCGTCCCGCTGCGCCATCGGCCGCATCAACGCAAAATCGCCGCAATCGTCACACCGGTAGTCATAGGTGGGCATCGCTTCTCGCTGGGTCGGGAAATAAGAGGGGTTCAGCTTACGCCAGGCCTTGTGAAACGTCGATGGCGGGGAACCCGGGCGGTTAGGGGCCAGCGTTTCCCCCGCTGACCTATCCTGAAACCATCCCGGGCTCAGCGGCTTGATGCCGGGTGGCGCATGCGTTCCTGTCCCGTTTGTCCGGGCATCGTCCGTCGGCGTTCCAGGCCGTTCTTTCTGCAGGCGTGATGCCATGTCCACGTACTTTCTTCCCGTTCTGGTTGCCTTGGCGACGCTGGGGGTGTCCGGGGCGGCCGGCGGGGCGCCGGCGCCTTCGCAGGGGCAGCCGTCTTCGGCGTTGTCGGTGACGTTCATCCATCCCGAGACCTATACCGATGCCTCATGGTCGCAGTCGTATGGCAGTGACCGGCAGGTGCTCGATGACATCCGAAAGCACTTCGCCAAACTGGCGGCGCGCAAGTTGCCGGAGGGGTATTCGCTGACGATCGAGGTGCTGGACATCGATCTGGCCGGCTATATCGACTGGCGCTACGCGCAGCAGGTGCGCGTGATCCGGGATGCCACGTGGCCGCGCATGACGCTGCAATATGAACTGCGCCACGGTGACGAGGTGGTGGCCAGCGCGCAGGAGCGCATCTCGAACATGAATTTCGGTTGGGGCGTGAACCTGTACGGGCCGTCGGACCGGCTGCGCTACGAGAAGGTCATGATCGACGACTGGTTCGGGCGCCGGATCGGCAAGCTGACGGGCAAGAGCTAGGCCGCCTCGCCCCCGGCAGGCGGGAAATGAAGCGCGATGGTCAGGCCGCCGCCGGGCGTGTCGCCGAGCACGATTGCCGCGCCGTGGAGTCGGGCGATTTCCCGCACGATGGATAGCCCGAGCCCGCTGCCGGCGCGCGCTGCGCTGGCCTCCCCCCGATAGAAGCGCTGGAACACGGGTTCCCGGTCCTGCGGCGCGATGCCGGGGCCGTTGTCCTCCACCTGTAACCGCGTGCCGCGCACACGCACCGTCACCATGGCGCCAGCGCCCGCGTAGCGCACCGCGTTGTCGATCAGGTTGCCGAGTAGTTCCTGGAGGAGTTCGGGCTGGCCGTCGATCTCATCCTGCGCGTCGCCAGCTTCGGCAACGTCTCCTTCGAAACCCAGATCCACCCCGTCCCGCCGGGCGAGTGGCGCCCAGTCCAGGGCCACCGCCTGCGCCAGCGCGCCGAGCCGCAGCCGGTGGAGCGTGGGCGCGTAGCCGCTGTCCGGCTCCAGCCGGGAGAGCGACAGCAGCTGCTCCACCTCCTTCGCCGCCTGCCGGACCGAACTGTTGAGGCGGGCCAGATGCGCCCGCGCGCCGGCCAGTTCGCGTTCGCGCAGCGCCAGTTCCGATTCGGCCTGGATGATGGCCAGCGGCGTCTTGAGCTGGTGCGCGGCATCGGCAAAGAAGCGCTTGCGCCCCTCGACCATGCGCTGGAGCCGCGCCACGTACTGGTTGACGGCGTTGACCAGCGGCTGGGTCTCCACGGGCAGCGTGGCGGCGTCCAGCGGCTGGAGGTCGTCCGGGCCACGCGCGCTTATCGCCTCGGACAGCCGGTGCAGCGGCCGCAGCCCGCGCCGCACCCCGAACCAGACGATGGCCAGCGCCAGGCTGACCAGCATCAGCTCCTGCAGCAGCGATCCCATCAGGATGTCATTGGCCAGTTGCGCGCGCGGCTCGGTGGTCTCGGCCACGAGCACCCAGACCAGTTGCGTGCGCGCGGAGCGCACGTCGTGCAGCGGCAGCGGCATGGCGGCCATCCGCACCGGCTCGCCGCGATAGTCGGCATCGTAAAACTGCGTGCGATAGAGCGCGCGCACGGGTTGGGCCGGCATCGGCAGGGCCGGATAGCCGGTGATGGTGGCGCCGGTCTCGTCGCGGATCTCGTAGTAAATGCGCGAACCGGCTTCGGCGTCGAAGACTTCGAGGGCGAGGTAGGGTACCTCCACCTCCACGCGGCCGTCGCGCAGGCTAATGCCCTCGCGCATGGCCTTGAGCGAGGCGGCCAGCGTGCGGTCGAACGCCTCGTGGGCGGCGGCCATGGCGCGGCGGTCGGTCAGCCAGGCGTCGAGCGCCAGCAGCCCGAGCAGCGGCAGCAGCAGCCACAGCGAGAGCTGCCAGCGCAGGCTCGCCGATTTCATCGCCGAGGTCCTGACCGGCTCACGGCTGGGCGGCGAGGTTGGCGTCCTCGGGGGCCGGGGCGCGCACCTCGAGCAGGTAGCCCAGCCCGCGCAGCGTGACGATGCCGACGCCGCTGCCTTCCAGCTTCTTGCGCAGCCGGTAGACGTAGATCTCGATGGCGTCCGGGTTCACCGACTCCTCGATGCCGAAGATCTTCTCCGATAGCGCGGCCTTGTTGACGGCCCGGCCATCGCGCATCAGCAGGATCTCCAGCACCGCGCGCTCGCGCCCGGTCAGCGCCAGCAGTGTGCCGTGCAGCGTGAAGGCCCGGCTGACGGCGTCGTAGTGGAGTGGCCCGCAGTGCAGCGCGGTGCGGTCGTGGCCGTGGCTGCGCCGGATCAGCGCGCGGGCGCGGGCTTCCAGTTCGGTCAGGGCGAAGGGCTTGGCGAGGTAGTCGTCGGCGCCGAGGTCCAGGCCGCGCACGCGGTCTTCGACGGAACCGTGCGCGGTCAGGATCAGCACCGGCACCGGGTTGCGCCGCTGCCGCAGGCGCCGCAGCACTTCCAGGCCGTCCAGGCGGGGCAGGCCGATATCGAGGATGGCCAGCGCGTAGTCCTGCGTGGAGAGCAGGTTGTCGGCGCTCGCGCCGTCGTGCATGCAATCGACCGTGAAGCCGCTCTGGCCCAGGGACTCCACGAGGGAGGCGGCCAGTTTCAGGTTGTCTTCGGCAAGCAGGATACGCATGGCAGGGGGACGGCAGTAGCGGCAGGGGAACGGCAACAGCGCGTGATTGATACCGGGAAGCAGCGGGGCGGGCTAGCTAGGGAAAGCCCCAATCCGCACGCCCGCAACGGTCCGTATTTGAAGGATTTTCGAAAGCGATCTGAAAGTGAGCCTCCCATACCATTCGCGCCGTTCACTCACAAAAAAGACACAGGAGACAGGCATGAAACGGATGGCATGGGTCGTTGCCGGGATGGCTTGCGTTGCTACGGGCGGTGCGGCAGCGCAGTCCAGCGTCACGCTGTACGGCATCGTGGATTCGGGCGTGGAGTACCTCAACCACGCCGGGCCGGGCGGTGGTTCGGCAGTCAAGGTGATCTCGGGCGGCAAGAATACCTCGCGCTGGGGCCTGCGCGGCACCGAGGACCTGGGCGGCGGCCTGAAGGCCGTGTTCCAACTGGAAAGCGGTATCGCCATCGACACCGGCAAGCTGGACACCGACAACACACTGTTCGACCGCCGCGCCACCGTGGGCCTGCAGAACAAATGGGGCCGCCTGCTGCTGGGCCGTGACTTCACCACGACCTACGATTTCATGCTGCCGTTCGACCCGATGGGCTACGCGCCGAACTACTCGTGGGCGACCTCGTCCACGGCGTCGGGCGGGCGCAAGGACGGCATGTTCTCGCGTGCGACCAATGTGGTTCGCTATGACGGCACGTTCGGCGGCGTGAAACTGGGCGCCACGGTTTCGCTGGGCGAGGTGCCGGGCGAGTTCAAGTCTTCGTCGAAATACGACGTCGGCGTCGGCTATTCGTCGGGCGGCTTCGCTACCGCCGTGACCTGGGATCGCCAGAACGGCGCGGGCGGCAGCACCACGCCGGCCGATACGATGGACTATATCCAGGGCGTCCACGCCGGCCTGAGCTATGACTTCGGCTCGCTGGCGCTGTACGGCGGCTACCGCAACTACAAGCGCACCTTCACGAACGGCGCGGCCTCGCAGCTGAGCGACCTGTACTGGGTGGGCGCGGCGTACGACTTCACGCCGGCCTTCACGCTCTACGGCGCGGTGTACAAGCAGAACATCAAGGGCGCGACGGACGGCGATCCGATCCTGTTCTCGCTGCGCGCTCAATACAATCTTTCCAAACGCACCATGGCCTACCTGTCCGCAGGCTATGCCAAGGCGCGCAACGGTCAGACCGTGAGTCTCTCGCGCGACTTTGTGGGCTCTGCCAACAATCAGGTCGGCGTCACGGCGGGTCTCCAGCACCGCTTCTGATTCTTCACAGTCGGATTGTTGTTTGGACCATCGTGGTGGGTGGTCTTCCGGCGGCGCGAGGGGCTCGCGCCGCCGGTTTTTGCTTTTCGGCGCTATCTATTTAGTCGCGCCGGTCACGCGCCAGATCACATTGCCGACGTCATCGGCCACCAGCAACCCGCCGCGCTTGTCCACGGCCACGCCCACCGGGCGGCCCTGGGCGTCGCCGTCGGCGGTCAGGAAGCCGGTCAGCACGTCGAAGGGCGCGCCGTTGGGCTTGCCCTGCTCGAACGGGACGAAGATCACCTTGTAGCCGGCACGCGGCTTGCGGTTCCATGAGCCATGCTGGCCGATGAACATCCCGTGCTGGAACCTTGCCGGCAGGCTGTTGCCGGCGGCGCTGGCCAGCCCTAGCGAAGCCGTATGCGTGCCCACCGCGTAGTCGGGCACGATGGCCTTCGCCACCAGATCGGGGGCCGGCGGCTTCACGCGCACATCCACATGCTGGCCGTAGTAGCTGTACGGCCAGCCGTAGAAGCCGCCATCGCGCACGGAGGTAATGTAGTCCGGCACCAGATCGCTGCCGATTTCATCGCGCTCATTCACGGCCGTCCACAACATGCCGCTGGTCGGCTCCCAGGCCATGCCGTTCGGGTTGCGCAGGCCGCTGGCGAACACGCGGTGCTGGCCGGTCTGGCGATCCACCTCCCAGATGGCGGCGCGGCCCGCTTCCTTGTCGATGCCGTTTTCGGCCACGTTGCTGTTCGAGCCGACCGTGACGTAGAGCTTGTTGCCGTCCTGGCTGGGGATGATGTTCTTGGTCCAGTGATGGTTCAGCGGCCCGCCTGGTAAATCCACGAGTTTCTGGCCCGGATCGGTGATGCTCGGCTGTCCCGGCGCGTAGGGATAGCGCACTACGGCGTCGGTATTGGCCACGTAGAAGTCGTTGCCGACCAGCACCATGCCGAACGGCGAATGCAGGTCCTTGAGGAAGACGGAGCGCTCGTCGGCCACGCCGTCGCCGTTGGTGTCGCGCAGCAGCGTGATGCGGTTGGCGCTCGGCACACCCGCGCCGGCGCGCTTCATCACCTGCTTCATGACCCAGCCCTTGATCCCTTTGCCGTCGTCCGGCTTGGGCGGCGCGTTCGACTCGGCCACGAGGACATCGCCATTGGGCAGCACGTAGACCCAGCGCGGATGGTCGAGCTTGTCGGCGAATGCGGTCACCGTCATGCCATCCGCCGCCACCGGCTTCTTGCCGTCCTCCCAGCCCTTGGCCGGCGCGATATGCACGGTCGGGATCAACGTCTTGTTCGGCTCGGGCAATTGCGGCGAGGCGCCGATGCCGGCCGACTCCGGCAGCTTGGCGGATTCGCCGCATCCCGTGGCGAGTAGCGCAGCGACGGTCAGGCAGACGGCCAACGGGAGAGGAAGAGGGCGGAAGCTCGGCATGTCAGGCTCCTTGCGCGCGGGGCGCCATGCTTGGAGCATAGGAAATCACTTGGCAGGCGTCTGTCGGCCAGTGTCCGACTTTAGGCCACTCAGGCCAGCAGGCGGTGCCGCTTGTGCCAGTCGTGCAGCGATTCTTCCGGCCAGGTCTCGCAATGGCGATGGCCCTTGCCGCGTGGCACATCCACCCATGGCGCGACGTTCTCCAGCGAAGCCTCCACCACTTCGGGTGGGCGGGGCAGGGGCGTGTCGATGGCGCTCGCGTTGGGGTAGACCATGTCGGGCCAGCGCGGGTCCCAGAGCCACAGCGGACTGCCGCACTCGGCGCAGAAATGGCGGAAGGCCTTCGAGCGCTTGGGGCGCTGGCCGGGCTCGCGCATCACGGCGTGATAGCGCGAGACATGCTTCTTGCCGCGAACGCGCAGCGAGTGGGCATCCCCGCCGAGGTTGATGCCATAGCCTCCGCCGCCGCCAGTCTTGCGGCAGATCGAGCAATGGCAATGCATATAGGGGCAGGGCGAATCGGACTCCAGACTGAACTGCACGGCGCCGCATTGGCACGAGCCTTCGAGATGCATGATCCCTCCTGGTTGGCACGGTCGATGCCTCCCAGTGTGGGCGACGGAGCCGGTCGCTTCAAGCACGCCAAATCTGCAGAATTCGCGAAAAGTGTGGCGTTGTCGGAGAGTGTCTGTCAGCGCCGATGAGTTTTTGTAAGGAGATGTTGGAATGCGGCACGCGGGGCACGAGTCGGCTTCTAAACTTCGGTGCGCGGCGCAGGAAGGCAAGACATCCTGCGTGCGGCATTGCGTGGTGCCCGCGCTGCCACAGGTTGTACGCGGGCACCGTCCGAGATAACAACATCTTGAGAGGTCTCATATGTCCAAGAACATGTCCACGAACCGAATCATCCGCACTGGCTCGCTGATCGGCGCCCTGACCGCTGGGCTGTTGTCCGCCACCGCTTTCGCCCAGACCACGGCCGCCCCGGCACCCGCCGGCGGCAACGCCGCCGTGCCGCCGGGCATGACGCAGATTCAACCGCCGAAGGACCCGCTGGTGGAGCGCCGCGAAGCCCGCAAGGTTGCGAGCGACCAGTACAAGGCCGAGAAGGCCGCCGCGAAGGGCGAATACAAGCAGGATGTTGGCGCCGCCAAGCAGGAGCGCAAGGACGCCAACAAGGCGGCCAACGAAACCGCCAAGCAGGAACTGCAGGCGCCGAAGCAGTAAGCGAATCCCACCCGGATTCCCGGGGGCGGGGCTAGACCAGCCGCGCTCCCGGCCACGCGCCAGACATCACGATATTCCGCACGGACTGCCGCACGGTCTGCATGATGTCCCACAGCTCGGGCACCACGGTGCGATTGCGCGCCGTGGCCAGCACTACCTGGCGCGTCACCACCGGCTCCACCAGCCGGGCCGAGTGCAGCCGCCCCTGCGCCACGCGGTCCGCCACGGCGGCGAACGGCAGCAGCGTGGCGCCGCAGCCATCCTCCACCAGCCGCATCGACACCGTATTCGAGGCATCGCACTCCAGCGCCATGTTCAGCGTGGTGCCGGCGCGCGCGGCCAGCGATTCGGCCAGCACGCGCAGGCCATGCCCGGTACTCGGCAGGATCAGCGGCACTTCGCCCAGCCGCCGCACCGGGAAGGTCAGGCCGAGGTGGCTCCACGAGGTGGGCGTCACCAGCGTCAGGTCTTCTTCMAGCAGGACATCCACCTTCAGCGCGCCTTGCTGCTCGGGCAGGTAGAGCAGGGCGACGTCKATCTCGCCGGCAGCCAGCCAGGCAAGGATCGGGCTGGCCAGCCCTTCGGCAAAGCGCAGCTTGGTCGCCGGAAAGCGCTGCTTGAGCGCCGTGCCGATGGCCGCGAAGGCCGTGTTGGCGATGGTCGGCTGCGCGGCGATGACCAACTGGGACGGCCCCTGTGCCGTGGACTTGCGCACGGCGGCACGGGCCTCGTTGAGCGTGACCGCCACCTGGCGCGCGTAGCCGAGCAGCGTGGAGCCGGACTCGGTCAGCACCACGCCCCGGCCGCTGCGGTGGAACAGGCGCGTGTCCAGCGCCGCCTCCAGCCGGGCGATCTGGCGGCTGACCGTGGACTGGTCCGCGCCAAGCTCCAGCGCCGCGCGGGAGATGCTCTGCGTGTTGGCCACGCAGACAAAGCACGCAAGGTCGTCGGAGTTCAGCGCCGACATCAGCCCGCCGTCTTGGGCTTGTCGCMGATGGCGAACGACGACATATGCTCGATCGCCTTGACCAGCCCCGAATGGTCCCAACCCGCGCCACCCTGCGCCACGCAGACGTTGAACAGCTGCTGGCAGGACGCCGTGTTCGGCAGTCCCACCCCCAGCGCCTTGGCCGTGGACAGCGCCAGGTTCAGGTCCTTCTGGTGCAGTTCGATGCGGAAGCCCGGGTCGAAGGTGCGCTTGATCATCCGTTCGCCATGCACTTCCAGGATGCGCGAGCTGGCAAAGCCGCCCATCAGCGCCTGACGCACGCGCGCCGGGTCCGCGCCGGCCTTGGCGGCCAGCACCAGCGCCTCGCCCACGGCCTCGATGGTCAGCGCCACGATCACCTGGTTCGCCACCTTGGCCACCTGGCCGTCACCGACATTGCCGACCAGCGTGATGTTCTTGCCCATCAGTTGGAGCAGCGGCAGCACGCGGTCGAACACATCCTGCTTGCCGCCGGCCATGATCGACAGCGTGGCCGCCTTGGCCCCCACCTCGCCACCGGACACCGGCGCATCCACATACTCGCAACCCAGCTGCTCGATGCGGGCCGCGAACTCGCGCGTCTCGATCGGGGAGATCGAACTCATGTCGACCACGGTCTTGCCCTGGCTCAGGCCCTCGGCCACGCCGTGCTCGCCGAACAGCACGCGCGCCACGTCCGGCGTATCGGGCAGCATCAGGAAGATGACGTCGGCCTGACGCGCCACCTCGGTGGCATTGGCGCAGGCCTGCATGCCGGCATCCTGGAGCGCCTGCGGCACGCCGCTGCGCGTGTGGGCGTAGACCGTGTGGCCGCCCGCCTGAAGGTGTTGCGCCATCGGCGCGCCCATCACGCCGAGTCCGATGAATCCGATCTTGCTCATATCCGTATTCCTATATAGATAGCGTCATTGCGCAAAGCGCTCGCGCAGCGCGCGGGAGGCGTCGCGCAGCAGCGTGTGGTCCAGCCCCACGGCGACGAAGTGCGCGCCCATGTCGAGGTAGCGGCGGGCGTCTGCCTCCACGGGAGTCAGCGTGCCGATGGCCTTGCCGGCGCGGTTGGCGGCGTCGTAGATCTGCGCCACGGCGGCCTGCACCTCCGGGTGGTTCGGGTCGCCGAGGTGGCCGTAGGCGGCGGCGAGGTCGTTCGGGCCGATGAAGATGCCGTCCACGCCGGGCTCGGCGCAGATCTCGTCGGCAGCCTCCACGCCCTTGCGGCTCTCGATCTGCACCAGCACGCAGATGTTCTCGTTGATGGTCTTGAAGAAGTCCGGCAGCGTGCCGTAGCGGTTCTGGCGCTGTACGCCGGACACCCCGCGCACGCCGTCCGGCGGGTAGCGCGTGGCCCGCACTGCGCGGCGGGCTTCCTCGGCCGACTCCACGAACGGGATCAGGAAGTTATAGAAGCCGATGTCCAGCAGGCGCTTGAGCAGCACGGGATCGTTCCAGGGCGGCCGGACCACGGGCGCGCTGGTGCTGTCCTTGAGCGCCATCAGCTGCGGCACGAAGGTCAGTACGTCGTTGGGCGCGTGCTCGCCATCGAGCAGCATCCAGTCGAAGCCGGCCAGGCCGATGATCTCGGTGGTAACCGGCTGGCCGAGCGAGGTCCAGCAGCCAATCAGGCGCTTGCGCGCGAGGATGTCCGCACGGAACTGGTTGGGCAGCGGGGAAAGCTGGGGCAGGTGAGGGGTCGTCATGAGAATTCCTTGAGCCTTGGGTTCAGTCCGCCGCCAGGGCGGAGAGCGGGCCGGGGGATTGGCCGCGCGCCTGGAGCACGCGCGCCGCGGCGTCGTCGAGCTGGGCCAGCGTGCCGGCATCCACGGGGATAAAGTCGGCGCGCGCCTTGCGCCATGCGCGCTCGGGGTCGCCGGGGAGGCGGATGGCATCGTTGCCCGGTTGCAGCCGGGACGCCTTCAGCCAATCAACAAAGGATTCCACCTCATGGCCGAAGGTGGTGCTGCTGCCGAGGCGGGCCGGATCGAAGATGATCGCCAGCATGTTGTTCCAGACCGCATGCTCGTGCGTCAGCGTTTCCGGGCGGATGGTGTGGCCGCCAGTCACGGCCGCGCCGAGCAGCTCGCACATCACGGCCAGCACGTAGCCCTTGTGCTCGCCGAAGGTGCGCAGCGCGCCGTGCGGCGTACCGGGCGGCGGGAACATGACCGACGGGTCGTCGGTGGGATGCCCGTTCGGGTCCATCAGGCTGCCCGGCGGCACCGGCACGCCCTTGTTGTTGGCCACGCGCACCTTGCCCATTGCGATGGCGCTGGTGGCGAAGTCGAGCACCAGCGGCGGGGCCCCCGCCACCGGCACGCCGATCGTGAATGGATTGGTGCCGAAGCGCGCGTCGTAGCCGCCATGCGGCGCCACGAGCGGCTTGGACAGCACATTCACGAAGTGGATCGAGATCATGCCGGCCGCCGTGGCCTGCTCGGCCCAATGGCCCACCCGGCCCAGATGGTGCGAGCGCCGCAGCCCCATCACGCACACGCCGTGCTCCTGTGCGCGGGCGATGCCCATGCGCATCGCCTCCTCGGTCACGGCCTGGCCCATGCCCCGGTTGCCGTCCAGGCTCAGGATGCCGCCGGACTCATGCACCACGCTGACCTGCTGATTGAGCTGCAATTGCTCGCCCTGCCAGGACAGCACGTACTTCGGGATCATGCCCACGCCATGCGAGTCATGGCCCGAGAGATTGGCGCCGACGAGGTGGTCGGCGGTCAGCTGCGCCTCACGCGCATCGGACCCCGCCGCCAGCCACAGGTCCACGACCCAGCGATGCAGGCCGGCGGTCGGAATACGGTGTTCTGCCATGCGTTACTCCAGGTGGATGTTGGCGACCTTGATCAGGTTGGCCCACTTGGCCACCTCGCTCTTCTGGAACTTGCCGAGTTCGGCCGGGCCGGCGCCAGACGGCTCCACGCCCATGCCCACCAGCTTCGCCTTGACGTCCGGCTGGTGGATGATCTTGCCGATCTCGGTGGCCAGCTTGTTGACGATGGGCATCGGCGTGCCGGCCGGCGCGAAGATCGCCTGCCACGAGACGATTTCATAGCCCGGCAGGCCCGATTCGGCCATGGTCGGCACATCGGGCAGCTCGGCGGCGCGCTTGGCGCCGGTGGTGGCCAGCGCGCGGAACTTGCCGGACTGCACCATCGGCATGGCGGCCACGCTGTTCTCGAAGACGATATCGACCTGATTGCCGAGCAGCGCCTGTACCGCCTGGCTGCTGCCCTTATAGGGCACGTGGGTCATCTTCAGGCCGGCCATGTTGGCGAACAGTTCGGCCGCCAGATGCTGGGAGGTGCCGTTGCCGGACGAGCCGAAGTTGATCGACCCCGGTTTGGCCTTGGCCGCTGCCATCACGTCCTGCACCGACTTGTACGGGCTGTTCACGTTCACCACCAGCACATTGGGCAGCGTGCCGATCAGCGCCACCGGCTGGAAGTTCTTGACCGGGTCGTACGGCATCTTGGGGTACAGGCTCACGTTGATGGCGTGCGAGCTGATGGTGCCGCCGAGCAGCGTGTAGCCGTCCGGCGCGGCCTTGGACACGTAGTCCGAACCGATATTGCCGCCGGCGCCGGCGCGGTTTTCCACCACCACCGACTGGCCGAGCACCTGCGACAGCCGCTGGCCGATCAGTCGGCCGAGCAGGTCCGTGGTGCCGCCCGCCGCGAACGGCACGACGTAGTTGATCGGCTTGCTGGGGTACTGGTCGGCGGACTGGGCTTGCGCCAGTGGGGCCGCCGCCATGCATCCAAGGCAAAGCACGGCCAGGGCCGGCCGCATCAATCGATGAGGGAAGGACATTGCATGGTCTCCTGTTTTCGCGAGCATTGTTATGGGACGGCCGGGATGGCCGTCTGGTGTCGCGGGCGGGCGCGCTGTCATGGCAGCATCGCCTCGGTAGCCAATCTACACGGGCGCGAGGCGGGCTGCCTTGCATAAAACGCATAACAGAAATGCACGATAGACCCCGCGGCGGCGCCCGTCAAACGGAAAAATCGCTGTCATCGCCGCCTGCTTCGGGTCTGGCGCCTGCTTGGCTCCACCTTGGCGCCGCCTCCGATCCTGTCCATACTTTTCGTCATGACCGCTCAAACCCCATCCTTTCAGGCCCGCACCGGCGGCCGTGTCCTCGTGGACCAACTGCGCCTGCATGGCACGGAGCGCATCTTCTGCGTGCCCGGCGAGAGTTTTCTGGACGTGCTGGACGCGCTGCACGACCAGCCGGCCATCGACCTCGTCGTCACCAAGCACGAAGGCGCCGCCGCCAACATGGCCGAGGCCGACGGCAAGCTGACCGGCCGCCCCGGCATCTGCTTCGTCACCCGGGGGCCGGGCGCCACCCACGCCAGCATCGGCGTGCATATCGCCCAGCAGGACTCCACGCCGATGATCCTGTTCGTGGGGCAGATCTCCCGCGCCCACAAGGGCCGGGAGGCGTTCCAGGAGGTGGATTACGCGGCAGTGTTCGGCACGATGGCCAAGTGGGCGGCCGAGATCGACGATCCGGCCCGGATTCCCGAGATGGTGGCGCGCGCCTTCCAGGTGGCCACGTCCGGCCGGCCCGGCCCGGTGGTGCTGGCGCTGCCCGAAGACGTGCTCGACGATCTGGTGGACTGCGCCGATGCCGAGCCGTACCGCACCGTGGCGGCCGCCCCGCGCGCCGAGGATGCCCGGGCGCTGGCCGCCGCGCTGGCCGAGGCCCGCCAGCCGCTGGTGATCGCCGGCGGCGCCGGCTGGACCGACGCGGCAGTGCGTGACTTCGCCGCCTTCGTCAAGGCATGGAACCTGCCCGTGGCCTGCGCCTTCCGCCGGCAGGACGTGATCGATAACCGCGACCCGCACTACATCGGCCATCTGAGCCTGGGCGTGAGCCCCAAGCTGGCCGAGCGGGTGCGCACGGCCGACCTGATCGTGGCGGTCGGCACCCGGCTGGGCGACATCGCCACCGATGGCTACACGCTGCTGGAAGTCCCGCGCCCGAAGCAAAAGCTGGTGCATATCCATGCCGATAGCGGCGAGCTGGGCCGCGTCTACCAGTCGTCACTGCCGATCCATTCGGGCGTGGTGCCTGCGGCAGCCATGCTGGCCGCGCTGCCGGCGCCGGCTTCTATCGGATGGAAGGACTGGACCAGCGGCGCCCGGGCCGAGCACGAGGCCTTCGTCACGCCGCCCAAGCCCCATGCGGAACTGACGGGGGTGGATATGGCTGCCGCGATGTCGCACCTGAACGCGGTGCTGCCCGAAGACGCCATCCTCAGCAACGGCGCCGGCAATTACACGGTCTGGCTGCACCGCTTCTACGCGTACAAGCGTCCGCGCACGGAACTGGCGCCCACCTGCGGCGCGATGGGTTACGGCCTGCCGGCCGCGATTGCCGCGAAGCTGCGCGCGCCCGAGAAGACCGTGGTCTGCCTGGCTGGCGACGGTTGCTTCCTGATGTATCCGCAGGAGATCGCCACGGCCGCCGCGCATGGCGCCAACCTGATCGTGATCCTGGTGAATAACCGCATGTACGGCACCATCCGCATGCATCAGGAGAAGCGCTACCCGGGCCGCCAGAGCGGCACGACCATCGCCAACCCGGATTTCGTGGCGATGGCGCGCGCCTGCGGGGCGTGGGCGGAGCGGGTGGAGAAGACGGAGGACTTTGCGGCAGCGTTCGAGCGCGCCCGCAACGCCGGCCAGCCGGCCGTGCTGGAGCTGATGACCGATCCGCTCCAGATCACGCCCGCAATGCGCGTGACCGAACTGCCGGCCTGAGCCCGGATCAGACGCTGCCTAGGCGATCTAGAACAGCGCCGCTTGTGGCCGGGCCTCGTGCCCGGCTTTTTCATGGCCGGACGTCGGGCGGGCCAGGATCTTGCGGATCTGCTCCAGATACCGCTCGCCCACCGCGCGATGGCTCTTGCGAGCCTCGTCCGCCAGCGCGCGGCGCGACGGCGCCCGAATCCCGATCAGGCGGCAAATCGTTGAAAGATAAGGCTTTTTATCGTCGACGGTGGCCCGGTGCGCGGCCGACAGCAGGGCGGCATCACCAATGCGCCCCCGCAGCCAGACCAGCACCTGGCGGTCATATTCGTTCTGCACACGGATCAGGTGGATCAGGTGTTCCATTCCGCACTCCGATATACTGTTCATTCATACAGTTACTGTAAATATATACAGTGCATCGGAATTTTCAAGGTGTGCGTCGGAAAATGCTTGAAAGTTCTTGCGCTGGGCCGGCACGCGTGGCCACCATGGCGGTCTGCCAGCCGCCTTTTCGCATCGAATCATGGACGACACCACCGCCACCTTCCACAAGCTGCGCCCGCGCCTGCACGGGATTGCCTACCGGATGCTCGGCGCCGTGGCCGAGGCCGAGGACGTCGTACAGGACGCCTGGCTGCGCTGGCACACGGCTGACCAGACGGAAATCGAAAATGCCGAAGCCTGGCTGGTCTCGGTAACCACTCGCATCGCCATCGACCGCCTGCGCGCCGCCAAGATCCAGCGCGAGCACTACACCGGGATCTGGCTGCCCGAGCCGCTGATCACGGACAGCCCGGACAACCCCGAGGCCATCAAGGAGCGCGCCGACGACATCTCCGTCGCCTTCCTCCTCCTGCTGGAGCGCCTGACGCCCGAGGCCCGCGCGGCCTTCCTCCTGCGCGAGGTTTTCGACAACGACTACGACGAGGTGGCGCGCGTGATCGGCAAGAGCGAGGCCAACTGCCGCCAGCTGGTCAGCCGGGCAAAAACCCAGCTACGCGACGACCGGCCGCGCTTCACGGTGTCCCCGGACACCCATCGGCACATAGTCCAGGCGTTCGCCCAGGCGATGCAGGGCGGCGACTTCGCCGGCATCCAGGCGCTGCTGGCCAACGACGCCACCCTGGCCGGCGACGGCGGCGGCAGGGTCCAGACCTTCCCCAAGCCGCTCGAAGGCGCCCGCCGCATCGCCCAACTGTTCTACGCCACCCGCCTCAGATTCCCCGGCGAGGGCCTCCGGGTGCGGCTGGTGCTGCTCAATGGCGAATGGGCGCTGCTGCGCTACTTCGACGGTGCGCTGGAGTCCGCGCAGACCTTTGTGGTCGAAGGCGACCGCATCGCCCGCATCCACGTGCAACGCAACCCGGACAAACTGGCGCGGATTGCGGCGTATTTTGGCGGAGAGGCGTAAGGAAGGGGCGGCCGCTGTGAGTTCGTGCGCCTTGATCGCAGTCATGTCCAGGTACGGGCTTGTCCCGGCTGCACCGGCATAACGCCCGGCGGGCGTTTTCTGCGGCCTGATCCAAAAAAGAGCCCGCCAAGGCGGGCCCAAGGACGAAGGGAAAGTCTCCGTCAAGTGGATTTCAGCGTGGCCGCTGCGCTCAGAAGCGGTGGCGGATGCCGACGATGGCGCCGAACTGGTTCTGGCCGGCGCCCACCTGTTCGGTTGTGGCCGTCAGGGTGCTGGCGCTGCGGTTCAGCGACGGGCCGAAGCCGGACAGGCCCATGGCCGAGCCGTCCCGGTTCTGGGCGTAGGCGACGATGGTGTACAGGTCGGTGCGCTTGGAGAACGCGTACGTGCCGGACAGCACGAAGCTGTACGGGTCGCCGCCGCTGTTGCGCACGTCGGTGTAGTAGGCCGCGCCAGTCAGCGTGATGGCCGGCGTGACCTGGTAGTTCGCGCCGATCCAGTACAGGTTGGTGCGCAGCGAGCTGCTGGCGAAGTCGCCGTAGTACCAGCGATAGCCGGCGAAGGCACGGGCCCGGCCGAAGTCGTAGCTGGCGCCGAGGGTGGCGCGGCGCTCGCGGTTGTCGTCCGTGACGACGGTGCTGCCGCGCACTTCGTCGTACACCACGCGGGCGGACAGCGGGCCGGCCGTGTAGCCGACGCTGGCGCTGAAGTTGCGGCCGGCCTTGTAGTCGCCCGGCACCTCGCCGCCGGCGCTGCTGTCGTAGCCGGTGCTGTAGAACAGACCGTAGTACAGCGCGCCGGTCTGGCCGGTGAACTTCACCGAGTTATCGGCGCGGCCGGACATCCACTTGTCGTGCATCAGCACCGAGTAGCGCGTGGCGATGGCCATCKGGTCATAGGCCAGCGAGAAGTCGTACAGCACGGTCTGATGGCGGCCCAGCGACAGCGTGCCGTACTGGTTCTGCAGGCCGACGAACGCCTGACGGCCGAACATGCGGCCGCCCTGGTTGGCGCTGCCGGTGTCGAGGTCGAAGCCGTTTTCCAGCGTGAAGACGGCCTTCAGACCGCCGCCCAGGTCTTCGGCGCCGCGCAGGCCCCAGCGGGAGGTGGAGAGGTTGCCGGCGGACATCCGCACGACGTTGTTGCTGCCGCCGGTGGCCGCGTTCGGCACGTTGGTCAGGAATTCCACGCCAGCGTCGACGACGCCGTAGAGCGTGATGCTGCCCTGGGCGTGGGCAGCAGCGGGCAGGGCAGGGAGGATGGCCAGCGTGGCCAGGCAGGCGAGACGGGTCTTCATGCGTTCGTGATCCTTGTTATGGTCGCCGCCCGCGCACCCCGTAAGGGCTCGGGCGTGCCGGCGGCGACTGCAATGTAACGAGGGATCAGGAACGGGAGAAGCGCGTCTGGGCTGACAGACTGTCCCGGGATTTGAACAATTGGGGCGTCAAGCGCCCCTCAGCGCTCCGTCAGCGGCTGCCCTTGAGCAACGGACATTGCGACTTCGACGGCGGGATGAACGCCTGGTCGCCCGGCACCGTGGCCAGCACCTTGTAGTAGTCCCACGGGTACTTGGACTCGGCCGGCGTCTTGACCTCGAACAAATACATATCGTGCACCATGCGCCCATCGGCGCGGATGCGGCCGTTCTTGGCGAAGAAGTCGTTGATCGGCATCGCCTTCATCTTCTCCATGGTCGGTGCGGTCTCGTCCGTGCCGGCCGCCTGCACGGCCTTCAGGTAGTGCGTGACGGAGGAGTAGACGCCTGCCTGGCTCATGTTCGGCATCTTCTTGACCTTGTCGAAGTACTTGCGCGACCAGGCGCGCGTGGCGTCGTTCATGTCCCAGTAGAACGCCTCGGTCAGCACCAGCCCCTGCGCGGTCTTGAGGCCGAGCGCGTGGATGTCGTTGATATAGAGCAACAGTCCGGCCATGCGCTGCTTGCCGTCGCGCGTCAGGCCGAACTCGGAGGCGGCCTTGATGGCGTTGACCGTGTCGCCGCCCGCGTTGGCCAGGCCCACCACCTGCGCCTTGCTCGCCTGCGCCTGGAGCAGGTAGGAGGCGAAGTCGCTGGTACTGAGCGGATGGCGCGCGGCGCCGAGCACCTGCCCGCCGGCCTCGGTGACCACCGTGGTGGCTGACTGCTGGAGCGTGTGGCCGAACGCGTAGTCGGCGGTCAGGAAGAACCACGTCTTGCCGCCGCGCTGGACCATGGCCTTGGCCGTGGTGTTGGCCAGCGCGTAGGTGTCGTAGGCGTAGTGGACCGAAACCGGCGTGCACAGGTCGTTGGTGAGGCGCTCGCTGCCCGGGCCGGAGAACACCACGATCTTGTTCTTCTGCTTCGCCACGTCGAGCACGGCCAGCGCGGGTGCCGAAGCCGCCACATCCAGGATGGCATCGACCTTGTCCGTATCGAACCATTCACGCGCCTTGTTGGCGGCGATGTCGGCCTTGTTCTGGTGATCCACCACCACCAGCTCGATTTTCTTGCCGAGCACCTTGCCGCCGAAGTCGTCGATGGCCATCTGCGCCGCCGTGGCGCTGCCGCGCCCGGTCACGTCGGCGTAGAGGCCGCTCATGTCGAGCAGCAGGCCGATCTTGACGACATCATCGGAAATCCCTGCCTTCGGCTGGGCCGAGGCGATGCCGGCCACACCGCCAGCACCGGCCAGCGCCAGCAGGGCAGCGGCCGTCCGCCGCCATGTCGCTGAAGTCTTCATGGTTGTCTCCTCCAGTTTTTTATCTAGTTCTTCTACGATTTAAAAACGCACACCGCGGATCACACCGTGGCCACCGGCGTCACCGGCGAGCCCACCGCGCCCGGCAGCCGCAGCGGCGGCGCCGTGAGCATGAAGCGCGAGCGGCGGTGCGCGCGCAGCCAGTCCGCCAGGTCCTTGAGATACCAGAGTTCGCCAAGCGGCAGCCCCAGCTTGAACAGGCAATGGTGGTGGAGCGGCAGCAGCGGATGCGTCTTCGCCTCGTCGGGCGGCGGCAGGGCCGGGTAGCGCTCCACGGCGTAGTTGTCGGCGATCAGCGCGGCGATGCCGGAATCGGTGATCCAGTTCAGCAGCCGGGCGTCGCGCCCGTTTAGCGCTGCGCAACTGTGGTGGAGCACCGCTTCGTCGGGCTCGCGCTGCATCGACAGCACGACTTCGGCAAAGCCGGTGCGCAGCAGGAGCATGTCGCCGGGCTCCACTTCCACGCGATGGGTGTCCATGGCGTGCATCAGGTCGTCGTAGCCGACGTTGCGGAAGTCCATGCCGAACACATCGGCCAGATCCACCAGCACGCCCCGGCCCTGCATGCCCTTGACGGCGAAGTTCTCGATGCCGAGCGCATCCGCGTGGCTGTGGGTATGGCCGTGGCTGCAATCGTGGGCGGCGAACTGGTCGTCATCGGCATAGTCGACCGGGCCGACGATGTCCGCGTTGGCGCGATAGCCGTTGTAGTAGACGCGCTCGAGCTTGCCATCGCCGTCCGCATCGAACAGCGCGCCCACGTGCGCCAGCGAGTCCCACTGGGTGGAGTACTGGAGGCAGAGCAGCACCTGATCGTCGCTGATGACATCGGTCGCGGCCGGGTTCACCTTGGCCAGCGGGAAGTTCATGTACGGGGAGTCGTCGCGGAAGGTGGGGCGCAACTCGGGCGGATGGCGGCGCGGATTGAGCTTGTTGCCGCCGGGGTAGTCCAGCGGCAGCGAGAGGCAGAAGCTGCGCCCCGCCTGGATCTCGCGCGCGCCCTTGACCACCTGCTCGGGGCCGATCAAATTGACGCGCCCCAGTTGATCGTCAGGACCGAAATCGCCCCAGTTGGAGCCCTGCGGACGTTGCTGCCAACGCATGCCTGATACCTCCCTCGCGAAAGATGTTGCCGGTTGAAGCGCCGCCGCCACATCGCGGCGCAGCATCCGGTTATACGTGATCCATGCGGCGCGGTCATTCTGCGTCGCATCAAGTTCCGCGTGACGAAATAGGAGGAAGGAAGGCGAGGGGGACGGCTATTCGCCGAGGAACTCGGCCACCACCTCGAGCCCTTCGACGTGGTCGGCCACGACCTTGGCGATGACGGCCAGCGGAATCGCCAGCAGCATCCCCCAGGTGCCCCAGAGCCACGTGAACAGCAGCAGCGAGACGAAGACGGCGACGGCGTTCATGCGCGCCATGCGGCCCGTCATCCAGGTGGTCATGCCGGAGCCGATCAGCGTGGCGATCAGCATCGACCCACCGGCCGCTGCTGCCGCGACGGACAGCGTGCCGAACTGCATGAACCCGGCCACGCCCAGGCACAGGGCGATCAGTACCGCGCCGAAGTACGGCACCAGGTGCAGCGAGGCAGCCGCCAGCGCCCATGCGCCGGCATTGTCGATCGACAGATACCTGAGCAGGATGTACGTACAAAGCCCCAGCGCGGCGTTCGTGATGACCAGCATCAGCATGTAGCGCTGGATCGCCCGGTTGATCTCGTCGAGCATGTGCACGCTGATCTTCTTCTGGCTGATGGTGGTGCCGGCCATCTTGATGAACTTGCGCTTGAACATGTCGCCGCCCAGCAGCAGGAACCAGGTCAGGAACAGCACGACGATGGCCTGCGCCAGCATCGCGAAGACGCCCATCGATCCCACCCAGATGGCGTTGTTGAGGGCGTCGGCGGAACGTTCGACGACGATCGGCGCGCCCTTGGTCGGCGGTGGCTGACCGGTACCGACCAGTACCGTGGTGGCGCGGCGGATCTTTTGCAGCATGGAGTCGTCGCCGCTCACCAGTTCGCCCAGCGAGCGGGAGAGCTTGCTGGCGATGGCGGGCAGCCGGTCGACGATAGATTCAATCTGCCCCTGGAGCAGATAGGCGCCGCACAGCAGCAGGGCCAGCATGCCGAGCAGCACCACGGTCGCGCCCACGGCGCGCGGCACCCGCTGGCGCTGGAGCCACTCGACCATCGGATCGAGCAGGTAGGCGATGACGATGGCCACCACCACTGGCACGATGAAGTCGCGGGCGAGGTGCAGGGTGTAGAGCGATGCGAGCGTCGYCAGAATGACCAACGCCGTGCTGGCGCGGCGCACAGAGACGGACAGCTTGGGGGGCGTACGGGTGGGTGACGCCGGCGCGGCGTCCGCGGGCACCTCAGCCGTGACTGCGGGCACCCCCTCCGGTACGACATCCGGCACAACATCAGGCCCGGCCACGGTGCCGGGCGGGGCGGCCCGCATGGCGGGCTGGATCGGTACGCGCGACATGGATGGCGGGGCGGCTCGCAGACAAGAAGGACATGGCGTCACGAGGCGGACGCCTGCCATAACGATAGTCACTACGGGGCGCGGGAGGGTGTCGGTGCGTTCCGGGTCGCGGTGTAGGACAGCGGCGCGACCTTCCAAGGCGGGCTTGGGCGTGTGCAGCCTGATACACGAAAGCCGCACCAAAGCAAAAGCCCGGTCTCGTGAACCGGGCTTCTGGGGATTGCGTGGCTGGCGTAGCCGGGGGGCGATCAGCGCATGGCGGGTTAGCGCGTCAGCGTCGAATGATCGTCGCCGTGAGGGCGGGCGCCCGACTGCTTGAGCAGCGGGTCATTCTTGAGCACCCAGCGGGCGCCGAAGGCCAGTGCGACGATACAGGCCAGCATATACGCAACGATCACAGTGAGAGTCAGCATGGCATCACAGGAGTAGGTTGCGACCGCGTTGCCAGCTTTCGTTGGCGGGCCGATGGGAACKAATTGTATGTGAGACAAGACGTTTCACCGGCGCCGATTAGCCTGAAATTTTCTGTATGCCGATCTAAGCCTGACTAATATCGGCAGGTTCTACGAGGGGCATGGATCATGACCGCCTCGCATCAGCCTCGGCCCTAGAAGTAGCACCCCATCTCGTATTGCTGCGAGCGCAGGGCATGGACGTCGCTGCGGTAGCGGTCCGCGCGGCTCCAGTACTCGGTGGTATGCATGGCGCGCTCGGCGGCCCGCGCCTGGTACTCGAGTGCCCGGCACTGATTCCAGAAGACGTTCTGCGCGCGCAGGTCGAGGTCGTCCTCGCGCCCCTGCCAGACCTGGATCTGTTGCGCCATCTGGGCGCGGCTCTGCAGGTAGGCCTGCTCGTCCTGGCGGATCTTGGGGGTCTTGGTGATGGTGGTCACATTGGCACGCATGGTGGACGTGACATCGCGGTAGCCCGCCGGGCACGATGCCGCCGTATAGAGCGTGTCCTTGCCGCTCTGGCACTTGGTGACGGCATGGGCGGCGCCGGAGGCGGCCAGCATCAGCAGCAGGATGGCAAATTGTCTGGACATGGCGGCGCCTTGGACGAATAGCGATGTCATCCAATGTAGGCAGCGATGCGCCGCGCTGCCAGTGCGGCAAGGTATCCAGATATTTCAGGTACGGGGGTTGCCGCGCTTTCGGTGTCCAGGCAGCGTCTTGGCCCCCTGCATTTCGGCATTGGCGGTCAGCAGCATGTCATACAGTTGCTGCGCCGCCGGCGACAGGGACCGGCCGCGCCGCCGGATCAGCCCCACGGTACGCGAGACGGTGGGCTCCACCAGCGGCACGCTGGTCAGCGTGGGATGCTTGCCCGGCGGCATGGCCAGCCGGGGTACCGCCGCCACGCCGAGCCCGGCTTCCACCAGGCTCACCAGCGTGCTGACGTGCCGCACCTCGCAATACCACTGTGGGCGATCGGGTACATCGGTCAGCGCCAGGTCCAGCAGCATGCGGTTGCCGCTGGCCTTGCCCACGGTCATGTAGTCGTACTGGCCCAGTTCGGCCCAGGTGACCTTGCGCTTGCGCGCCAGCGGATGGTCGGGCGGGCAGGCCACCACGAACGGTTCCTTGAGCACGGGTTCGAACTCGACATCCGGCTCCTGCGTGCCGATGTAGTTCAGGCCGAAGTCGGCCTCGTTGCGCACGATCAGGTTCAGCACCTCGTTGGCGCCTTCGTCGATCAGCCGCACGACGATGCGCGGCCACGTCTCGTGGTACTTGCGCAGCACCGCCGGCAGGAAGTAGCGCACCGCCGAGGGCACGCACGCCACCGTGACTTCGCCGGTCACGCGGGTGGCCACGTCCCGGATGCCGAGCAGCGACTCCTCCAGCCCGTTCAGGAGTTCGCGCGCCTTGCGCGAGAACTCCCGGCCCACGGCGGTCATCTCCACCGAGCGCGTCGTCCGGTCGAACAGCCGCACGCCGAGGGCGTCTTCCAGCTTCTCGATCCGGCGCGACAACGCCGGCTGGGACAGATGCAACTCCGTCGCTGCCGCGCGGAAGCTGCTCAGTTCGGCCACCGCCACGAAGGCGCGCAGATCGGAAAGGCTGAAGTTCATGCGCGGTTCATTTGTGGCTCATGCCGAAATCAGATGCCAGACCGCCTCGGTCTCGCGCGCCACGCCGTCTTCCTCGAGCTTGCGCAGGTGGGCCAGCAGCGAGCGCTGCGCCACCGGATGCATGCGCTCGGGCACGTCGTCGTAGACGCTGGCGAGCAGCGTGCCGATATCGGCCGGCGCCAGCGCGCGCAGCGCGTTCAGCACCTTGGCCTCGCGCTGCTGCCGATGGCGAATCAGCAGCCGGATGGCATCCCGGGGGCGCGGCATCAGGAAGCCGTGGCCCGGTGCAATCCACTCCAGGTCTTCGTCGAGCAGCGCCTGGAGGGACGCCAGATAGGCGCGCATGTCCCCATCGGGCGGATTGATGACGACGCTGGAGCCCTGCATGACGTGGTCGCCCGTGAACAGCGTCTTCTCTTCCTCGAGCAGGTAGCAGAGATGGTTCGATGCATGCCCCGGCGTGTGGACCACCCGCAGCGTGGCGTGCGGGCCGAGCACGATGCGCTCTCCGTGCTCGGGCATGCGGTCCGGCGCGAAAGTCTGGTCCTGGCGGTCCTGCACGGCCGTGACGCGCCCCCAGACCGGCGCGCCGGTGGCCTCGCGCACCGCCACGGAGGCGGGCGAATGGTCCAGGTGGGTATGCGTGACGAGAATCCACTTCACCGGGCCCGGCGCGGCGGCCAGCACGGCGGTGATATGGGCCGGATCGGCGGGGCCGGGATCGATCATCGCCCAGGTGTTGTCCGCGCCGCCGCCCACGAAGTAGGTGTTGGTGCCGGGGCCAGTCATCACGTTGCCGTTGTCCGCCGTGACGCGCCAGACCCGTTCGGAGAGCTTCACCGCTGCGCCCGGCGCCAGCGCGTAGCGGCCATGGCCGGCGCCATCGGGGTCGATCCGGGCGATTTCGGCGTACGGCGCTTCCTCCGGCATCACCGGCCGCACGCCCTTGGGGCCGGTGGCCAGGCGCGGCATGATCTGCACGATGTTGCGCAGCTTTTGGGCATGGTCGAAGCACGCCTGCGCAGTCGGGAAGTGCGAAATCGACTGGAGCATGCGGCGGGTGACGTTGACCAGGGAGATCTCGTTCGCCGGGTCGAGCGCATCGACGGGCCGCATCCAGCGATGCTCGACCGCTTCAACGCCATCGTGCCGCGCGGTCTGCCCAGCCGGCGCCAGCGCGAAGAAGAAGCGCGTGTCGAAGCGCTTCGGCAGGCCCGGCGGCGTCAGCCAGTGGCTGCCGTAGGCCAGTTGGTCCACGGCGAGGCGCACGCCCAGCCGTTCGCAGACATGGGCGATGCCGGCGCCGCCGTAGCCGGCGGCTTCGCGCAGGCTGCCGTAGGTGTCCGCGTCGAGTGCATCGAGATCCACATTCTGGCCGTTGGCATCGCGGGCGAACAGCAGGCCGGCTTCCTCGAACGCTTCGCGTGCGGCGCAGAGGTAATAGTCGAGCCCGTTTTTGTCGACATTGAGCCGGGCGCTGGCGGCGGCATCGTCGAGGCCATCGCACAAGGGGTGAAGTGCCGTATCCTGCTCATCGAGTGTGCCGCCCGGGAAGACAAAGGCACCGGCGCTGCGGTCGTCGTCGCGCTGGGGGCGGCGCATCATCAGCACCTCCATGCCCGCCGGGCCGTCGCGTAGCACCAGCACGCTGGCGGCGGCGCGCAGGGCTTTGGAGCGAACGGGGGCGGCAGTGGCGTGGGTCTCGGACATGGACGGAATGGGGCGCAGTATCAGAACAGGCGCCAAGTGTAATGGGTTCGGGCGGTTCGAATCTGCCGCGATGCAGCAGGAATTCCGCGCTGCTCTTGGGATGGGGGCGGATTTCAGTMCGGAAACAGCGCCATCTGCCCAGTCAGCAGCGTGTCGAAATCATCGTCGAGGAAGGGCAGGATGGCGTCGGCAATCGGCTGGAGCTGTTTTGTGATGTAGTGGTCATAATCGATCGGCGACTGGCGCGGATCGAGCGTCTCCATCGGCATCGGCCCGGCCACCGTCATCACATAGCTGATCCAGCCGCCGTTCTGGTACTGGCGCGGGCGGCCCTGGCTATCGTTATAGGCATCGGCCAGCCGCGCGGCGCGCACGTGAGGCGGGACGTTGCGCTGGTAGTCGCCAAGCTGGCGCCGCAGGCGCTTGCGGTAAACCAGTTGCGCGTCCAGTTCGCCGGCCAGCGTGCGGCGCACGATGTCCCGCACATAATCGCGGTACGGCTCGCGGTTGAAGATCATCGCGTAGAGCGTCTGCTGGAACTGCTGCGCCAGCGGCGACCAGTCCGTGCGCACCGTCTCCAGCCCCTTGAACACCATCTCGGCGCGGCCATCGGCACGCATGACCTGACCGGCGTAGCGCTTCTTGCTGCCCAACTCGGCGCCCCGGATGGTTGGCATCAGGAAGCGCCGGAAGTGGGTCTCGAACTGGAGTTCCAGCGCGCTGTCCAGGTCGAAGGTCTGGCGCAGGTGGTCGCGCCACCAGTCGTTGACGTAGGCGACAAGTTCACGCCCGATGCGTGCCGCATCGTCCTCGGCATGGGCGCCGCGCAGCCAGACGAAGGTGGAGTCGGTGTCGCCATAGATCACGTCATAGCCGCGCGCCTCGATCAGCAGGCGCGTCTGGCGCATGATCTCGTGGCCGCGCATGGTGATCGACGACGCCAGGCGCGGGTCGAAGAAGCGGCAGCCGCTCGATCCGAGCACGCCGTAGAACGCATTCATGATGATCTTCAGCGCCTGCGAGAGCGGCTTGTTCTGCTCGCGCTTGGCCGCCTCGCGGCCCTGCCAGATCCGCGCGACGATGGCCGGCAGGCAGTGCTTGCCGCGCGAGAACCGCGCGCCCCGGAAGCCGGGCACCGAATCGGCGTCATCGGGGTGGGCCAGCCCCTCCACCAGCCCGATCGGATCGATCAGGAAGGTGCGGATGATCGACGGATACAGGCTCTTGTAGTCCAGCACCAGCACCGACTCGTACAGGCCCGGGCGCGAATCCATGACAAAACCGCCGGGGCTGGCCTCGGGCGCCAGTTCGCCCAGATTCGGCGCCACGTAGCCCTGCCGGTGCATCAGCGGCATATATAGATGTGTGAAGGCGGCCACCGAGCCGCCGCTGCGGTCGGTCGGCAGGCCGGTGACGGTGGCGCGCTCCAGCAGGAAGGTCAGCAGCTCGGTGGCGGCGAAGATGCGGGTGACCAGCTCGCAGTCGCGCAGGTTGTAGCGTGCCAGCGCGGGCTTGTCCTCGGCGAACATGCGGTCGATGGCGTCCATGCGGTCGTAGGGGTTGTCGATCGCCTTGCCTTCGCCGAGCAGGGTCTGGGCCACCGACTCCAGGCTGAACGACGGGAAGCTCCACGTGGCGCCGCGCAGCGCCTCGATGCCGTCGATGATCAGCCGCCCGGCCGCCGCCGCGAAGTAGTGCTGCTGCCTGGCGTGCTCGCGCCACTCCATCTCGGCGCCGCCCCGGCCCAGCCGCAACGGCACCTGGAACTGCACTGCGTGGGCCTGCAGCACGCGAAGATCGAACTGAACGAGGTTCCAGCCGATGATGGCGTCCGGGTCGTGCTCGGCCAGCCACTGGTTGAGTTTTTCGAGCAGGGCGGGGCGGGTGTCGCAGTATTCGAGCGCGAAGTCCAGCGGGGCCGGATCGCCCGCCGGCGCCGGGCCGAGCATATAGACCTGCCGCTGGCCGCAGCCTTCCAGCGCAATCGAATACAGCTCGCCATGGGCGGTGGTTTCGATATCGAGCGAGACCAGGCGCAGGGTGGGGCGATAGTCGGTGGCCGGCTTCATCTGCGCTTGGCGCAGCACGCCGTGCGCGTCCGGCTGGCCGTCGAACCAGACCGGCGCGGTGATGAAGCGCTCCATCAGGTAGCGCTCGGGCGGGCGGATATCGGCCTCGTAAACATCCACGCCAGCCTGCCGCAGCGCCTTGTCGATCCGGATCAACTGGCGGTGCTGCTGGCAGTAGAGCCCGAGCACGGGCCGGCGGTGGAAGTCCTGCAGCTGGAGCGGGCGCAAGTCCACATCGCGCTCGCCGCGCAACAGCGGCTCGGCCTGATCGCGCTGGGCCTCGGGCACGAAGGCCACCGACGGCTGGGGCGGAAGGCGCAGCAGGCGCGGCCCCTGGTCCGTGGCCAGCCAGAAATCGACCTCGGTACCGGCGGGAGTATCGCGCCAGTGCCGGGTCAGGATGAAGCCCTGCTCAAGTGCCACGCTGGAAGCCCATGGAAAACCTGTGGGGAGGTGCTGGCGGGATTCTAGCCCCTACCGAACCGTTTGCAGGAAGGCCAGCAGGTCGGTGATCTCGCTGTCGTCGCCGATGCCCCAGAAGCGCATCTTGTTGCCCGGCACCACCTTGTTCGGGGCGTGGATGAAGGCGCGGAGCGTCTCGGGGGTCCAGACCACCTTCGACGTCTTCATGGCATCGGAATAGCGGTAGTCGGAAGTCGTGCCCGCCGGCCGGCCAACGATGCCGTTGAGGTGGGGGCCGAAGGTGCCGCGCGCCGCCGGGCCGATCTTGTGGCAGGAGGCGCACTTGCGGTCGAACACGGCACGTCCGGTCTCGATATCGCCGGCGGCGTGGGCGCTGGCCTGCATGACGAGGCAGGCAGTCAGCGCGATCAAGGGAAAACGCATGGTAGGTCAGCGAGGAATTGCAGCGGCGACAGTGTAGCCGCCCCCTCGGCTTTTCCCTTCGTCAACCCGAAAAATCGGCCGAATCACGATTCGACATCGCCTGATAACTATCATTATCTCGACCCGATATTTAAGCCGACAACAGCGGGCCGCCAGACAGCCCTGAAACTCGGACAATCCTGTCGCGCGGTGCTTTCCGGGCAGCTTGCGGCTGGCGGCTTGGTATATGCTGTCGCGGCGCCTTTTCGCGCATAGATATAGACAGGTGCCGGTGCCAATGAATGACAGCGTGAAGATGCAGTGGGACGATGGGGAGCGCGTCTTCCATCGAGGGCGGCACCCGGGCGGCGGCAACGGGCCGACCGTCCTGCTGGCGCGGCCCGCCGCCGAGCACCCGCTGCCTGCCTCGCTGGATMGCCTCGCCCACGAATTCGGCCTGAAGGACGAACTGGATGGCAGCTGGGCCGCCCGTCCGCTGGCACTGGTCCACGAAGGTGGCCGGAGCCTGCTGATCCTGGAGGACGCCGGCGGCGAACCGCTTTCGCAGCAACTGGGCGTGCCGATGGAGACGGAGACGTTCCTGGGGCACGCCATCGGCATCGCATCGGCACTGGGCAAGCTGCACCAGCGCGGGCTGGTCCACAAGGACCTCAAGCCCACCCATATCCTCGTGAATTGCGCCGACGGCCAGGCCCGGCTCACCGGTTTCGGCCTTGCCTCGCGGCTGCCACGCGAACGGCAGGCCCCGGAGCCGCCCGAGACCATCGCCGGCACGCTCGCCTACATGGCGCCCGAGCAGACCGGGCGGATGAACCGGTCGATCGACTCGCGCAGCGACCTCTATGCCCTGGGCGTCACGCTGTACCAGATGCTGACCGGTGTGCTGCCATTCGTGGCGACCGACGCCATGGAGTGGGTCCACTGCCATATCGCCCGCCTCCCGGTGGCGGCGCGCACGCGGGTGGAGACCATCCCGGACATGCTCTGCGACATCGTCGCGAAGCTGCTGGCCAAGACGGCCGAGGAGCGTTACCAGACCGCCGCCGGGCTAGAGCATGACCTGCGGCGCTGTCTGGACGACTGGAGGCGGCAGGGCAGCATCGACGCACTCCCACTCGACGGGCACGGCACGCGCGACCGGCTGCGGATACCCGAGAAGCTGTACGGGCGTGAGCAGGAGGTCGATACGATGCTCGACGCCTTCGCGCGGATCGTCGACGGCGGCGTGCCGGAGATGGTGCTGGTCTCCGGCTATTCCGGCATCGGCAAGTCGTCGGTGGTCTATGAACTGCACCGGGTGCTGGTGCCGCCGCGCGGGCTGTTTGCGTCCGGCAAGTTCGACCAGTACAAGCGCGACATCCCGTATTCCACGCTGGTGCAGGCCTTCCAGGGCCTGGTGCGCTCGCTGCTCGGCAAGCCCGATGCGGAGCTCGAACGCTGGCGCGGCGCGCTGCTGGAGGCGCTGGAGCCCAATGCGCGGCTCATGACGGACCTGATCCCGGAACTGAAGCTGATCATCGGCGAGCCGCCGCCGGTGGCCGAACTGGAGCCCCAGCAGGCGCAGCACCGCTTCCTGCTCGTCTTCCGGCGCTTCATCGGCGTATTCGCCCGGGCCGAGCATCCGCTGGCGCTGTTTCTCGACGACCTCCAGTGGCTCGACGCCGCCACGCTGGCCCTGCTGGAAGACCTGCTGAGCCATGCGGACCTGCGCTACCTGATGCTGATCGGTGCCTATCGCGACAACGAGGTCGACGACGCGCATCCGCTGGCGGGCACGCTGCGCGCCATTCGCGGCAAGGGTGTCAGGATCGACGAAATCCGGCTGGCGCCGCTTACCGGCGGCCATGTCGAGCAACTGGTGGCAGAGTCGCTGCATGGCGAGCCGGCGCGCATCGCGCCGCTGGCGCAGTTGATCTGGGACAAGACCGTCGGCAACCCGTTCTTCGTGATCCAGTTCCTGCACGGGCTGGTCGATGAGAACCTGCTGACCTTCGACCATGCCGCCCGGGATTGGCGCTGGGAGGCCGACCGCATCCACGCCAAGGGTTACACCGACAACGTGGTGGAGCTGATGGTCGGCAAGCTGGCCCGCCTGCCCGACGCGACCCAGCAGGCCTTGCAGCAACTGGCCTGCCTCGGCAACGTCGCCGGCATCACCACGCTCTCGACCATCCTCGGCATGGCCGAAGGGCAGGTCCACGCGGCCTTCTGGGAGGCGATTCGCCAGGAGCTGGTCGAGCGGCAGGAGGGCGCCTACGCCTTCGTGCACGACCGGATCCACGAAGCCGCCTATTCGATGATCCCCGAAGCCTCGCGCGCCGAGGCCCACCTCCGGGTCGGGCGGCTGATTGCCGCCCAGACGGCACCGGGCGAGCGCCAAGGCGCGATCTTCGAGATCGTGGGCCAGCTCAACCGGGGCGCCGCGCTGATCACCGAACAGGACGAGCGGGACCAACTGGCGGAATTCAACCTGCTGGCCGGCGAGCGCGCCAAGGCGGCGACGGCCTACGCCTCGGCGCTCACCTATTTCGCGGCGGGCGCGGCCCTCCTGAACGACGACGGCTGGGTCCGCCGGCCTGCGCTGCGATTCGCGCTGGAGTCGGGTCGCGCCCAGTGCGAGTTCCTGTCCGGGCAGGCGCCGGTGGCCGAAGCGCGGTTCGCGGCGCTGTCCGCGCGCGCCACGACGACGGTCGAACGTGCCCAGGTCACCTGCTGGCAGGTGGACATCTACGTGGTGCTCGGCCAGCGCGACAACGCCATCGCCGTTTGCCTCGCCTTCCTCCGCCATGTGGGGATCGACTGGTCCCCGCACCCGGACGAGACCGCGGTGCAGGCCGAGTACGCGCGCATCCGGTCCCAACTCGGCGATCGGCCGATCGAAACGCTGATMGACTTGCCGCCGATGGAGGATCCCGCCTCGATCGGCACCGTCGACGTCCTGATCAAGCTTTTCGTGCCGGCGTCGCATACGGATGCCAACCTCGCGTCCCTGACCATCTGCAAGGCGACCAACCTCAGTCTGGAGCACGGCAACGCCGATGCCTCGTGCGTGGCCTACACCAACGTGCCCCGGGTGGTCGGGCGGCGCTTTGGCGACTACGCGCGCGCCTTCCAGTTCGGCCAGCTTGGCTGCGAACTGGCGGAGCGGCGCGGGCTCGATCACTACGAAGCCCGCACCTACCTGTCCTACGCGCTGTTCGCCCGGCGCTGGGCGGAGCCTGTGCGGACCACCAACGACCAGTTGCGCCGCGCCTTCGACGCCGCGAACCGGACTGGCGACGTGCCGTTCGGCGCCTTCGTCTGCAACAGCCTCGCCGCCAACCTGCTGTTCATCGGCACGCCGCTGGCGGAGACCCAGAGCGAAGCCGAACGCGGCCTGGCCTACGTGAAGATGAAGCGCTTCGGCCTCGTCATCGGCTTCATGGAGACCCAGCTTGCGCTGATCCGGATGTTGCGCGGCCTGACGCCGGCATTCGGCAGCCTGGACGACGCGCAGTTCAACGAAGCCCAGGTCGAGGACCGCCTGCCCATGGGCTCCATCCTGAACGCCTGCTGGTACTGGATCCGCAAACTGCAGGCGCGTTATGTCGCCGGCGACCATGCGGGCGCCCTGGAGGCCGCGTCCCGGGCAGAACCGCTGCTGCCGGCCGCGCACGGGTTCATCGAAGAGGGCGAGTACGTCTTCTATAGCGCGCTGGCCCGGGCCGGCCTGTGCACCGCCATGCCAGCCGACGACCGCCAGCCACATATGGACATCCTGGCCGCCCAGCAACGCGAACTCCGCATCTGGGCCGATCTCTGCCCGGAGAACTTTGCCGGCCATGCCGCGCTGGTGGCTGCCGAAATCGCCCGGCTCGAAGACCGTGTGGTGGACGCCGAACTTGGCTACGAGACCGCCATCCAGCTCGCGCAGGATGGCGGTTATGTGCACAATGAGGCGCTTGTCAACGAACTCGCGGCACGCTTCTATGCGGCGCGTGGTCTGGCGAAGATCGCCCGTGTCTATTTGCGGGACGCCCGTTACGGCTACCTGCGCTGGGGCGCTGCGGGCAAGGTGCGGCAGCTGGAGGCCGAATATCCGCAACTGCGGACGGAGGAAGCCGCGCCCGGGGCGACGAACACCATCGCCACGCCAGTCGAACATCTCGACCTTGCCACCGTGATCAAGGTGTCACAGGCCGCCTCGGGCGAAATCGTCCTGGACAACCTGATCGAGATGATCATGCGCACGGCCATCGAGCAGGCCGGCGCCGAACGCGGCCTGCTGATCCTGTCGGACGGCGGCGAACTGCGAATTGCGGCGGAAGCCACGACCGGCAGCGACGCGATCCTGCTGCAACTGCGCGCGGCGCCCGTGAGCGCGGCCATGCTGCCGGAATCGGTCCTCTACCATGCCCTGCGCACGCGCGAGAACGTGTTCCTCGACGACGCCGTGGCCGAGCCGTCCTTCTCCGCCGACCCGTACATTCGCCAGCATCGCGCCCGCTCCGTGCTCTGCCTGCCGCTGATGAACCAGGCCAAGCTCATCGGCGCGCTGTACCTCGAAAACAACCTGACCGCCCGCGTGTTCTGCCCGGCCCAGATCGCAGTGCTGAAGCTGCTGGCCTCGCAGGCCGCCATCTCGCTGGAAAACGCCCGGCTGTACCGCGACGTGGCGGAACGGGAAGCGAAGATCGGGCGACTCGTGGACGCCAACATCATCGGGATCGTCTTCTGGCGGGGCGAGGGCGAGATTCTCGAAGCCAATGATGCCTTCCTGCGCATGGTGGGATATGAGCGCGAGGAACTGCTCTCGGGGCGCGTGGGCTGGGACGACCTGACGCCGCCGGAATTGCGCCCGGTCAACCACCATGCACTGGCCGAGGCCGTGCGGGCGGGGCACGCGCGGCCCTTCGAGAAGGCGTACGTCAGGAAGGATGGCAGCTACTTGCCGGTCATCGTCGGCCTGGCCACGTTCGAAGCCGGCMGGAAGGAGGGCGTGGCGTTCGTGCTCGACCTGACCGAGCGCAAGCAGGCCGAGGAAAGGGTCCACCAGGGCGAGCAGCGCTATCGCGAAGTCCAGGCTGAACTGGCGCACGCCAACCGCGTGGCCACCATGGGGCAGCTTGCGGCGTCGATCGCGCACGAAGTCAGCCAGCCGATTGCGGCGACGGTGACCAATGCGCAGGCGGCACTGCGCTGGCTGGGCGCCAAACCATCCAATATCGACGAGGTGGGCCAGGCGCTCACCCGTATCGTCAAGGACGCCAACCGCGCGGGGGACGTGCTCGGGCGCATCCGCCAGCTGATCAAGAAGGCGCCGCCGCGCAAGGAGCTGGTGGACATCAATCAGGCGATCGGCGAGGTGGTCGAGCTGACCCGTGGCGAAGCCGACAAGGGCCGCGCCACGGTGCAGGCGCAGCTTGCGGATGGCTTGCCAGCCATCGAAGGCGACCGCGTGGAACTGCAGCAGGTGCTGCTCAACCTGATCATGAACGCGCTGGAGGCCATGGGCGGCAGCGGCGACGGTGCCCGGCAATTGCTTATCCGCACCGTGCAGGCCGAGGCCGGCAGCGTGTTGGTGACGGTGAGCGACACCGGCCCGGGCTTTGCGCCGCAAGACGCCGAGCGCGTGTTCGCCCCGTTCTACACGACCAAGGCCACGGGCCTGGGCATGGGTCTGTCGATCTGCCGGTCGATCATCGAGGCCCACGGCGGCCGGCTCTGGGCGAGCCCGAACCAGCCCCGGGGCGCCGTGGTCCAGTTCACCGTGCCAGCGCAACCGGCTGCGTGACGGCCGGCGTGGCAGCTTTCGCGGCGGGGGCGGCTGGCGCGGCTGGCGCGCCGGGTGCGGGCCGGGCCGGCTGGGCCACCGTCGCCTGCGTCCATCCGCCGCCGAGCGCCTTGTACAGGCCCACCCGGCTGGTCAGCCGCGCGAGGCGGATCGTCACCAGCGCCTGCTGGGCGTTGTAGAGCTGCCGCTGGGCATCGAAGACGCCGAAGTAGTCATCCACCCCGTTCTTGAAGCGGATTTCCGACAGGCGCCGCGTCTCGGTAATCTCCTTCGCCAGCGCCTCCTGCGCAGCCGTCTGGCGGTCGTAGGTGCCGCGCGCGGCCAGCCCGTCGGCCACTTCGCGGAAGGCACCCTGGATGGTCTTCTCGTAGGCGGCCACGTTGATGTCCTTCTGCACCTCGGAGACGGTCAGGCGGGCCTGATTGGCGCCCGCGTTGAAGATCGGCAGGGTGATCTGCGGCGCGAAGACCCAGGCCATGCCGCCCGAGAACAGCCCCGCCAGCGTGCTGCTGGCCGCGCCGACGCTGGCGGTCAGCGAGATGGTCGGGAAGAAGGCCGCCCGCGCCGCGCCGATATTGGCGTTGGCCGCCTTGAGCCGGTGTTCGGCGGCCATGATGTCTGGCCGCTGCTCGAGCACGGTGGAGGGCAGCCCGGCCGGCAATTCGGCCACAAAGGAATTGTTCTCGAACGGCTGCGGCGCCGGCAAGTCGGCCGGCAGTTGCCCGCCGATCAGCAGCGCCAGCGCGTTTTCATCCTGCGCCACCTGGCGCGTGTACTGCTCCACGCCCACGCGCGCCGTCTCCAGCTGGGTCTGGGCGCGATGCGTGTCGAGCTGGGCCATGCCCCCCGCGCGCTTGCTGCGGTCGATCATCTGCGCGGCGTCTTCCTGCACCTTGAGCGTGTCCTGCGAGATCTTCAGCAGTTCCTGATCGGCCCGGAGCGTCAGGTAGGCACTGGCAACCTCGGCCACGAGGCTGATTTGCGCGCTGCGGCGCACCTCCTCGATGGCGAGGTACTGTTCCAGCGCTTCGTGCTTGAGGCTGCGCACCCGGCCGAACAGGTCCAGTTCGAAGGCGTTGAAGCCCACGCCGGCGGTCCACGCGTTGATGATCGGGTCCTGCCCCGGCGGGCGCAGGTCGCCGCTGATGCGCGAACTGGCGAAGCCGGCGCTGCCATTGATGGCCGGGAACTGCGCCGCCCGCTGGATGCGGTACTGCGCGCGCGCCTGGTCGATCGACAGCGTGGCAATGCGCAGGTCGCGATTGTTGGCCAGCGCGAGTTMGATCAGCCGGCGCAGGCGTGCATCGGTGAAGAAATCTTCCCAGCCCAGACTGGCGGCGGGTGCCTGCGCCTGCGCTTGCCCCGGTGAGGCCGCCTGGGCACCGGATGCGCCCGATTGGTACGCGGCGCCGGTCGGCCATTGCTGGGGCACCGGCGACTCGGGCCGCTGGTAGGTGGGTTCGAGCGTGCAGGCGACCAGCGCCAGCGGGAGCAGGGGGACTAGGTAGCGCATCGTCGTGATTGTCTTGGTCATGGTGGTTATCCCGAAAAAGCGCGTCGCAGCAGCTGGGCGATGGCCACGCCGGGCCGGCCACGGTCTGCGATGTTGTGTGCGGGCTCGCTGAACAGCAGGCGGATMAGGCGGTGGCGGGCGGCCGTGTCGGGGCGCAGCGCCACGCCGGCGAGGTTGCCGCGCGCACGCGCCACGCGGCAGGACACCCAGCCCAGCGGCGCCAGCCAGATCGCCCCTTCGGCGCCGTCCATGCCGCGCGTGACGGCCGCGTTGCCGTCGAGCAGCAGGCCCGCGCCGTTGCAGGAGAGGTCGCGCGTGGTGCCGTGGAATTCGTAGGCCACGCCGTCCTTGCCGTAGAGCCGCAGCACGGCGCGCTCCCGGTGCGGAAAGCGTTCTTCCTTGCGGGGGCGCGGCAGCTCGAAGCACACCAGCAGGGAGGCGAAGTACAGCACCATCGACACCAGCGTCCAGCCGATGTTGAAGGCCAGGCCGGGCGCCGAGCCATCGGCGGCCACGGCGCGGGCCAGCCCCATGCCGGTGAGCAGGAACATCCCGCCGTAGAGCGCGGCGAACTTGCCGTGGATCACCAGCTTCGAGCGGTCCAGCCCCTTGTTGGTGACCTTGAACGGTCGCCCGAACGGCTTGAACACGGCGCTGGCCAGCGTGGCGGTCACCGCCAGTGCCGCCACGATCTGGGTGACCTCGGTGAAGATCGGCATCGCCCGCGAGCCGGTGATCCAGATGCTGTAGGCCCAGTACAGCAGCAGCGCCGGCACGCCATAGGCGAGGAACTGGACCGGATCGCCATATAGCGTCGGCACGTTGAAATACCAGTAGAGCAGGGGGCCGGCCAGCAGCATCAAGGTGAACGGGCGGCTCAGCCAGTGGAGCAGGCCGTGCACGTAGTGCAGCCGCTGCCGCAGCGAATAGCCGCGCCCGCGCAGGGGACCATCGGCGGTGAGCGCCACCTGGATCGTGCCCAGCCCCCAGCGGCTGCGCTGGCTGATGTATTCAGGCAGCCCTTCGGCAGACAGGCCCACGCTGAGCCGCTCGTTGAGCCAGCGCGTGATGTAGCCGTGCGGCATCAGGCGGTAGGTCAGGTGGATGTCCTCGGTGACCGTGCCGGTCGGAAATCCGCCGATCTTGGTCAGCGCGTCGCGCCGCACCACKAACGAAGTGCCGATGCAGAACGCGGTGCCCCAGGCGTCCTTGGCCGGCTGCATGACGTCGAAGAAGGCCCGCTGCTCGTCCACCCAGCATTCGGTGKAGCGCAGGTTGTACTGGATCGGGTCGGCGTTGTAGTAGAACTGCGGCGTCTGCACCACGCCGACCACGGGGTCGTCGAACAGGCCGATGATGCGCAGCAGGATGTTCCGGTTCGGCGCGAAGTCCGCGTCCAGGACCATGATGAACGGCGCGCCGCCCGCCTCCGCGCTGTGCTGCAGCCCGTTATTGAGGTTGCCAGCCTTGGCGTGGGTGTTGTCCGGACGGGTCACGTAGCGCGCGCCGACMGTGCCGCAGAAGTCCTTGAGCCAGTCGCGCCGGGTATCGTCGAGCACCCAGACGCGGAAGTTGGGATAGTCGATGGCCAGTGCGGCGACGATGGTCTTTTCGAGTACGTCCAGCCCCTCGTTATAGGTGGCGATGAAGATGTCCACCTGCGGCACCTCGGGGCTGCGGCGCAGGACCGCCTCGCCGGCATCGGCCGCCGCGCTGTGGTCCGAGGTGCGCGTCAGCGTGACGATCGAGATCAGCGTGTAGGCAATCGTCAGGGTCTCGAAGCCGAAGAACGCGTACGACCACACGCTCGGGAAGTCCATGCGCCAGTCCGGCAGGGTCTGCGTGCAGCGCCAGACGTAGTAGCACGACAGCAGCACCCCGGCGGCGATGCCGAACAGCCAACGGTCCGCCGCGCGATGGCGGCTGCCGCGCAGGCATAGCACCGCGATCAGGAAGGCGCCGGCGTTGATCTCCATCAGCATCCGGTTTTCGAGAAAATCGGCGAACATCGTCACTCCTTGTTGGCGACATTGGCGGTGTCGGCCTGTCGTCCGCCGGGCTGGAACGGATTCCAGCCGGCCGCGGCCAGGATGGCCCACGCGGTGGCCCCGAGGTGGGGCAGGTGGTAGTAGTAGAAATCGTCGGTGGTGCTGTCCGGGCCGATCTGGAGACCGGTGCGGATGCGGCGCTCGGGCGTGGCAAAGAGGTAGCCCGAGGGCGCCCGCTGGGCCAGCAGCAGCGGCCAGAGCGGGCGGGCCTCGTCCTCGCGGCCCATGGCGCGCAGGACCAGCGCGGCCTGTCCGGTGCCTTCCGTCCAGACGCCATCGGGGCTGGCGTTGAAGCCGTAGCCGCCGCCCACGGCGTGGCGGCTCCGCGTCCAGTCCAGCGCGCGGCGCCAGGTATTGGCCGATTCGGGCACGGCGATCAGCGGCCATAGCGAGGCATCGAGCGCGGACGGCCCGGCGTTGAGCGAGCGCCCATCGTCGCGCGTGCCGATGACGAAGCGGCCTTCGCCGGGCTGCCACATCGCCTCCACGAAGCGCTTGGCGCGGTCCGCGCCGGTGCGCCAGCGCGGGTCATCGCTGTAGCGGCCCAGCCAGCGGAACGCCGCGTAGGCATCGACATTGTGTTCGGTGGACTTCCAGCCCTGCCGCTGCGGCGCGGGCTCATGGCCGAAGAAGCCGCCGATAAAGGCCGCCGGGGGCTCGCTGGCGAAGGTCTGCTTGTCGATCCAGCCCATCAGCGTGCCGGCGGTGTCCAGGTAGCGGCGGTCCTGCGTCGATTCATAGACCGCCAGCAGCAGCAGCGCGGCCCAGGCGACATTGCCGGTGGCCGTGCCCACCTGGTAGCGGTCTTCGAACCATTTCTTGCTCGGCTCGTCCCACCAGCCCGGCAGCGGCACCGGGCCATCGGGCACGGCGCCGGCGCGGTAGGCATTGCGCACGCGGCCATCGTGGTAGTGGCGGTCACGCGTGACGCCGGCCACCACGCCATCGGCAATCCGGCGCGCGGCGGCGGGCTGCCCGCAGGCAATGAGGGCGATGCCGGCCAGCGCGTTGTCATAGACGAAGGCCGACTGGCGCAGCGGGGCGGGCAGGGGCTCGCCGCCGGGGGCCGGCTCGTAGCTGCCGAGCATGACCGGGCCCTTGCCGGGCAAGGCGCCGACGCGCGCGGTCAGCGCCTGGCAGGCGCCATCGCGCAATTGCTGGCGCGCGGCGTCGGGCGGAACCGGGGGCGCGGCCATGGCGGGGGGCGGCGTKGCGAGCGCGGCGGCCATCAGGCACGCCCCCGCGCACGCCAGCGCTTGGGAGGGTAGGGAATAACGCTGCACGGCGAGGTCTCCTTCCTGCGGGCGTGGGGAACGTGGCGGATTGCCGATCCAGTCGAACGCAATCGAACGCAATCGATCTCAGATCAGGCTCTTGAACCACGGGCGATCGAGGCTGACCTTGGCCCAGTGGCCGAGCGCGCAGCGGTCCGTGCCGCTGCCGCTGCTGCCGGGCAAGTCAGGCAGAGGCTTGTTCAGCTTGGCAATCAGATAGATCTCGTTCTTCTCGATGGGCGGGAAGGGCACGAAGTAGCGCGCCTGGTCGCCATCGGGGGCGCGCGGCAGGATCTCGGACACGGCGCCCGACAGCGGCACGGCCACGCCATCGACCTGCACCTTGACCTTGGCGCCGGGCAGGAGGTCCTTGCTGAGGCTGCGCGGGAACACCGCCACCACGCTCGGCTGGGCGCAGTTGGTGGTGCGCATCAAGGTGGCGCCGGCCGCCACGCGCGTACCCGGCGGGGCGGTCACATCCTCGACGATGCCGCCGCCATAGGCCTTGATGTCGAGGTTGGTGACCCGCTCCACGCGCTCCTGCTCGGCGGCGACGAGTTTGTCGACCGACTGGCCGTACTCCTCCAACTGCTTGATCTCGGCTTCGAGCTGCACGTTCTCCGCGCGCAACTCGTCCTGCCGTTGCGCGAGCGAGCCCAGCGCGCCGTCGGTACTCGACATGTACACCTTGCCGCGCGCCGCCTCGCTGCTGCCGCGTGCGGTATCCAGTTCGGCCTGGATCGCATCCCGATTGCCGGCCAGCACGGTGAGCTGGTTGCGCGAGGCATCGGTATAGGCCTGGCTCACCGCCCCGGCCCACTGCATGGCCTGGTTGCGATTGACGAGGTCGGTCTGCTGGTCGATCTGCTGCTTGGCCACGGAGAGCCGCGCCTCGATGCCGCGCAGCTTGGACGCATGCTCGCGCTGCGCCGCCGACTGGTAGCGCTTGATGTCGTCGCCGGTGGACGCCAGCCGCGCCTGGTTGCCCTCGAGCTTGGCCTTGGCGGCTTCATAGCGCTTCTGGTTGTCGAGTTGCTTGCCGAGCAGTTCCACCAGCAGCGAGCGGTCGATATTGGGATTCTGGAGCGTCATCAGCGACTGCCCCTGCGCGAAGGTGCTGCCCACAGCCACGATCTGCTTCGTCACGATGCCTTCGACCGGCGTGGTGACGAGGTTCACGGGGCTGTTCACCACGGCGCGCTCGGAAGACCGCGTGAACACGGGCGGGAACATCACGGAGAGGACCACCCAGATGATGAAGGCCACCATCCCGTAGCTGGCCAGCCGCGGCACGATCTGCCACAGTGGCCGCAGGCTCAGCGTGCCGCCACGCCGCGCGACGAGGGGGTCGTCGAGCTTACCGCCGGGCGGGGGCGCGGGGGAGGTGGGCCGGCGCGTCGGCAACGTTGGTTTGTTGTCGGGCTTGTCGTTCTGCATGCCATCCTCCGAACAATAGTCAGCGCCCGTCAAAAAACGGGCAAAAGCGTCCCCACCGCGATGGCCGGAGCGGAATCGCGGAAATCACGGGCAAAAGCTGCACCCCGCACGCGGTGTTGGCGCGCGCGGAGGCGCAACGTCGTCGTCCCCAGGTAGTTCTTATGCGCGTGGTCCCGGGCTGTTGCTACGCGCCGGAACTGGCTTTACTTCCAGACCGGGCAGGCAGGCCGGTCATTTGAGAGGCCCACAAAAGCGGACCGGTACAGCGAGGCGATACACGCCCATTGATGCTCCGTCACACCATATCGCGGATGGGATCGGCATGGCATTGCCGGAGCGATTCAAAGGTAGTCAGTTTGACGGGGGCGTGCTGTAAGGAAGTGTAAGGACTGTATATCGCGATACTTAGTACGGCCGTTCGGTTGGCCGCGTGCGACAAGGGTCATGCGCGCGTCACGCAACACTAGTAATGAAGCGGTGACGTGAGAGCACTGCATCAGGGCATGATGCAGTGTCTCGGTGCAGTTGTGATGGAAGAAGCGTGGGGGAAAATGTTACGAGGTCGTAGAGATTGCAGCGTGCTCACTGCGCGGCACGAGAAGATCTCCCATGCCCACGCGATGGAGCATCTCGGCACGCAGGCGGTCCAGCACGGCGAAGCCGACGTCGGCGCCGTCCTGCGTCGGATCGACATGCACGCGGAACGGCCGCTTGCCGAACGGCGCGTTGACGACATCGACGATGGCGTCGGCCACTTGTCCCGCATCCGCATCGGGCGGCACGATGCCGGCGAACGCGTGCTGGATTTCATCGCCAAAGCCGGGATAAGGGCCCGACTCGTATTCCTCCGCGCGCGCGGTATCGGCAGGCAACCCCGTGTGCGCGAAATGGTTGGTGCCGCTGGTGAACGCGCCCGGGACGATGATCGATGTCTCGATGCCCCAGCGCGACAACTCGCGCGCGTACTGGACCGCGATGGCATCCATCGCCGCCTTCGCCGCGAAGTAGGGGGCGAGGTAGGGCGGGGTGCCGCCGGCCGAGCTGCTGCTCGAGACCCAGACCAGCAGCCCTTGCTTCTGGCGGCGCAGATGGGGCAGCACCGCGCGGTTCACGCGCTGGGTGCTGAGCACGTTGATGTCGTACAGCTGGGCGAATTGTTCCGGCGTGAACGCCTCGGCGGGGCCGAAGGCCATGTGGCCCGCGTTATGCATCAGCACCTCGATGCGGCCCGTGGCGGCGAGGATGCTGGCCACGGCGTCATCGATGGACGGCTGCGACTGTACGTCCAGCTCCACCGTACGCAGATCAGCGTCATGCGTGCGGGCGAACGCAGCCATTTGCGCCACGACTTCGGCATTGCGGCTGGCCGTGTTGCGCATGGAGGCGTAGACCGTGTGACCGGCCTTGGCGAGGGCCTCGGCGGTCAGGCGGCCGAAGCCGCTCGACGCGCCAGTGATGAGGATGACTTTCTTCATGATGGACTCCGCTCCTGCATCAGATGATGCCGCCGTTGACGCGGATGGTTTGCCCGTTGACCCAGGCGCCATCGGGGCCAGCCAGGAAGGCCACGGTGTTGGCGATGTCCTCCGGCGCGCCCAGGCGCTCCAGCGGGGCGAGCCGGGCGAGGTTGTCGATGACTTCCTGCGGCTTGCCGTCGAGGAACAGGGCGGTGGCAGTGGGGCCGGGTGCCACGACGTTCACCGTGATGTTCCGGCCGCGCATTTCCTTCGTCATCACATGCGTCATGGCTTCCACGCCGGCCTTCGTGGCGGCGTACACCGCGTAGGCGGGCTGGTAGAGGCCGACCACGCTCGACGACAGGTTGATCACTCGGCCGCCGTTGCGCAGGCGGCGCGACGCTTCGCGCAGCGTGTTGAACGTGCCCTTGAGGTTGATGGCGATCTGGCTGTCGAACAAGGCGTCGTCGCTGTCGGCCAGCTTCGCCAACTTCATGATGCCGGCGTTGTTGACGAGGACGTCCACACCACCGAAAGCGGCTTCGGCGGCATCGAACATGCGCGCCACGGCGGCCGGGTCGGCCACATTGGCCTGCTCCGGAATCGCCCGGCCGCCGGCGGCTTCGATTTCGGCGACCAGCGCCTCGGCCTCGCTGGCGCTGCCGGCATAGTTGACGACGACGGTGAAGCCCTCCTGCGCCAGCCGGCGGGCGATGGCGGCGCCGATGCCGCGTGAGGCGCCGGTCACGATGGCGACCTGCTGGTTGGACTTGGCCTGGGCGGTGGCTTCGGGGGTGATCTGGGTGGTGCTCATGGTTCTTCTCCGGGGTTGGGTGGCCGCCATTCGCTGTGTGGCGCTGCGGGTTGAGTGAACTATGCGCGATTGGAGCGGATAGATAATCGGTCTAAAATTGCCCGCACTTGTTCTGGCAGGGAAACAATCGGCGGAGGGTGGGGTGGACCGGTTCGACGCAATGCGGCTATTTACGCGGGTGGTGGAGCGGCGCAGCTTTACGCTGGCGGCGCACGACATGGAGGTGCCGAGATCGACGGTGACCAAGGTCATCCACGATCTGGAGGGGCGGCTGGGAGTTCGGCTGCTGCAGCGGACCACGCGCGTAGTGCGGCCGACGCTGGACGGGGAGGCGTACTACCGGCGCTGCCTGACCATCCTGGACGACATCGAGGACGCCGAGGGCGCCTTCAACGGCGCCGAGCCGAAGGGGCTGCTGCGGCTGGAGGTGCAGGGCACAATCGCGCGCCATTTCCTGCTGCCGGGATTTCCGGACTTCCTCGCCCGGCATCCGCATATCCAGATCTCGATGAGCGAGGGCGACCGCTGGGTCGACATGGTGCAGGAGGGCGTCGATTGCGTGCTCCGCTATGGCAAATTGCCCGATAGCGAGCTGGTGGCGCGGCAAGTGGCGACCCTGGACCGGCTGACCTGCGCCACGCCGGCTTACCTGGCGCGGTTCGGCACCCCAACGAGCCTGGCATCGCTCGACGGGCACCAGATGGTGGGCATCCGATCGGTTACGACGGGGAATGTCACGCCGCTGGAGTTCGACGTCCACGGGGAAATACAGGCCGTATCGATACCGGCCGTACTGACCGTGACCGGGACGGAAAGCTACCTGGCCGGGATCAAGCTGGGGCTAGGGTTGGCCCAGGTGCCGCGCTTCCATATCGAACGGGAACTGGCCGATGGCGAACTGGTGGAGATCCTGCCGGACACGCCGCCGCCTTCGGCGCCGGTCTCGCTGTTGTATCAGCGGTCCCGGCAGCTATCGCCACGGGTGAGGGCGTTTCTCGACTGGGCCGCCCGGGAATTCGCCGATCGATGCAGAAAAGAGACGGAAAGCGACTGATCGATMATTTCCAGGCGAGATGCTCAATCTCTCGTGATATACCACATACAAAATATTTACAGATGGTGCGACGCATCATATAATGGAAACTCCTAAACGTAGCTGGAGTGCTTCATGGAAGTCGCCACCCTTTTCGCCCTTGCCGTCGCTTTCCTGTTCTCGGGCGTCAGCGTCACCATGGCCATCGCCGATCTCGTCGATCCCCAAGGGGAGCGTGGCGCGGCAGGCGAATTGGTGGACGTGCGCGCGGTGTGAGCGCTTTGTAACCGTCGGCCGCGTTCAGAGTGAACCGTACGAGTGCAGGCCAGCCAGGTACATGTTGACGCCAAGGAAGGCGAAGAGCGTGACGAACAGGCCGGCCACCGCCCACCACGCCAGCACGCGCGCGCTCACCTTGCCCAGCATGCGCAGGTGCAGCCACGCCGCGTAGTTCAGCCAGACCGCCAGGGCCCAGGTTTCCTTGGGGTCCCATGACCAATAGCCGCCCCAGGCTTCCGCCGCCCACAGCGCGCCGAGGATCGTGGCGACCGTGAAGCAGGCGAAGCCGCTCGCGATGGCGCGGTACACCGCTTCGTCGATCCATGCCGGATCCGGCATGCGCGACCTCATGAAACGCCGTCCCGACAGCAGGCGCGCGCCGCCGAGCATGGCTGCGATCGAGAACGCGCCATAGGCGAGGAAGTTCGCCGGCACGTGCAGCTTCATCCAATACGACTGCAGCGCCGGAATCAACGGCGTGATCGCGCCTGCGCCGCGCGCGCCGCCATACCAGAACAGGAAGGCGTAGGCCGCGCACAGCAGCGGCAGGGTGAACACCGTGAACCCCGCCGCGCGATAGCGGGACGCCATGTACAGCATCATCAGGCCGGTCAGGATGATGAAGACGACAAACACCTCATAGAGATTGCTGACCGGTATGTGGCCCATGCCGGCACCGATGCGGTACGACTCGTACCAGCGCGTGAGGAAGGCCGCAGCCGCGAGCCCCAGCCCGCTCCACGTGGCAGCACGGCCGATCGCGGCCAGGCGCGCCCGCTGTCCTACCCAGCCGGCGATGGAGGCCAGCGTGGCAACGCCKATCAGCGCGCCCGAGCCCAGCAACACCGGCTGACTCACCGGGCCGCTGGCGAGGTTGTCGACGGCCACGGCGCCGCCGATATCGCGGCCGAGCTGCCAGCAGAGCAGCGATGCCACGGCACCCGTGCCGGCCATGAACGCCCGCAGGGGCGGCCACGCATTGCCGGCATAGACCAGCCCGGCGGCGGCCAGCGCGAGGATCACGACCTCGTAGCCGTCCATGGCCGCCCACCAGCGTGCGTAGCAGACGGCGACCCCGCCCGCCAGCGCGATGGCGAACAGCTTGCCGGGGAGGGCGCCCGCCGGTGGCGGGTTTCCCACCGCAGCGGCGTTCAGGGCGGGGGCGGAGGCACCCGCCGGGGCAGGCTCTGCAATGGCAGTTTTCATGATGGTTCCGATAAGTCAYGGTTGCYGGCGTCCACCGGCGGGAGGGGGCCKAGCGGCGCCAGCCATGCAGCCAGTTCCGCTTCGAGCCCGGGCATCTTGCGATTGGCGCGCAGACCGGCCACCGCCACGCGGCTGGCTGGGTCCCACCACAGCCAGAGGCGCCGCTCGCGCACCGCGTACAGCAGCCACACGCCGATGGCCAGCATCGACAGGCTGACGATCAACAGCGCATCGCCACCACGCCGGGCGACCTGCAGGCCGGAGGCGGCGCGCTGGCTGACGGTGCCGGCCAGCGCCCACGCGGGCGCGTCACTGGCCACCATGTCGTCGTKGGCGTTCAGCAGGTCCTGCAGGCGGCGCCGGGCGGAGGCGTCCTGTGGACCCTGCTCGTCGTCCTCGGCGGCCAGCGCGCGCGCGGCGCGCACCACCAGGCCGGAGAGCAGCGTGGTGGCTGCGCCGCGTTCCGCCTCGGGCACCGTCGCCTCCACCAGCGCGGCGATGCCGGGCGAGCCGTCATGGGCGAACACCTCCAGCGCACGGGCCGCCACGTCCGCCATTTCCGCGGAGGGCTTGGCCAGTATCCGGCGCGCCGCACGCTGCCGCGCGGCGGGATCCTGCAGTTGGCGCTCGAATCGCTCGAACGTGGTCGCCGATCCGTCCGCATCGACAGGCACGCGGATGTACTCGTAGCCCTCGCCATCCGCCCGGCGCACGCCGCTGACGAAGTAGCGGTCGCCGCCAAAGGTCAGCGGCCGCAGGTACGTCACCATGGTGCGGGGCTGGCCAGCCGGGTCGCGCAGCACGTATTCGATGGTCGGTCCCAGGTCGGCGACGGTGCCGGAGCGGCCTTCGAGGTAGCGGCGCAGCAGCCCCTGTGCCGGCGCGTTGCCGGTGTCCTGGATGTTGTCCATGCGCAGGTCGCTCGCCTGGAACGTCCAGGGCGCGTTATCGATCAGCAGCGGCACATCGCTGCCCACGGTGGCCGCCAGCGGCACCGCCGCGCCAGTCCGGGAGAGCATGCGCAGGTTCAGCGTGCTGCCACCATCGGCAAATCCGGACTGGTAGAGCGTGACGCCGTGCTCGGCGAGCGGATGGTTGACGCGCAGCGCGTGGCGTGTCGGCGGCTGCCCGGGCAACTGGATCTCCAGGTCGCTGACGAAGTCCCGGGGCTGGCCGTTGGGATAGCGCTCGATGTGGAAGCGGTGCAGCCGCACGGTGAACGGCAGCGGCTGGACCAGATAGCCATCGCCGATGGGGACGATGGCGTTGCTGGCCGATTCACCTTCGGCAAGGGTGAGCTGGCCGCGATAGCTGAGCGTGCCGGCCGGCAGCACGCTGCTGGGCGGCACGGCATCGACGGGCAGGTMGCGGGTCTCGATCTGCTGGAGGCTGGCCAGCACGCGGCCCCGCACGGCGAGATCGCTGTCAAGGAACGCAGCCACGGTAATCAGGACGATTGCGGCGTGCGTCAGGATATAGCCGACGCGCCGCGCGCCACCGCGCCGCGCCGCCACCAGCAGCGCCCCATCGGCAGTCCGCCGTGTGGCGACACGAAAGCGCTCGCGCCGCAGCGCCGGCATCAGGGTGGCCAGCAGTGCGGCCTCGCCTGCGTCGTGACGGAAGCGCACGCGGCAGGGCAGGGTCTCGACGAACTTGCGGTTCACCTGATCCTGCCGATCGAAGACCTGCCGGAGCATGGCGGGCGTATTGCGCACCACGCAGATCGCCGTCGACGTGGACATGACCACCAGCAGCGCGCCGAACCAGCTCGCGTGGTAGACGTCGGTCATGCCGAGGAACACCAGCACCGCCGTCCAGGTCGTGCCGTATTGGGAGACATAGGCGGCCGGCCCGGCGTTCTGCGGCACGATGCTGCCGATGCAGGCCGCCAGCGCCACGATGACGAGGATCGCCACGGMGAAGCGCATCGAGCCAAGCAGGTGATACAACGCGCGGGCCGCCTTCCGCACCCGTTCCCCGAGTGCGATGGGTGCGGGGTKGGCCGATGGCCGGGTTGGGGCGTTCGTGCTCATACCCGTACCTCCCTATCCAGGGTGCCGAGGCGCGGCGCGCGGGCGGCACGCTCGCGGAACAGCATGACGTAGAGCGCCGGCATCAGCAGCAGCGAGAACACCGGCGCCGACAGCATCCCACCCAGCAGTGGTGCGGCGATCCGCTTCATCACGTCAGCGCCCGTGGCGTCGGACAGCATGACCGGCAGCAGCCCGGCAAGGATCACCGAGACCGTCATGGCCTTGGGCCGCAGCCGCAGCAGCGCGCCGCCCACCACGGCGCGGTAGAAGCCCGCCGAGCCGAGGTGCCCGCCATCATGCCGCCAGCGGCCGACCGCCTGGTCGAGGTAGAGCACCATGACCACGCCGAACTCGGTGGCCACCCCGGCCAGCGCGATCAGGCCGATCACAACCGCGACCGACATCTGGTAGTCCAGCCACCACACCAGCCACACGCCCCCGGCCACGGCGGCGGGCAGGCAGAGCAGCACCAGCAGCACGCGCCGCAGGCTGCGGAAGTGCAGGTAGAGCAGGCCCAGCACCAGCGCAGCCGTGGCGATGCCGATCAGTGCGAGGTTGGCGGACGCGTTCTCGAACTGCAGGTACTGCCCGGTCCAGGTGGCGGTGTAACCCTGCTGGTGGATGCCGGCCGCCGCCAGCGCGGCGCTGGCGCGGCGGTAGTAGCCGCCGATATCGGCGCCAGCCACGTCGACGAACACGTAGCCGATCAGCTTGGCGTTCTCGCTCTTGATCTCGGTGGGGCCATCGCTGATGCGGATGTGCGCCAGATCGCGCAGTGGCGCGAGCGCGCCGGATGGCGCCTTGACCTGCAGCGCGCCGATGGCGTCCGGCGTCTCGCGTTGCCAGGCCGGCAGCCGCAGCGTCACCGGGATGCGCTCCCGCCCGTCGGTCATCACCGTCAACTGCTGGCCGCCGAGCGCGCCTTCGATCACACCCTGGATGTCCGCGATGCGGATGCCGAGGCGCCCGGCCGCGGCGCGGTCGATGTCGATATCCAGATAACGGCCGCTGCCCGCGCGCTCCGCAAACACCGAGCGCGTGCCTTCCACCCGGTTGAGCACGGCCTGGATCTCGCCGGCCATGGTGTCGATGCCCGCGAGTGTCGGCCCGCTGACCTTGAGCGCGAGCTGGCTGCGGATGCCGGTAGACACCATGTCGATGCGCGTGCGGATGGGATAGCCCCAGGAGTTGGTCAGGCCTGGCACGCGCACGGCGGCGTCCAGCTTTGCGATCACGTCCTCGATCGACGTGCCGGGGCGCCACTGGTCGCGCGGATGCAGGCGGATAGTCGTCTCGATCATCGACAGCGGCGCCGGATCAGTGGCCGAGTCCGAACGACCCACCTTGCCGAACACGTGCTCGACCTCCGGTACCTGCAGGATCATGCGATTGGTCATCTGCAGGATGTGCTGCGCCTCGGCGGCGGAGACCGATTGCAGCGTGGTCGGCATGTAGAGCAGGTCGCCTTCGTCCAATGGCGGCATGAACTCGCTGCCCAGCCGGTAGAGCGGCCACGCGGCGCTCAGCACCAGGGCGAGGCCGGCGACCAGCGCCAGACGGGCATGGCGCAGCGTGCCGAAGAGCAGCGGCGCATACACGGCACGCAGGACACGGCTGACGGGGTTGCGGGATTCGCCACGGATCTTGCCGCGCACCGCGTAGCCCATCAGCACCGGCGTCAGCGTGATGGCCAGCCCGGCCGCGAAGGCCATCGCATAGGTCTTGGTGAAGGCCAGCGGGAAGAACAGCTTCGCTTCCTGCCCCTGCAGCGCGAAGACCGGCAGGAAGGACACGGCGATCACCACCAGCGAGAGGAACAGCGAGGGACCCACCTCGTTCGCGCTGGCGCGCACCATCTCCCAGCGGCGCGCGGCTGCAGGGTCGGGTTCCTTTTCCAGGCGCCGGTGCATGCTTTCCACCATGACGATGGCGGCGTCCACCATCGCCCCCACGGCAATCGCGATGCCGCCCAGCGACATGATGTTGGCGGTGCTGCCCTGCAACCGCAGCACGAGCAGGGCGCCGAGAATGCCGACTGGCAGCGTGACGATGGCGGTCAGCGACGAGCGCAGGTGCAGCAGGAACACCAGGCAGACGAGCGCGACGGCCAGCGATTCCTCGATCAGTTTGGTGCGCAGGGTATCGACGGCGCGCAGAATGAGCGAGGAGCGGTCGTACTGGATGGTCACCTTCACGCCCGCCGGCAGACCGCCCTGCAACTGGCCCAGGCGCGTCTTGACCCGCTCGATGGTGTCGAGGGTGTTCTGGCCCTGGCGCATGACCACAATGGCGCTGGCGGCATCGCCGTGGCCGTCCACGTCGACGGCACCCTCGGTGGGGCGCGGCACGGTGGCGATGGTGGCGACATCCCGGAGCCGGATCGCGCCGCCGTCTGCACTGTTCGCCACGGGAATCTCGGCCAGGTCGGCAGGCTTGCGCAGCAGGCCATTGGCGCGCACCACCAGTCGCGAGCGCGCCAGCTCGAACGCGCCGCCCTCGATGGCCTGGTTGCTCTCGCGCACGGCGCCGGCAACATCCGCGATCGAGAGATCGAGCGATGCCAGCCGCTGCGGATCCACCTGGATCTCGTACTGCCGACCCTTGCCACCCACACCCGCGATTTCCGCCACGCCGGGGATGGCGCGGAGTTCCGGCGCGAGATAGTAGTCCTGCAGTGCCTTGAGCCGATCCGGCGGCACCTGCCCGGATGGGTCCTCCAACGCGTATTCGAGGATCCAGCCCACGCCCGAGGCATCCGGACCCAAGGTGGGCGACACGCCGGCGGGCAGGCGGTCGCGGATCTGGTTGAGTTGCTCGGTCACGCGCGCACGCGCCACGGCAGGCGCCACGCCATCACGAAAGACGATGTACAGGTAGGACTGGCCGTACATGGAGAAGCCGCGCACGGCGTCGGCATCCGGAATGGACAGCATCGCGCTGGCCAGCGGATAGGTCACCTGATCCTCGACCAGCTGAGGCGGCTGCCCGGTGTAGTCGGTCTTGACGATGACCTGCGTATCGGAGAGATCGGGCAGGGCATCGAGCGGCAAGCTGCGCAGCGAGACGATGGCCGCCGTGCAAAGCATCGCCGCGGCAAGCAGGACGGCCGCGCGATGCGCTATGGACCAGTCGATGATGCGTCCTATCACGATATGTTCTCCGTCATGCCGATGTCATTGGGGCGGATGCGCTGCCGCCGCGCTGTCGCCTTGTCGTTACAGGATCTCTTTCGCGGCCGCGCCGCCGCCCATGCGCTGGCGCGTGGCCGCCAGAGAAGCCTCCGCACCGAGCAGGAACTGGCCGTTCACGGCGATTGCCGCGCCTTCGGCCAGTCCGTCGACAATCTCAACGCGCTCGGCGTCTTCCTTGCCCAGCCGCACCTCGGTCGGCACGAAACGTCCTTCGCCCAGCGCGACCATGACGAAGCTCCCGTGGCCGGTGCGCAGCACGGCATCGCGCGGTGCCGTTAGCGTGGTCTCGCCCGCGACCTCGACGATGGCATGGAGGAAGGTGCCGGCGACGAGGGCGGCGGGCACCTGGTTGAGCGTCACGCGCACACGGGCCTTGCGGGTGGCCGGGTCCACCTCCGCCGTGGTGGCACGCAGCGGCGCGGTGGCGCGCCAGCCGGGCACGGTGTCCGAGGTCAGCGTGAGCTGGCCACCCTGCGCAAGCAGTGGCAGTTGATCGGGATAGAGCGACAGCGTGGCGCTAGTGCCGCGCGGGTCGCCGTAGGTCAGCACCGGCTGGCTGGGTCCGGCAAAGCCGCCGGGCCTGACATTGATGGCGGAAACGATGCCGTCGCGCTGCGCCAGCACGGGAATGACCTCGGTAATGCGGCGCTCCGTATCGAGCTTTGCCATGACCGCCGGCGGAATCTCGGCTTCACGCAGGCGGTCCCGCTGGCGGGCAATTTCGCGCGCAAGACTGCCGAGCATCGCGTTGCTCTGTTCCAGCGCGGCCATGCCGCCGGAGGTCAGGCCGTCGCGGCGGGTCAGCAGGTCGAGGTAGTCGCGCTGGCGCTGTTGCGCCTCGGCGGAGTAGATCTCGTAAAGCACCTGGCCCTGACGCACCCGCTCGCCGGTTGCGGCGACGCCCAGGCGCTTGATCCAGCCCTCGAACTTCGGCGTGGCGGACGTGGCACGTCCCTGGTCGGATTCGAGCACGGCATAGGTGTTGATGACCGGCTTCAACTGGCGGTGCGTGACGACCTCCACCGCGATGCCCATCTGCCGGTAGGCGGCATCGCCCACGGTCACGGCAATCGGCGCGGCGGCAGCAGATTGCTGCGCGTGCTGGTGCTGCGGCATCGACTGGGTGGCGCCGGCCTTGACCAGGTGCATGCCGCAGATCGGGCAGCTTCCCGGCTGGGCCGTGACGATGTTCGGATGCATGGGGCAGGTGTACTGCGTGGCGCCACTGGCGGACTTGGTTGCCGCCGTCAGCAGTGCATTCCCGGCTTCAGGTCGACCGTGCATCTGGTCGTGCCCGCCATCCGCATGCGCCCCAGCATCGGCGGTCACCGCCCGCGCCTGGCTGATCAGTGGATCGTTGACGTAGTCGTACGAAGCCACCATTCCCACCACACCAGCCAGCAGTGCCACGGTAGCGCCGCCGATGCCCAGCATCGCACCTTCTTTCATGTTTTTCACCTTACTCTCTGTGGCCGGCCGCGACGATGTCCCCGCCTCGGCCAGCCGTTAGCCCCGCGCTGCTTACCTCACGAGGATGTTGTCGCCCTTGCCGGCCTTCGGATCGGCATCATTGGAGAACTGCATGATGGCGATGGCGCCCGACAGCGCCTGACGCAGCGAGTGCGACACGATGGCGTTGGCGCCTTCCTTCGGCGAGATCAGGTCGAACGTGGCGGCATCGCCCGGCCCAACCACGAAGCTCTGCATGCCCACGTGGACGTTCTTGGGGTTGCCGCTGCCGTAGACGCGATCCCAGATACCCGCGATGGGGTGGAGCGACGAGAACTCGTTCACACCGGCGTTGACGAAGTAAATCCGCACGCGCTCGCCCGGCTTGGCTTGCAGCACGCGGGTGGCGCTCGGATCATGCACCGGGTCGTACTTGAAGATGCTGCCGTTGAACATGACGTTGGTCCACTTGTTGGCCATCATGTCCGCCTGGTTGTCCGGATTCGCGTACAGCTCGGACTGGATCAGCACATACTCGCGATCCGCCTTCGGCATGGCCTTGGAATCCTTCGGATCCACGATGATCGTGCCGTACATGCCGCGTGCGATATGCTGGATCATCGGGTCCGCGCCGCAGTGGTAGAAGAACACCCCCGGGTAGTCGGCAGTGAACGTGTAGTGGGCTTCTTCACCCGGCTTCACGGCCTCGAAGTCCTTGACGACATCCACGCGTGCCGCGTGAAAGTCCATCGAGTGCGAGTTCTTGTTCGCCTTGTCGTTGATCAGTGTGAACTCGATCGTGTCGCCTTCGGTGACATGGACCACGGTGCCCGGCACCTGGCCGTCGAAGGTCCAGGTGCGGTACATCGTCCCCTTGTTGTCGATAGGCAGGTCGATCTCCTTGGCTGTCATCGTGACCTTGACGGTCTTCGCATGCGCCTGCACGCCGGCCAGGAGAGCGGCGGCGGCAAAGAGCAGGGTTGGAAGGGCTTTCATTTGTCTTGTGTTTCCTCGGTTGCGTATTACTTGGTGCCAGTCTTGCTTACGAAGCGCAGGTAACTGACCATTTCCTTCATGTCGTCGTCGGTGAGCAGGCCCTCCCATTTCGGCATCAGAACGGATTTCCCTACAGCGAGACCACCTCCCTTGATCGCCTTCAACAGCGTTTCATCTGGTGTGTCACCCATAGCCTTGGTGTCGGTGTGATCGCGCGGCTTGACCGCCATGTCGCGGCTGTTCACACCGTTGCCGTCACGGTTCACACCGTGACACTGCACGCAATACGTGTTGTAGAGCCGTGTGGCATGCGCGAACTGGTCGTCGGCATGCGCACGGTTGATGCCAGCGGCCACAAGCAGCGGCGCGAGCATCAGGAAAGTCGTCTGGCGCCTCATTTCGGCTCTCCCTTCAACGTGGTGATGTATCCGGCCAGCTTCTGGATATCGGCATCATTGAGGTCGAGGCGCGGCATCCAGACATGCGGGTCGAATTTCTGTGGATCCTTGATGTAGGCGACCACGTAGTCCGGCTGCAGCCGCGCGCCACCATCCACCATCTCCGGCCCAGAGCTGCCGCCGTTGCCCGGCTTGGCCGAATGGCAGGAGGCGCAGCCGCGCAGCTTGGCAAACAGCAGGCTGGCCATGGAGGCGTTGGGCGGATCGTTCTTKAAGCCGCCTTTCTCCACCAGGCCGGCATCGCCGCCGAGCTTCATCAACTCGGCGGCTACGGCGGCGGCCTCGTCCTTGTCCAGCTTCGGGTGCGGGCTCAGCGCGGTGGGGTCGATGGTGTCGGGCCCCTTGTCGGCAGAGGCCTTGACCGCCCGGGCCACCATCACCCCCGCGGGGCGGATGGTGGTCGGGCTCTGCAGCCACTTCTCCAGCCATGGCTGGTTGAACTTGACGCCCGCGTAGTACAGGTCCGGGCCCTTCCGTTGCCACAGACGATCCACATCGAGCTTCTGGGGTTTCGTGACGGCGTGGCAGGCCACGCATTGCGCCTGCAGGACTTCCTGCCCGGTTTTCGCCTGGGCGGCGGTGCCCGCCGCCGTGAAGGCGAGGGCGGCCACGGCAAGGCGCGTGAGGTGAGGGATGTTCATCGAGATCGTTCCTGGGTCGATTACTGGACGGCCTTGCCCTTGAGCAAGTCGTTGCTGTACTGACCGGGACCCTTCTTCAGCGATTCCTCGTAGTAGAAGTTGGGCTGGTACTTCTTGCCGGCCCAGTCGTACCAGGGGTCCGAAGGCACGCCCGCATACTCCACGACGCTCATGATTCCGCCCATCGGACGATCGCCGTTGACGGTATGGGAGTCGACGTGGTCGTGAACCATCCAGCGGCCAGGGTTGTCGGCTTCGAAGATCAGGTCGTAGCGCTCACCGGGCCCGAACAGCACGGTGTCGGCCATGATGGGGTTGGCCAGCGGGAAGCCATCCTTGAAGGCGATCTTGAAGCTGTGCCCGTGCAGGTGGAAACTGTGCGTGCCGTCGCCAGCGCCAATCAGGCGCAGGCGGACCACGTCGCCTTTCTCGATACGGATGGGCTGGGTGTCCGGATAAGCCTTGCCGTTGATCGTGAAGTAGTCGGGCTTGTCTGATGGCAGGCCGCCGAAGCCGGGCTTGTCCGCCCACTTGGAGTCCCACTCGGAGAACATCAGGATGAATTCCTTGGTGACCTTCTTCTCCAGAGCGGTCGGATTCTTCGGCCGGACGATCAACGGACCCCACATGCCGCGCAGGGCGACGTGTTCATTGACGTTGACGTGGCAGTGGTACCACATGGTGCCGGACGGCGCCGCCTTGAACTGATACTTGAAAGAGTCGCCGGGCTTGATGGCCTCCTGGGTGACACCCGGCACGCCGTCGTTCTTCCAGGAGTTCTTCTGGTACATGCCGTGCCAGTGCACGGTGTGGGGCAGGGCGGTCAGGTTGTTGACGGTGACGTTGACATCGTCGCCTTCATCCACCACATACAGCGGGCCTGGCACCTGCCCGTTGAATGCAAACGTATGGAATTGCTGCTTGTCTACCAACGTGACCCGGGTGTCTTCGATGTTCATCTCGAAGTTCCGGGTTGCCGCGCAAGCACCGTGCGCCGTCAGAAGCGCCGATGTGGCAAGGATTGCGGAAAGTAAGGACTTCAACTTGGTACCCCCGATTGTTTGAGTGGCCGGCCTTCGCCTTTAAAGATGCATTCACTATACATCTTTAGATGCGGCAGAGCGGGTTAAGCCACACCACCCGTGAGGACTATCGCGTCCTCCATGCAACGGAAATTTGCCTCTTTATCCGATGCATAGCATTTATGTTGTATTTGGTATGCATCTTTAATAGACTTCATCGAAACATGGATCGGGAAGTCTTGCGAGCAAATGGATACCTATGTCGCTGTCTTTTTCCGCCATCCGACGGTGCCGCCTTGCCGGAATGCGTGATGCGCCTGACCGTCTATACCGAGTACGGACTGCATGCGCTGGTCCATCTCGCGCGCAACGATGGCAGGCCGCAGACGGCGAGGAACATCGCCGACGCCATTGGGCTGCCGCTCAATCACGTCGTCAAGATCGTCCACGCGCTGCGCCGTGCTGGCTACCTCGACACCGCGCGCGGGCGTATCGGTGGAACACGCCTGGCGTGTCCTGCATCGGCCATCACTGTGGGCGACGTGGTCCGGGTCTTGGAATACAGGTTGGACTTGATGGCGTGCTTTCGCGCCGGGGGATTTTGCGTGGTCTCGAGCGTTGCCGATTGTCACGCGGCGCTGAGTGGGGCGCTGGTGGCCTACCTCACCGTGCTCGATGGCTACTCGATAGCGGATCTGCTGCCCTGATCGATGCCCGACATCGCAATAGACCTTTTCAATGCCGTGCGCTGCCATGTCGCATGGCGCAGGCCGATACGTGCTTCGTATGCTTCCGTTGCTTGCCCGGGGTCCATACCACGGCACCTGAAACGTAGACGAGAACAAAATGAGATCTGAAAAAGCCTGGCGCAAGACCGCCATTGCTGTAGTCGTACAGACGCTCGCGCTGAGCGGCGCGGCCATCGCGCAAACTAACGCCACGCAGGCATCCAATGACGCGCCACTCCCCACGCTGCCCACCATCACCGTCAGCGCAGCGGCGCCAGCCGAGGGTTCACTCACGGTGCCCGGCGTGGCCCGCCAGCGTGACACGCTGTTCCAATCGGCCGGGTCGGTCGGATTTGTCGATGCGCAGTCTTACACCGATACCTACGCCAGCAATCTGCGCGATGTCCTCAAGGACTCGCCCGGGGTCTACGTACAGGAGCGCTACGGCCAGGAGCTGCGCCTGTCGATCCGCGGCTCCGGCATCTCGCGCGGCTTCCACACGCGTGGCCTGGAAATCCTGCAGGACAGCGTGCCGACCAACTTCGCGGACGGCAGCGGTGACTACTACCAGATCGATCCCATCGGACTTTCCGCGGCCGAGGTCTACAAGGGCGGCAACGGGCTGGCATTCGGCAGCTCGACGCTGGGCGGCGCCGTCAACTTCACCACGCCAACCGCGCTGACGGCGGATGCGCCAAACATGCTGCGCGTGGACGGTGGCAGCTTCGGCACCGCGCGCGCCAGCGGCCAAGTATCGCGACAGATCGGCGCATTCGACTTCCTCGCCAATTTCAGCGTCAATCACTCGGAGGGCTACCGCAATCACGAACGCGGGCAGTACGAACAGCTCAACGCCAACTTCGGCTACCGCTTCAGCCCGGCCGTGGAAACGCGTTTCTACTTCGGGGCCTACGTGGTCKACCAGCTGCTGCCAGGCACGCTCACGCTCAATGAGGCGCTCAACGATCCGCGCAAGGCGTCCGCCAGTGCGCTGGCAGGGGACCAGGCACGTAACACGCGCACCGAGCGGCTGGCCAACGTGACCAGCGTGAAGCTGGACAACGGCCAGCTGGACTTCAGCACCTGGATCATCCACAAGAGCCTGTACCACCCGATCTTTCAGGTMATCGATCAGGACTACTGGACCTACGGCTTTGCGCCGCGCTACACCGGCAACTTCACGCTGGGCGGCATGCGCAACCAGTTGATCGCCGGGGCACGCTTCTTTGGTGGCAACAACAATGCCCGCCAATACGTCAACGTTAATGGCGACCGCGGCGCACAGACGCTGAACGCCCGGCAGGATGCCTTCAACTACGAGGCCTATCTCGAAGACCGGCTGTACGTGCGGCCTACGGTCGCGCTGATGGCGGGAGCGAAGGCGTACCGCAACCGGCGGGAGTACCAGGACTACGGCGGCTTGTCCGCCAGCCCAACAGCCAAGTCGGACAGCGCCACCTACAGCGGCGTGAACCCGAAGTTCGGCGTGCTGTGGGAGCCGCGCAAGGACGTGCAGGCCTTCGTCGACATCACGCGCAGCGCCGACGTGCCGGACTTCTCGGACCTGAACCAGACCATCGGCGCGACCAACCAGTTCGTGCCACTGGCGCAGCAGCGCGGCTGGACGGTGGAGGCGGGCACGCGCGGGCAACTGGACCGCTTCGGCTGGGACCTGACACTCTATCGTTCGCTGGTGCGCGACCAGATGCTGCAGTACACGGTCAGCCCCGACGTGCCAGCCTCCACGTTCAACGCCAACCGGACCATCCTGCAGGGCGTGGAGCTGGGCGCCAGCGCCGAGATACTGCGCAATATCATTGGCGCAGGCGACCGGCTCACGCTGTCGCAAATGTGGAACTACAGCGATTTCCGCTTCGACAACGATCCGGTTTACGGCAACAACCGCATCGCGGGCGTGCCGCAGCATGTGCTCCGCACGACCGTGGCCTACAACAGGGGCTCCGCGCTGCGCGTGGCGGGCACGATCGACTGGGTGCCGACCGGCGCCTACGTGGACTACGCCAACACGATGAAGGTGCCGGCCTACGTGCTGTTCGGCATCCAGGCCAGCTACGAATTCCAGCGCGGCGTCACGCTGTTCCTCGACGCCCGCAACCTGGCCGACAAACGCTACGTCAGTGACTTCGGCACCGTGGCGAATGCGCGCACTGCCAACACGGCGGTTTTCTACCCAGGGGTCGGACGCGCGTTGTTTGCGGGGGTGAAGTACAAGTTCTGATCGTGGTGGGATGCGGCGGTCCTGGCGGCCGCATTCCACCTGACTCGGGGGTCGATTCCCTAAAAGATGCATTTGGCGCGTAAGATATACTGACGCGTCCGTCCTGGAGGCGAGTGGGGATCGAAGATGAGACTGACCGACTACACCGACTATGCACTACGTACGTTAATCTACATTGCTGCGCACCCGGACGAACTGGTGACGATCCAGCGGATTGCGGACAGCTTTAGCATTCCCAGGAACCACCTGATCAAGATCGTGCACCGGCTGGGGCAGGAGGGTTTCCTGCATACCCTCAGGGGCCGCTCCGGCGGCGTCCAGCTCAACCGTCCCGCGTCCAAGATCAACGTCGGCGAAGTGATTCGCACGATGGAGAGCGATTTTGCGATGGTCGAATGCTTCCACGCGGAAGGCAATCAATGTGTCATCACCCCGATATGTGGTTTGCGCGGCGTGCTGCACGCGGCGCTGGACGCATACTTCCGGGTGTTGGACGAACACACGCTCGAAGATCTCATTCTCAAGCCGAAGATGATGCAGCGCGTGCTGGACGAGCACGCTGCCGCGTCTGTGCTGGCGCGGATCCCCGTCAAGGTCTCGAGGCAAGCTGCGAAGACCTGACGAAGGGCAGGGGTTTATCTGCGCATTCGTCAGCCCCGACTATATAGATGATAAGATGCATTCGTGATGCATCTTTTAGGGATGACGATGCCCGGGAATAACCTTCAGACCGCCAGCGACGCCGTGGCCCAAGGCGCGCAACTGCCCGACGAAGCCGAAATATCGGCATTTGTCCGTGCCTTCTACGTGCGGGTTCGCGCCGACGAGAGTATCGGCCCGCTTTTCGACCGAGTCATCTCCGGCCGATGGGACCAGCATCTCACAACGATGGACACGTTCTGGTCAAGCATTGTCCTTGGGAGCAAGCGCTACCGGGGGCATGTCCTGTCCCGCCATATGATGCTCGCGGGGATCGAGGGCCATCATTTCGACCGCTGGCTCGAACTCTTCATCGACACGGCACAAGCCACTTTCAACAAACCAATAGCAGCCGAGTTCGTGCGGCCGGCATTGCGCATTGCCAAGAGCCTGCAGTTGGGGATGTACGGCATGTCCTACGAGGTGCCAGCCGGGCAACGGGAGCTGCTGGAACGGTACACAGGCAGGTAGCCAGCCGCAGCATGGCCGGGGCAAGGCTGCCTGCAGGGCTTTCGGCCTCGGATCATTGATTTAACATAATACGCATTATGCGTATAAGGGATGTTGGCCGTTATTAGTAATGTCACCTTTGCGACGAATAGAGATGTCACCTGAGGCTGCCTCCCCGTACGCTCCGAGTTTCGTCGGGCGCTTTGGGAGGCAGCCATGCACAGACAAGGATTGGTGACCATGAGCATGCGCGAAGTTG
>NZ_JBFTLH010000022.1:0-103937 GCF_056396345.1 Cupriavidus sp. 05T42
CAGTGGCAGAAGGAACAGGAAGCCGCCGAACCACCGCCAAAGCCGTCGGATGAACTCATCCTCCGCCTGTGCAAGGCCAAGAACCTCGACCCCGCCACGGGCCTGGCCATTCCGCCCCCGCCCAAGGCGGCATTGGGCACGCAGGCGAAACCACCCTATATAACCCAAAGTCGTCCAATTCCTACACCGATATCAGCCCTAGCCCGCCTTGGTTGTGCCGCTTGCTGTTCTACCCTGAATCTACAAGGCAACGCTGAGGCAAGGCTTGGGCTGCGCCTCCGGAACAACAATAGGGAAACAAGGAGCACGCCATGGGTATCGGCACCATTCTTCTCATTATTCTGATTCTGCTGCTCGTCGGCGCGCTTCCGGCGTGGCCGTATAGCACGGGCTGGGGTTATTGGCCCAGCGGCGGGCTGGGTCTTATCGTTCTCATCGTGGTCCTGCTGGTGGTATTGGGCCGAATATAAGGAGTGATTGTCATGCCAGCGAAATCGAAGGCACAGCAAATGGCCGCCGGTGCGGCGCTCTCCGCCAAGCGTGGAGACACCAAGGCTGGCGCGCTGAAAGGCGCGTCCAAGTCGATGTACAAGTCCATGAGCGAAAAGGAACTGGACAAGATGGCCAGCACCAAGCAAAAGGGCAAGCCGACGCACAAGGCCAAGAGCTGATCGCTGCCGCATCTCGCAGCCGCGTCTCGCGGAACCTCGTGCCCCTGCCGGATCCTATCCGCAGGGGCACGAGGCATTTCAGGGGGGTTACTTCTTGCGCGGCACGCAGGGGCCAATCCATCCCGGGAGCCTGCGTGCCTTGCTGCTGCGCGCCAGCGGAATGGCGAGCGTCATCGCGCGGGCGAAGCCGGCGATGCTATGCATGTCTTCCTCCACATGGCGCCGGAAGAAGCCTGCCCAGCTGAAATCGCCGTAGGCATTGCCCGGTTTCTGGTAGGCGCCGGCGTTGCGCGTGAAGGCGGCCAGGCTGCGGTACGGGTCGTCGCGCATCCCCATCACCGTGGCGGGCAGCGCATCGACGTCCAGATGCTTGCCGTGCTCATCCACCKGATGCACATGCCCGAGCGCGCGCATCTTCTTCCAGAACGCGCTGGGCGACAGGTCGCTGAGATCGGCGTCGATGCAGACCGGTGCCGTGCGCCAGCCCAGTTCCAGCCACGCGCGCGCCCAATGGTGATGATCGGCGATATACAGCGCCCCACCCGGCCCGGCGATGGTCCGGATGCAGTGTTCGCGGAGGAACTTGCGCATCGCGGCCGGCTCGCGCGGCTGGGCGCTGACGTCCATCTTCTCGTGGACCTGATAGAAGCCCAGCGTCAGCTGCGTGGGGCGCAGGGTGTCCAGGTCCGCCGTGTCGGTCTTGGCCATGGCGGGCGCCTTAGCTATGGCTCGATACCTGCCGATCGACGTAATGCTCCAGTTCGCTGCCCGGATCTTCGTTGCCCGTGCTATCCACGGCGACGGCCTCCTCGGCCACCGGCCCGGCGTGCGCGGGCCGGGCCTCGCCATTGGACTGTCCGGACTGTCCGGACTGGCCGGACTGGCCGGACTGGCCGGACTGCCGGGAGGCGGCCGGCGCGGGCCAGCACTCGCCTTCCTGCGTGTCCACCAGCTTGGGCTGTCGCTTCGGATCGAAGTCGGCCCACTGGCCGCCTTCCCAGGTGCCGCTCGCCCGCTCGATGTCGCAGGCGCCGCCTTCGCGCAGCACATCGGCCACTTCCTCGCGGCGGTCGCCCTTGGCGCGGGCGGCCAGCAGCACGCCCGGCGGGCGGGCGCCGCCCGGGTTGACGGACATGATCGACACATCCCAGACCGAGAACCCGCGCGCGTACAGCTTCTGGGCGATCTCCTCGGCGTCCGGGATGGACGCGAACCGGCCGGCTACGATGGATGACATGATGGGCTCCCTTGCGATACGTCGCGATTTATCGATCGATGCGGGCGCGGTCAGCCGTTGACCACTTCCCCGCCATTGATATGCAGAATCTGGCCGGTGATGTAGCTCGCGGCGTCAGACGCCAGGAACACATAGCCGGCCGCCACCTCGAAAGGCTGGCCGGGCCGCCCCATTGGCGTCTTCTTGCCGAACTTGGCCACCTCTTCCTCAGTGAACGTGGACGGAATCAGCGGCGTCCAGATGGGCCCCGGCGCCACGCCGTTGACGCGGATGCCACGCTTGACGATCTGTAGCGCCAGCGAGCGCGTGAACGACACGATGGCCCCCTTCGTCGCCGAATAATCGAGCAGATGGCCGCTACCGCGATAGGCCGTCACCGAGGTCGTATTCAGGATCGACGCGCCCTTCTGCAGGTGCGGCAGCGCGGCGCGCGTGACGTGGAACATGGCGAAGACATTGGTGCGGAAGGTGGCTTCGAGCTGGCTGGTGTCGATGTCTTCGAGCGAATCCTGCGGATGCTGCTCGGCGGCGTTGTTGACCAGGATGTCGAGCCGGCCGAACTGCTTGATGGTCTGGGCCACCACGGCGTCGGCATGGCTGACCTCGGCCAGATCCCCGGCGATGACCAGCGCCCGGCGGCCAGCCTGCTCGATCAGGCTGGCGGTTTCCTTCGCGTCGCCGTGCTCGTCCAGATAGGCGATGGCCACGTCGGCGCCCTCGCGCGCGTAGGCCACGGCGATGGCGCGGCCGATGCCACTGTCGCCGCCGGTCACCAGCGCCACTTTGCCTTCCAGGCGCCCGCTGCCCACGTAGTCGTCGGCGCCGCTATCCGGGCGCGGTTCCATCTCGCTTTCCAGGCCTGGCTGATGTTCCTGGTGCTGGGGCGGTACCTGCTTGGGTGTAGCCATGGCAATACCTGTGAGAAGGGGATCGGAATTGGATATAGGCAAGGTCTGCGCAAATTCCATGCCGCGCGCCGTGGCCCGCCCGCAAGGGAAGATTAGGCGGCTGGCGCCCTCGCCGCGCGTAACGGTTACAACGTGTGGCAAGGATTGCACCCGGCGCCGCGCGCGACTCGCATCGCGCACATCGCGCGGGTACGGCCCCGACCAGCCTCCGCGCGGCATGGAACTTGCGGCTTGGCGAACACCGAACCGCAAGGAGCGCGACATGTTCAATTTCCGAGGAGACCGCGGTGCCAGCCGCACGGGCCGCGCCAAGCCCGAGCCGGCCAGCCCGACGCATGAGGACTGGGGACAGGAATGGGGCGAAGACTGGCGCGGCGATACGACCTACGGCGGCGCTGGCTACTACGGCGACAGCCGCAGCGGCGGACAGTCGTTCAACAGTGCACAACGCGTGTATCCGGGCGATCCCGGCTATCGCGAACATCCCACGCGGCCGCAAACGCTCTCCGGCACCGGTGTCGGCAGCCGCCGCCCGGTGGGGCCAAAGAACTACGAACGGCCCGACGAGCGGGTGCTGGGCGATGTGTGCGACCGCCTCGCCCACCATCCCGACGTGGACGTCTCCGATGTGACCGTCGATGTCGACAAGGGGCTGGTCAAGCTCGGCGGCACGGTCGGAGACCGGCGCCAGAAATACATCGTCGAGGAGATCGCCGATGCCGTGTACGGCGTGAAGGACGTGGAAAACCAGATCCGCGTGCGCCGGCCGGGCGAGGGAGCCGACTCCGCCCAACGCGACAGCATCGGTAGCTGGGCATCCGGCTCGGAAACCGGCGAAGCCACCACCTCCCCCGAACGCACGCTGAACAAGAGCTGAGGCCACCCCCATGGCAAAACCGCTGCGCGCAGGCGCAAAGCTGATGGTGCCGATGGATCATCTGCGGCCCACGCAGATCACCATCGGCGGCTACCACGTCGCGCAGAAGATTCATGTCACGCGGCGCCTGTMGCACGCCGATCTGCCCGGCTTTCTCGACAAACACCGCGTTCACGTGGTGCTCGGCCCGGAGCACACGCTCTACGTGGTGGATCACCACCACTGGGTGCGTGCCTGGCATGAGATGGGCATGGAGATGGTGCCGGCGCACGTGCGGGAAGACCTGAGCCACCTGTCCCAGCGCAAGTTCTGGGCGTACATGGTCGAGAACCACATGGTCCACCCGTACGACGAGCAGGGCCGGCGCCAGCCCATCAAGGCGCTGCCGCCGGACATCCATGCCATGCGGGACGATCCGTATCGGAGCCTGGAGGCGTTCGTGCAGCTGGCCGGCGGCTATCGCAAGGTCAAGGCCGCCTATCCGGATTTCCGCTGGGCCGACTTCTTCCGCCAGCACATCGAAGGGCCGTTCGACACCCATCACGGCTTTGCCACCGCGCTGGCGCGCGCGGTGCAACTGGCGCTGAGCACCAAGGCGCGCGGGCTGCCCGGCTATATCGGGCCATGCCGCAAGCGCGCTGCGTCGAAGAAGAAAAAGACCTAGTCAGGCGCCGCGATCGAGCGGCGCATCAGGACGCGGCGTCTTGGCGGGCTGCGGGGCATCGCGGCGATCGGGGCCATCGCCCCGGCGTGCCATGTCGCGCGCCTGCGTCAGCACGCAGCACAGCAGGTAGTACGCCCGCTTGAACTCGTTGGCCGCTTCGCGCGGGCAGCCGTTACCGGCCTGCCGGAAGCCCGCGTCGAGCCGGGCCTCGATGCCGCTTTCCCATTCCGCTTCCGTGAACAGATGGCGTGCACGGTTGCGCCAGAGCGCCATCGTCGACATCTGCCGACTAGCCAGCGTGGAGGGCTCCCAGCGCCCCTCGCCATTGCCGAGGTCCAGGCGCATCTCGCACAACGCCTGCATCAGCACGCGCGCCTGCCGGAGATCCCGCCCGCGTAGCGGCCGGACCGTGCCACCGCGCCCCTTGCAGGGAACCGTGGCCAGCCGTGGCATCGGCACTTCTTGATGGTTGTGGTTGTTGAGGGCTGCAAGGATGGACTCCGTTTGCGGGAAGTCCTGATGCACCGTTTCCTGCTGGCTGCCGTCGATACTCAGGCAACTGAAGACTGCGTTTTCCACCTTGGCCTCTTGCTAGACTCGCTACGCTGTTGTTATTCATTGGTAGGCGTAGCGATGCAATTGCCGTGCCGGACAACGCGGGCTCACCTCATGCTGCTTTGCGAGGCGTCGCCACCGGCGCACAGGTGCTCTCCAGCAGCGCCAGCAGGCGCGCTTCGTCGGCACGCAGGCGCACGCCGGCACGCGGGGCCGGCAAGGCTTGCAAGGTGTCATCCATGAAGGCCGCGAGCACATCCGGGTGTACGTAGCATTTTCGACAGACGGCCATGGTGTTGCGCAGCCGCTGCGCCACTTCGCGGATGACCTCGGTCACGGCCTTCTTGCGCGCGGTCTCGCTGTCGGCCGTGGTCTTGCGCAGCAGCGCCAGCGCGTGGACGCTGCCGGCCCAGGTGCGGAAGTCCTTKGCCGTKAAATCGCCGCCGGTCACCTCCTGCAGGTAAGCGTTGACATCKACCGAGCCGATCTCGCGGATCTCGCCCTCCGGGTCCTTGTACTTGAACAGCCGCTGCCCCGGCAGCTCCGTGCAGTTGCGGACGATGCGGGCCAGGCGGGCATCGTTGACGGACACGTCGTGGGTCACGCCGCTCTTGCCGGTGAACTGGAAGCGCAGGCGGCTGCCGCGCACGGCCACATGGCGCCGGTGCAGCGTAGTCAGCCCATAGGTGCGATTCTGGCGCGCGTAACGCGGGGTGCCGACGCGCACGAGGGTGGCATCCAGCAACGTCACCACGGCGGCAAGGATCTTCTCGCGCGGCATGCCGTTGCGCGCCAGATCACGGGCCAGCCGCCCGCGCAGGCGCGGCAGCGCATGCCCGAAGGCCATCAGGCGGGTGTACTTGTCGGTGTCGCGCAGCGCGGCCCAGTCCGGGTGATAGAGGTATTGCTTCCGGCCCCGCGCATCGCGGCCCGTGGCCTGGAGATGGCCGGTGGGGTCGGCGCAGATCCAGACCGACTCGTAGGCTGGCGGAATCGCCAGCGCCTGGATGCGCGCGAGCGTGGCCTTGTCCTCGATGCGCTTGCCCTTGGCATCGGCATAGTAGAAGCCCGTGCCCGCGCGGCGCCGGGCGATGCCGGCTTCGCCGTCGTCGGCGTGCCGCAGCCCCACGGCACGCAACGCGGCGTCGGCGGCTTGCTCGGCGGTCGCTGCGGGCGAAGGGGTGACGGACGCGGGGCTCATGTGGCTCCGCCAACGCACAAACAATGCCAGCCAGTGGCGACCGCACTTTATGCGGGTTTTGCAAGAATTTCCGGTGCGACTGGCAGAAACAACACGGCCTGCAATCGCTACAAAGCGACTCGCACGCGCTGCCCCGCGCTACTTGCGTGCCTTCGGCGCCGACGCCGCGATCACCTGCGGGTCGTTCTCGTCGTCGGCATCGCCAGCCGCCACGGCGGTCTCGTTGTCGTCCTCATCGGGCGCCAGGCCGGCATCGGCACGCGGCAGGGGCGGCTTTTGGCGCGACACCGTGTATTCGGGGGATTCGGTTGCCGTTGCCTTCTTCACGGTGGACGGTGTGCTTGGCCGGGGCGGCGCCACCGCCGGGCCGGTACGCGCTTCGGTCACCATCTCGCGCAGCCATCCCACCAGCAACTTGCCATAGGCGCGCTGGCAGTCCTCTGTCGACAGACCGTGGTCGGCGCCTTTCAGTACCCGGTACGTGATCGACCAGGCCTCGCAGCAGGCGTCCACGTAGCTGAGCACCGCCGCGTGGGGCACGATGCTGTCATGCTGCGATTCCACGACCAGCACATCGCCCTTGAAGTTGGTACAGGCGCGCAGGGCCCGGTTGGTATCGGGGGCTACCACCTTGCGCCGGTACGCCACGAGATCCTGGTCGTGGTGGAGCTGCCGCTTGGGCGACTCCCATCCGCTATCCATGTAGAGCGCCGGCGCGCGCAGCGCCAGCCAGCGCACCGGGCGCAGCTCGCACAGCACGGCGGCCAGGTAGCCGCCGTAACTGCTGCCCACCACGGCGATGGCGTTGCGGTCCACCTCGGGGTGCCGCACCAGCACGTCATAGGCAGCCAGGACATCGGCCAGGTTGCGCATGCGGCTGACGGTTTCGTATTGCGCGGCGGTACCGGCATGACCGGTCAGGTCGAAGGTCATGCAGACGCAGCCCAGGCCGGCCACCTCGCGCGCACGCGCCAGGTACTGCTGCTGGCTGCCGCCCCAGCCGTGCACGAACAGCACGCCGGGGAGCTTGGTGGCCGGCGTGATCAGCGTGCCGGCGATGGTACCGCCATCGGTATGGACCTGTAACGATTCCTCATGTGTGGCCATCAGAACTGGACTCCAGAATTGCGTACTTCGTCAACGGGCCGACGTTGCGGTCTTCTCCCTGGTAATAGACGTCCGCGCCGGGCGGCACGGGTACGTCGCTGCCATAGATCTCGCGCGTGCTGGCGGTGGCCCGCACGCATTGGGGATCGGCCTGGAAGGCCGCCAGCGCGGCCAGTTCGGCCCCGGTGGCGCCGCCCACGCGCCATGACTGTTCGAGCACGCCGAGCCGCTGCCGGCCGTTGTCGGTGCCCATCGCCACATCGTAGTTGCAGCGGGACACCATCGTGCCCGGAAAACACTCCACCGCCGCGGCGTGATAGGCCAGCGCGGCCTGCACGGCCTCGCGCAGGTGCGCCTCGATCGGATGCGCGCACAGGTCTTCCAGCGAGCCCCGCACCACGCGCAGCGTGGACCCGCCGTAGACCAGCTTGCCGGCGTGATTGCGGGTGAGGCCCTGGGTGCCGCAGTAGCTCGCGCGCAGGTTGCCCACCTCCAGCTGACCGACGCTGAACGTCGTCACGTCCTCGAGGTTGCGTTCGAGCACCAAGCCTTCGCACTCGATCCGCCGGGCGTCCAGCGCTTCCAGCGCGGCGTCCAGTTCGGCCGCGTTCGCCACCACCTGCTGGCCGAGTCCGCCGATGCCGCACGGCTCCTTCACACGGACCTTGCCCTCGCCCAGCATGGCCTGCCCGGCGCGCCGGGCATCCTCCACCGAGAACGCGGTGTAGCCGGGCAGGACGCAGGGCTCGATGCGCGCGCCGAAGTCATGGCTCCAGCCCTCCGGCGCCCTTGCATCGGGAGAAATCAGCCCGTGGGAGATCGCCTTGGTGCCGACGAAATCGTGCGGCACCACGCCGCCGAGCAGGTCATGCAGGCTGTCGATGCCGAGCTGGCGGGCGCTGTCGATGCCAGTCAGTGTGTCGGCCGGCACGAAGTAGAGACGGTCCGCCGCAGCGCCGTGGGTCACGGCGTCGTAGCTGCCCGCGTAGCGGAAACCCGCGAGGGCCGCCACGCGCTCGGCAATGTTCCGCAGCGTGACGCCCGGATGACTCGCCGGGTCGTCGCAATCGGCGCGCCCGTAGACAACCACGCGCACCTCGCGTGGCTGGGCCAGCGGCGCCGGCTCGTTGGATGCCGTCGTAACTGCGGGATTCGGAGTTGCCGGGGTGGCCAAAATGGTCTCCTCAGGGAACAGACGTGCCCGGAACGCACCGGGCATGCGCCGCCAAGCCGAGCCAGATCCATGCCAGCTAGGTGGCGGGCTCGGCATCGGCCGGGGCGGCATCCGCTTGACGCCGCGCGTGGCGCGCGCGCCGTTTCGCGGCATGGTTCTCGTTGGCATCGTCCAGGGAGTGGCTGCACTTCACCCCGCCCTCCTTGTCCGCCAGTTCCGCCAGATGGCGATAGAACAGCACAAGCTGGCGCAACTCGTCCTCGTCGAGTTCCTCGATCGAGATCAGATGGTTGCTCGCCGGCTTGCTCGATGCCAGCAGCTCATTCAGCTTCAGGTGCACCGCCATCGAGTCCTTGTTCTGACTCTGCTGGATCAGGAACACCATCAGGAAGGTGACGATGGTGGTGCCGGTGTTGATGATCAGCTGCCACGTCTCCGAGTAACTGAAGATCGGGCCGGTCAGGGCCCAGACCACCACCACCAGCACGGCCAGCACGAAGGCTGCCGGGGAACCCGCGTGGCGCGTGGCAGCGCCGGCGAAGTGATCGAACAGATGCATCATCCGGCGCTGTTTCATGAAAGGCTCCTGCGGAACGCACGACTGTCTACATTGTAGAGAGCGGACCGCCGCCTGATCAGCCGGCGGTGTCCTACAAGGCTGTCGGCGCGTTGTGACGCGTCGTTTTTACAAGACGGCGCCGGCTTGGGCGGCGGCTGCGCTGTGGCGCCGCAGGCATGCCGATTGCGTCGCACGGTCATGCAGGACTCTTGTTACCAGCGAAAGGAAGCGCCATGCAGACGGAAACCCAGGACACCGCCCGGACCAGTCCAGACGAAGACGACGAATTGCTGCGCGAACGCGTGGGCACATGCATCGCCGAAGCGTGCGGCGGTGACATGCCCGATGGCGTGGCCGTGCACGTGGTGGACCGGCGCGTCACGCTGACGGGCCGCGTGGAGGACATCGACCTGTCGCAACGGCTGGAAAAGGCCGCCGCCACGCCGCCGGGGATTCTCGGTGTGTCGAACCAGCTCACCACGCGGGTGCCGCCGCCCCCGGAGCCGGCCGGCCAGCCGCAGGCCAGTGGCATGCGCGCGGACCCGTCGAGCAAACCCTCGGGGCAGGTGAACCACAAGGTCTGAACCCTTCCCTCCCTCAAACGAAAAAACCGGCGCCCCAGGGCGCCGGTTTTCATCGGTACGGGCCTCAAGCCCACGGATCGTAGCGATCCTTCTCCCAGTACGGTGAAATGCCGTAGTACTCGTGGATCGTGGTAGCCCACTGCGAGTTCGCCATGGTCGGCCAGTGCTCCTTGTCGAAGCCCGGCGCGGCCTTGATGCGCTCGCGCTCCACACCCAGCACGAAACACTTGCGCCGCGTGTCCAGCGTCAGCGCAGACCACGGCAGCGCGTGCAGCTTCTCGCCGATGCCGAGGAAGCCGCCCATCGCCAGCACCGCATAGGCGATGCGGCCGCCGAGCACGTCGAGCATGATGTGGTCGATGGTGCCGATCTCCTCGCCCGAAGGGTCCACTACCTTGTTGCCTTCGAGGGTGTCGGACGCCATCACGAACGGTCCCGGCCCGGCGCTGTGCTGTTCCGCCCCGCCGATGATGGCCGCGCCCTTCGTTCCGGGGCCGCCGGGCGGGATGCCGGGCGGCTCTGGCGTGTTGTCGATGCGTTGCATGGCTGCTCCTTTTTGTGAAAGGGTGAAAGGCATGGTGATGGAAAAAACCGCGCGGCGCTTACTGCCGCTGCCGCGCGCGCGCTGAATCTTCCCCGGTCAACTGTCCTGCCGGCACGGGCGGTGCCAGCGGATCGAAATCTTCCCAGCGGCCATCGCGCCACTGGCCTTCGGCGCGCTCGACGTCTTCCGCGCCGCCCTGCCGCAACTCGTTGGCCACCAGCGCGGTGTTGTCGGGCGACACATGCGCGGCCAGCAGCACGCCGGCATGCCGCATGCGGACCTCGCCGGTGCGCGGATCGCGCTGGCCGTTGCGGGTCATCGACAACGCGCCCATCAACGACCCGCCATAGGCGCCCACGCCCGTGGCGATCGCCAGGATCAACACGAACACCCACGGCTCCGGCGGCGTGGCGAACCACGCGCGCACGGCGGCGGCCAGGCAGATCCCCACGGCCGCACCCAGCGCCGCGCCAATCATCAGGCCCCGCCCGGCGCCCTTGCCGGTCTGCCGGGAGGCCGGATCCACCGCCTGATCGCCCCCGATCGGGAACGTGGCGTGCTGGCCGGCCGGGTTCACATAGAACAGGCTGAGATCCTGCTCGCTCAGCCCCTTGGCCCGCAAACGGGCCGCGGCGGTCTCTGCGTGGTCAAACGTATCGAATCGTCCTGCGATGATCGTAGACATAGGGATGCTCCGTTCAAAGCGTTGATGCGGTACAGGCGTGCCGGGGCGCACGAAGAATCACAAGCGGCCATCCAAAGGGAGGGCCGCCTGGCGTCCGAATCACTTCTTGCCCGACTTGGCCGTGCTCTTGTCCTTGTGGGCGGATTTGCCAGACTTGCCCGCCTTATCGGCCGCCTTGTCGCTGGCTCCCTTCCTTTCGGCAGCGGCCTTGCCGCTGGCGGCCTGATGCTCGCTGCCCTTCTTCAGGGTCCAATCCACATCGTCGCGCTTGGTGGTGGTCTTCTTCTCGGCATGCATTGCCGCGCTCGGAGAAATCGGGTCGCTGGCCGGGAAGGTCATATCGAGCGAGTCGTCCACGGCGGCCTGATAGGTCTTCTTTTTCGGCTTGTCCTTCTCGTGCTTGCCATCCGCCTTCTCGGCGCCAGTGATTGCAGGCGCGGCGGGATGATTGGCAGAGGTCGGGAAGGGGCTTTGCGATCCCTTGGAAGCGTGGGCTTTGTGCATGGCATCTCTCCTGTTGGGTATCGAGTTCGGGTCCCCTCATGGCGGGGCTCCACGGATAACCATGCAAACGGTGGGCCAGCGGCCCATGGGCCATCCACGCCGCTTTGACGGGCGGCGGACGGTGCAGATTGTGCTGGATGCGGTAAAAAATGCCGGAAGGCGGGGCGGGCGCGGAGATCAGGCGGCCGGTTGGCGGGGGATGCGCACGGCGATGCAGACGCTGACATTGTCGGCGTCGCAGTTGTCATTCTCGGCGGTCAGCTGGGCGCCCTGCAGTTCCACCATGCGCCGCGTGAGCAGCAGCGCGGTGCTCTGCCGGGGCGAGTGGGCGCCGGCCTCGGCCACGCTGCGCCCGAAGAAGTCGGTCAGCACGGCCAGCCGGGAGGCCCCGCGCGAGCGGTCCAGCGGCGGGCTTTCGGAGATGCGGAATTTCACGTACTCGGCCTCGGCCACCAGGTGCACGCGCACCGATCCGCCGGTCGGCGCGCGCCAGATGCAATGGATCAGCAGATGGCGCAGCAGCGGCGCCAGCCGCAGCGCATCGCCCTGCACGCAGAAGTCCTGTCCGCCGGGGCTCTGGCATTCGATCGAACCCAGCGTCACGCCGCGCGCTTCGGCCGCCGCCCGCTTGTCGCCCATGGCTTCCTCGGCGGCGTCGCGCAGGTCGGTGGTTTCCCACTCCGGCTTGCGCTCGTCGGCCAGCAGGCGCACGGCCTCCTCCATTTCCTCGATCAGTGCCAGCTGTTGCTGCATGCCGGAGCGGATGCCGTCGAGCGCGCGCTGCGCCGGGGGGGCGGGGGTATCGATCGAACGGTCCAGCACGTAGCCCCAGCTCTGGATCGCGTTGAGTGACGAGCGCAGGTCATGGGACGCCTGCTCGATCAGCGCGGCCACCTCGCCAATGCTGCGCACGGCCGGGAACGCGAGGTCCCCGGCGGCGGCGCCGTCGTGCGCGGGTTTTGGGGTGGGGCTGGGTGCGTCGGCCATGGCCATTTTCAGGTCTGCTCAGTCAGCGTGTGAATCGAAAGGAAGCCGCCAATCACGGTCCTCATGCAAGAACCATGCGCCGACAAGTCCGGCGCCGTGGATTCCCTGTCACGCAGCCTGCACTCGCCCGCCCTCACGAGGCGGCGGGCGGGCTGGAGTCGCCATTGCGCGACGCGCGCAGCCATTCGGGCAGCTCGCCCTTGGCCGCATAGTCTTCCAGCCGGTTGTATAAAGTCTTCAAACTGATGCCCAGAATCTCCGCCGCGTGCTTCTTCACGCCCGAGCACTGCTCCAGCGTGGCGAAGATCAGTTGGCGGTCCGCCTCGGCCAGGGACATGCCCACCGGCACCGAGACAACGGCCGTACCCGTCGAGGGCGCCGCCGCCACTTGGAGCGGAATCTGTACCTCGGTAATCACATCCTGGTCGGCCATGATGTAGGCGCGCTGCACGAAGTTGCGCAGCTCGCGCACGTTGCCAGGCCAGGCGTGCATGCGCAGGCTCTCCAGCACGCTGGCGGCAAAGCGCCGTTGCGTGCCCTGCTCGCCGTTCAGCTGTTCCAACATGGTGTTGGCGATCTGCACCACGTCGTCGCCGCGCGCGCGCAGCGGCGGCAGTTCGATCGGGAACACGTTCAGCCGGTGGTACAGGTCGGCGCGCAGCTTGCCCTCCGCCACGGCTTCCTCGGGGTTGCGGTTGGTGGCGGCCAGCACGCGCACATCGGCATGCTGTTCGCGGTTGGTGCCCACGCGCATGAAGGTGCCGGTCTCGAGCACGCGCAGCAGCTTGACCTGCAGCTCCAGCGGCATCTCGGTGATTTCGTCGAGGAACAGCGTGCCGCCGTCGGCGCGTTCGAAATAGCCCTTGTGCTGGCGGTCGGCGCCGGTGAAGCTGCCGCGCTCGTGGCCGAACATCTCGGTTTCGATCAGCGTGGGCGAGATCGCCCCGCAGTTCACGGCCAGGAAGGGCTGGCGCCGGCGCGGGGATAGTTCGTGCACGGTCTGCGCGGCCAGCTCCTTGCCGGTGCCGCTTTCGCCAATCAGCAGCACGGTGGCCTCGGTCGGGCCGACCTTGCTCAGCTGGTCATAGACCGCCTGCATGGCTTCGGAACTGCCCAGCAGCCGGCCGAAGCGGCCATAGCGGCGCAACTCGCCGCGCAGCGAATGGATCTCCGCTTTCAGCTCGCCGGTGGTGGCAATACGCTTGAGGACGGTCTGGAGCCGCGTGACGTTGATCGGCTTGACGAGGTAGTCGGTGGCGCCCAGGCGCAGCGCCTCCACGGCGCTCTCCACGCTGGCGTAGCCGGTGGTCAGGATGACTTCCACGCCGGACGAGCCGACTTCCTCGAACAGCTCCATGCCGCTGCCATCGGGCAGGCGCAGGTCGGCCAGCACCGCGTCGGGCATGCGCCAGCCTATCTGGAGGCGCGCCTCGCGCAGGTTGCCGGCGGTGGCGGAGGAAAACCCCTCGATCGCGACAATTTCTGCCAGCGCCGCGCAGGCGTTTTCGTCGTCGTCTACGATCAGGATGTGTGGCATAGGCTGCGCTGGCGTCCGTTGGCGCGGGATTCCTGTCGGAAATCGGTCCGGAGTCTGATTCTCATGAGCCCGTTGGCCTTTCGGTTCGGTGGATGCAGGGTGCTGCGGCGCTTCAGATACTACTGAGATTACGCGGCGGCAAACCGCCTGGCAAAAGTCTCGCCGTGCAACGGGCGGCACAGGGGCAACACAGGCGGCAAGATACGCTGAAGTCTAGCTACAGGCGCTTGGCCGATATGCCAGTGTCCGTCTGACACAGGTGTCGGACCTTTCCGCGACGGCGGCATGGGATGTAGCCACCCGCAGCGCGACCGGATAGCATTAAAACATCATTGACCAATCCGACGCCGTCGGCACCCTTCCCCCACTTTCCTGGGATGGCGGGCGCAGGCGGCCACACTGCCACCCGTGTCCACCACCGCGACGCTTCCATCCGCACGTTCCTCGGCGCCCCCGCCGCGCGCGCCGGGCCGCCGTGCCGCGCCCGGGCAGGTCTCCCTGCTCTGGGAGAGTACCGCGCCAGCCATGCAGCGGCTGATCGCCCAGCTCAACCGGGTGGCGGGGACGGACGTGACGATGCTGGCGGTGGGCGAGAGCGGCAGCGGCAAGGAAGTGGTGGCGCGCGCCGTGCACGAGCGCAGCAGCCGCGCCGGCGGCCCGTTCGTGGCGGTCAACTGCGGCGCCATCGCCCCCACGCTGATTGAATCCGAGCTGTTCGGCCACGAGAAAGGCGGCTTCACGGGCGCGCTGGAGCAGAAGGCCGGCTACTTCGAGCAGGCCCAGGGCGGCACGCTGTTCCTGGACGAAGTCACCGAAATGCCGGTGGAGATGCAAATCAAGCTGCTGCGCGTGCTGGAAAGCCGTAACTTCCACCGCGTGGGCGGCGACACCCTGCTGGTGAGCGACGTCCGCATCCTGGCCGCCACCAACCGCGACCCCATGGAGGCCGTCCGGGACGGCCAGTTGCGCGAAGACCTGCTGTACCGGCTGGCCGTCTTCCCGCTCCATATTCCGCCGCTGCGCGAACGCACCGAGGACATCGTCCCGCTGGCGCGCCATTTCCTGGCCGAATTCAACGCCATGGAGCAGACCGAGAAAGCATTTTCGGCCAGCACGCTCGAACGCCTGGTGCGCTATGACTGGCCCGGCAATGTGCGCGAACTGAAGAATTCCGTATATCGCGCCTATATTCTGGCCGATAAACTCGTGGAAATCGGCAATCCCAATCTCGCCAGCCAGCCGATGCGGCCGACGACCGTCGATGGCGTGGTCAGCGTACGGGTGGGGACGACACTGGCCGATACCCAGCGGGAGATTATCCTGGCCACGCTGTCGCGCTTCGACGGCGACAAGCGGCAGGCCGCCAAGGCGCTTGGCATCAGCCTGAAGACGCTCTACAACCGGCTGGATGTCTATCGCGCCGGATAATGTCGCGCCCCCTCCGCTGAAAATCGTCCCCGCCCCTTGGCGGGGATTTTTTTGCCGATTTATTCCGCACCGGCGTGCCGATTATCGCCCCCATTTATCGATAGCCTTCCGCCTCGTCGGATTTCACGAAAGCCGTATTCCTTACTTTACATCCGCCGGGCACCGTGTATTTCTTACATATGCGACCCGGACGCGCGGCCGGACCGCATCGGCCCCTGCCCTTGCTGCACCGCAGTTCCCGGCCCGCGCGCTCCCGGACCCCGCCGCGTTGGCACAGCCTTCGCGTGCCCGGTCAGAATCGGCGCGCAGCGGCGCCACGGCCAAGGACCTGTGACGTGCGAATCTGCCAACTGAACCTGACCGATTCCCGAGCGGTGGACCCGGAAGCGCTCGCGCGCACCGCCACACTCGGTTTCGACCATGTATTGCTGGCCGGCTGGGCCATTCCCCATATCCGCCCCGACATCCTGGCAGCGACCTTTGCGGCGTGCCGGTCACATGGGCTGCTTCCCCTGCTCGATCTCGCCCTCGACCGCTTTCCGGCCGAGGCGGCAGGCATGCACGATGGCTGGGTCGACCATGCCCGCCCCGGCGGCAGCCCGGATGCCACGGACAGCCACCTGCCCGGCGTGCGGCTGCGCTGGTACGACGAGGGGCTCGCCCCCGCGCTGGTGGCCTGGTGGAGCGCCCAGATCCGCGAAGCGATCGATGCCGGCGCCGCCGGCTTCTGTTGCCGCGCCCCGTCGCGCGTGCCGGGCCGGCACTGGGCGGAGATCATCGAGACCGCCGGGCGGAGCAGTACTGACAGTACTGAGAACGGCGGCGAAGATCCCGTGTTCCTGGCCTTCACCCCCGGTACCAACCCGCAACAACTGGCCGACCTTGCCACCGCGCCGTTCGACGGCGCGTTCTGCTCGCTCCCGTGGTGGGACTACCGCAGCGCGTGGCTGACCGAGGAGATGGCGCGCCTGCGCGACTTCGGCCGCGTGCTGGCCGCGCCCTCGCTGGCGCCCGACGGCACCGACGTGCTGGCCGCCCGCCGCGCGCTGTGGACCGCCGCCGCCATCGGCGACGGGCTGATGGTGCCGGCCGGCTTCGAGACCGGCGCCCATGGCAGCGCGCCCCTTGATACCGCCCCCGAGGCGCAGTCCGATGGCCATCCCGATGACATCGTMGATGCCCCCTACGACCTCACCCACGAGCTGATCCAGTGCAACGCCTGGCTGGCCGCGCGTGACCCGGCGCCGGCCGTCGCGGTCCGGCAGGTGAGCGGCCCGGACGCGCCGCTCACCGTGCTGGCCCGCCTGCCGCGCCACCTCGCCAATGGTTCGAACGGCGCCACCGGCCCCGCTGCGCTGCTCGTGGTGCTGAACCCCTGCCCGATCGAGCCCGCCTCGTTCGGCGCGGACCGCGTGCTGAGCGCGCTGCCGCAGGCCGCCGCCACGTTGCAATCGGCCGATGGCGGCCCCGGCGGCACGCTGGACGCCGCCCACCAGCTCGACCCCAGCGCGACGATCACGCTGGCACCGGCCGATATCCGCCTGTATGAAGCGCTGCCGGTMAGCGCGCAGCCCCGCGCGCGCCGCAATGGCAGCGGCAATGGCAATCACCGCAAAGCCATCGACCGCGATCTGGCCACCGCCATGCAGGCGCCGCGCGTGGCCATCGAGAACCTGGCGCCCTCCGCCGACCACGGCCGCTTCGCCGTGCGCCGCACGGTGGGCGAGCGCGTGGAGGTCACCGCCGATATCTGGATGGACGGCCACGACAAGCTCGCCGCCGCCGTGCTGTGGCGCGCGCCGGGCGAGCAGGTCTGGCGTGCCTCGCCGATGACCCCCGTCATCAACGACCGCTGGCGCGGCAGCTTCCCGATCGTGGCGCTGGGCCGCCACGAGTTCACGGTGGAAGCATGGCGCGATACCTTCGCGAGCTGGCTCGACGAGATCGGCAAGAAGCGCAAGGCCGGCGTGGACGTGACGCTGGAGATCGAGGAAGGCGCCCGGCTGGTGGCCGCCACGCTGGACACCCCCGAAGGCAGCGCCATCCCCGATGCCGGCGCCCTGCTGGCCGAACTGAAGGCCGCCGCCGGCGACGACGCCCTGCGGCTCGAAATCCTGCTCTCCCCGCGCACCGAAACCGCCATGCACGCCGCCATGGACACCCCCGCCGGGCGCCCGTTCGTCAGCCGCTACCCCACGGCGATGCCGGTAGAGGCAGACCGCCTCGCCGCCCGCTTCGCGAGCTGGTACGAGCTGTTCCCGCGCTCGGAAAGCGGCGATGAAAATCGCCACGGCAACTTCGACGATGTGATCCGCCGGCTGCCGGACATCCGTGCGATGGGCTTCGACGTGCTCTACTTTCCGCCGATCCACCCCATCGGCCAGGCGCACCGCAAGGGCCGCAACAACAGCCTCAAGGCCGAGCCGGGCGATGTGGGCAGCCCATACGCCATCGGCAGCGMCGAAGGCGGCCACGACGCCCTCCACCCGCAACTCGGCACGTTCGAGGACTTTCAGCGCCTGCGCCGCGCCGCCGCCGACCACGGCCTGKAACTGGCGCTCGACTTCGCCATCCAGTGCTCGCCGGACCACCCGTGGCTGCGCGAGCACCCCGAGTGGTTCTCGCACCGTCCGGACGGCTCGCTGCGCTACGCCGAGAATCCGCCCAAGAAGTACGAGGACATCGTCAACGTCGATTTCTACGCGGCCCCGCCCGGCGGCGAGCATCTCTGGCAGGCGCTGCGCGACGTGGTGATGTTCTGGGCCGACCAGGGCGTGCGCATCTTCCGGGTGGATAACCCGCACACCAAGCCGCTGCCGTTCTGGGAGTGGATGATTGCCGACGTGCGCGCCAAGCACCCGKACACGCTGTTCCTGGCCGAAGCCTTCACGCGGCCCAAGATGATGGCGCGGCTGGCCAAGCTCGGGTTCTCGCAGTCGTACACCTACTTCACCTGGCGCAACACCAAGGCCGAGCTGACCGAGTACATGACCGAGCTGACGCAGAGCCCGCTGCGCGAGTTCTACCGTCCGCACTTCTTCGTCAATACGCCGGACATCAACCCGTTCTACCTGCACGACGGCGGACGCCCGGCGTTCCTGATCCGCGCGGCGCTGGCGGCGCTGCTCTCCGGGCTCTGGGGCATGTACAACGGCTTCGAGGTCTGCGAGGGCGCKCCGCTGGTGCTGAACGGCGTGGAACGCGAGGAATACCTCGACTCCGAGAAATACCAGATCCGCGTGCGCGACTGGAACCAGCCCGGCAACATCGTGGCCGAGATCTCGCGGCTGAACCAGATCCGCGCCAGCCATCCGGCCCTGCAGGATCATCTGGGCGTGCGCTTCTACCACGCCAGCGACGACGCGGTGCTGTACTTCGCCCGCTACGTCCCGGCCGAGCCCGGGGGCCCTGCAGGAGGAACCAGCAGCGGCCCCACCTTCGGCAGCGACGTGCTGCTGGCCGCCATCAGCCTGGACCCGCGCGCGCCGCGCGAATCCACGATCGAACTGCCGCTGTGGGAGTGGGGCCTGCCTGACCACGGCGCCCTGCAGGCCGAAGAGCTGATGTCCGGCCGCCGCTTCACCTGGACCGGCAAGGCCCAGCGCATCCGCCTCAATCCGCATGAACTGCCGTTCGCCCTCTGGCACGTCCGGCCCCAACAACAAACCGGAGATACGGCATGAAGCGCGCATCCGACCGCGTCAGCGCCGCCCTGCTCAACGCCGACCCGCTCTGGTACAAGGACGCGGTCATCTATCAACTGCACATCAAGTCGTTCTATGACGCCAATGGCGATGGCGTCGGCGACTTCGCGGGCCTGCTGGCCAAGCTCGACTATCTGGTCAACCTCGGCGTGGACACCATCTGGCTGCTGCCGTTCTACCCCTCGCCGCGCCGTGACGATGGCTACGACATTGCCGACTACCGCAGCGTGCACCCCGACTACGGCACGCTGACCGAGGCCCGCCGCTTCGTGGCGGCAGCCCACGCGCGCGGGCTGCGCGTGATCACCGAACTGGTGATCAACCACACGTCCGACCAGCACCCGTGGTTCCAGCGCGCGCGCAAGGCCAAGCCCGGCTCGGCCGCCCGCAACTACTACGTGTGGTCCGATAACGACCAGTCCTACGCCGGCACGCGCATCATCTTCTGCGACACCGAGAAGTCGAACTGGAGCTGGGACGCCGAGGCCGGCGCCTACTTCTGGCACCGCTTCTACTCGCACCAGCCGGACCTGAACTTCGACAACCCGCAGGTGCTCAACGAGGTGCTGAGCGTGATGCGGTTCTGGCTCGACATCGGCATCGACGGCCTGCGGCTGGACGCCGTGCCCTATCTGGTGGAGCGCGAAGGCACGACCAACGAGAACCTGCCCGAGACGCACGAGGTCATCCGCAAGATCCGCAGCCACCTGGACGAGCGCTACGCCGGCCGCCTGCTGCTGGCCGAGGCCAATATGTGGCCGGAAGACGCCCAGCAGTACTTTGGCGGCGCCAGCGGCGGCGGCACGGCCGACACCACCGGCGCGGCCAGCCCGGACGGCGGCGTGGTCGGCGACGAATGCCACATGGCCTTCCACTTCCCGCTGATGCCGCGCATGTACATGGCCATCGCCCGGGAAGACCGCTTCCCGATCACCGACATCATGCGGCAGACCCCTGAGGTGCCGCCGAACTGCCAGTGGGCGATCTTCCTGCGCAACCACGACGAACTGACGCTGGAGATGGTCACCAGCAGCGAGCGGGACTACCTGTGGGAGGTCTACGCCTCCGACCGCCGCGCGCGCATCAACCTCGGCATCCGCCGCCGGCTGGCGCCGCTGATGGAGCGCGACCGCCGCCGCATCGAGCTGATGAACAGCCTGCTGTTCTCGATGCCCGGCACGCCGGTGATCTACTACGGCGACGAGATCGGCATGGGCGACAACATCCACCTCGGCGACCGCGATGGCGTGCGCACGCCGATGCAGTGGTCGCCGGACCGCAATGGCGGCTTCTCCCACGCCGACCCCGAGCGGCTGGTGCTGCCGCCGCTGCAGGGGCCGCTGTACGGCTACGAGGCCGTCAACGTCGAAGCCCAGAACCGCGACCCGCACTCGCTGCTGAACTGGATGCGCCGCATGCTGGCCCTGCGCCGGCAGCATCACGCCTTCGGGCGCGGCACGCTGCGCTTCCTGTTCCCCGGCAACCGCAAGGTGCTGGCCTATCTGCGCGAGTTCGATGGCGAGCACATCCTGTGCGTGGCCAACCTGTCCCGCGCGCCGCAGGCCGTGGAGCTGGACCTCTCGCAGTTCCAGGGCCGCGTGCCGGTGGAGATGCTTGGCGCCACGCCCTTCCCGGCCATCGGCCAGCTGACCTACCTGCTCACGCTGCCGCCGTATGGTTTCTACTGGTTTGTGTTGAGCGAGGACGCCCAGCCGCCTTCCTGGCACGTGGACGCCCCCGAGCAAATGGCCGATCAAATCACCCTGGTACTCCAGAACAACGCCGGACGCTCGGAACTGACCGAGTCCGCCCGCCGCGCGCTGACCACCGAAGTCCTGCCGATCTACCTCGCCCGCCGGCGCTGGTTCGCCTCCAAGGCGGACCGCATCGAGCGCGTGACCGTGACCTACGCATGGCCGATCGCCCGCGTCGGCAATAACGAGGAGGTCTTCCATTGCGAGGTCGAGGTGGCCCTGCCGGGCCGCACCGAGTGCTACCAGCTACCGGTGGCACTGCTGTGGGACCGCGAGAACACCGAAGGCATGCCGCAACTGATGCACGGCCTGTCCATGGCGCGCGTGCGCCGGGGCAGCCGCGTGGGCGTGGCCACCGATGGCTTCGTGGTGGAGGCCTACGCCCGCGCCGTGGTCAAGGCCATGCGCGACGGCACCGAGGCACCGACCACGCACGGCGTGATCCGCTTCCTGCCCGAGCCAGGGCTGGCCGGGGTGACGCTGGAAGACCAGCCCGTGCAGTGGATGTCCGCCGAACAGTCCAACAGCTCGCTCGCTTACGGCAACAACGGCGTGCTCAAGCTGGTGCGCCGGGTKGCGGGCGGCATCCATCCGGAAGCCGAGATGACGCGCTACCTGACCAGCCAAGGCTACGCACACTCCGCGCCGCTGCTGGGCGAGGTGGTGCGCACCGGCGCCGATGGCACGCCGCACACGCTGATGCTGCTGCAGGGCTACATCCTCAATCAGGGCGATGGCTGGGACTGGACGCTCGACTACCTGAGCCGCCTGATCGACGACGCCATGCCGTCCGAAGACGCCGACGGCGAGTTCGTCGAAGCCATGGCCGGCTATTCGACCATGGTCGGCACGCTGGGCCGCCGTCTGGCCGAGTTGCACGCGGTGCTGGCCCGGCCCAGCGACGAGGCCGCCTTCTCGCCCGAACCCGCCACCGAGGCGCAGGCCGGCGAATGGGCCGAGGAAGCGCTGAAGTCCCTCAACGAGGCGCTCGATCTGCTTGAAGCCCGCCGCCAGAACGCCACCGGCGCCTTCGCCACCGATATCGAGACGCTGGTCGCCGCGCGCGGCAAGCTGCCCAAGCTGGTGGCACGCCTGGCGCAGGCCGCCCCGGGCAGCCTCCAGACCCGCATCCACGGCGATTTCCACTTCGGGCAGGTGCTGATCGCCCAGAGCGACACCTATATCGTCGATTTCGAAGGCGAACCGCGCCAGCCGCTGGCCTTCCGCCGGCGCAAGACCTCGCCGCTGCGCGATGTGGCGGGGCTGCTGCGCTMGCTCGACTATGCGGCGGCCACGGTCGGCACGGACCGGCAGGAGCGCACCCACGCCACGCTGCCGCCCGCGCTGGCGGAGCGCCGCGCCGCGCTGCTGGAGCGCTTCCGCAGCGCCGCCAGCCAGGCCTTCCTGAACTGCTACCAGCAGTCGATGCAGGCCGCGCCGCAGCAATGGGCCGAGCCGGGACAGATGGCGCAATTGCTCGACCTGTTCCTGCTTGAGCGCGCCGCCTATGAAGTGGGCTATGAGGCCGCCAACCGCGTGGCATGGATCGACCTGCCCACGAGCGGGCTGGCCCGGCTCGTCCGCAAGCTGCTGGGAGCCAACGATGGCACGAACTAATAGCGCCACGATGGAACGCACCCCAACGCTGCCCGATGCCGTGATCGACGCGCTGCTGCAGGGCCGGCTGGCCGACCCGTTCGGCGTGCTCGGCCCCCACCGGGACGACCACGGCGTGGTGGTGCGCGCCATCGCGCCGGGCGCCGAATCGGTCTCGCTGGCCGACCGGGCGGGCAAACCTATCGCGCCGATGACCGCGCTGCACCCCGGCAGCGTGTTCGCCGGCCGCCTGCCCGGCACGGAGGCGCCACAACCGGGCGACTACCGCCTGCTGATCCGCTGGCCGGACGGCAACGAGCAATGCAGCGCCGACCCCTACGCCTTCGGCCTGCTGCTGGGCGATCTGGATCTGCACCTGCTCAACGAAGGCCGCCACCTCGAACTCGGCCAGTGCCTCGGCGCGCAATGCCTGACCGTCGATGGCGAAGCCGGCGTGCGCTTCGCGGTGTGGGCGCCCAACGCCCAGCGCGTATCGGTCATCGCCGACTTCAACGGCTGGAACCCGGTGCGCCACCCGATGCGCCTGCGCCACGGCGCCGGCATCTGGGAAGTGTTCATCCCGGAGGCGCTCGGCGCCCACGGCGGCAGCCGCTATAAGTACGACATCATCGGCGCGCAGGGCCACGCCCTGCCGGACAAGGCCGACCCGGTGGCGCTGGCCACCGAGCCGCCGCCCGCCACGGCGTCCGTGGTGGCCTGCCGCGGCCACGGCGCCCCGCCATTCCAGTGGAACGACCAGGCGTGGATGGAGAAGCGCGCCAGCGCCGATCCGTATGCCACGCCGATGTCCGTCTACGAACTCCACGCGATGTCCTGGCAGCGCGCCGCCAACGACACCGCGCACGGCTGGGAAATCCTGGCCGACCGGCTGGTGCCCTATATCCGCGACCTTGGCTTCACGCATATCGAGCTGCTGCCGATCACCGAGCACCCGTTCGGCGGCTCCTGGGGCTACCAGCCGCTGTCGCTGTTCGCGCCCACCTCGCGACTCGGCCCGCCGGACCGGTTCGCCGCCTTCGTCGATCGCTGCCATCAGGCCGACATCGGCGTGATCCTCGACTGGGTGCCCGCGCACTTCCCCACCGACCCGCACGGGCTGGCCGAGTTCGACGGCACGGCGCTCTATGAGCACCAGGACCCGCGCGAGGGCTTCCATCAGGACTGGAACACGCTGATCTACAACCTCGGCCGCAACGAGGTGCGCGGCTTCCTGCTGGCGGGGGCGGTGCACTGGCTCGAACAGTTCCATGCCGATGCGCTGCGCGTGGACGCCGTGGCGTCCATGCTCTACCGCGACTACAGCCGCGAGCCGGGCCAGTGGGTGCCCAACCGCTTCGGCGGGCGCGAGAACCTGGAGGCCGTGGCCTTCCTGCGCGACCTGAACACCATCGTCCACGAGCGCTGCCCCGGCGCGCTGACCATCGCCGAGGAATCCACGGCGTGGCCCGGCGTGACGGCCAGCGTGGCGTCCGGCGGGCTCGGCTTCGACTTCAAGTGGAATATGGGCTGGATGCACGACTCGCTGCGCTACCTGAGCCAGAACCCGATCCACCGCCCCTGGCATCACAACGAGTTGACCTTCGGGCTGGTCTACGCATGGTCGGAAGCCTTCGTGCTGCCGCTTTCGCACGATGAAGTGGTACACGGCAAGGGGTCGATGATCGGCAAGGCGCCCGGGGACGACTGGCAGCGCTTTGCCAACCTGCGCGCCTACTACGGCTTCATGTGGACGCATCCCGGCAAGAAGCTGCTGTTCATGGGCGGCGAATTCGCCCAATGGCGCGAGTGGAACCACGACGAGGAACTCGACTGGCCGCTGCTGGACCGGCCGCTGCACCGTGGCGTGCACTCGCTGGTGCGCGACCTGAACCGGCTGTACCGCGAGCTGCCGGCCCTCCACGCCATGGATCACCGGCCCGAAGGCTTCCAGTGGATTGTCGGCGACGATCACCAGAACAGCGTCTTCGCCTACCTGCGCCGCGCCGCGCCAGACAGCCAGGAGGTGGCGCTGGTGGTCGTCAACATGACCCCGGTGCCGCGCGAGGGCTACCGCCTCGGCGTGCCGTTCGCGGGCGACTGGGAGGAATGCCTGAATACCGATGCCGGCTACTACGGCGGCAGCAACCTCGGTAATGGCGGCCGGGTGGAGGCGTCCCACGCGGCGTCCCACGGCCAGCCGGCCTCGGTCACGCTGACCCTGCCGCCGCTGGCTACGCTGGTCCTGCGCTACCGCCCGCCCCGTTGACACCCCGCTGACACCCTCTGAAAGCTGTCATCACGAGCCACCCAGAATAACCAGAAGAAAGGAGCCATGCACATGGCGATTGCCACGATCGACCGTCTGCTGCCCGGCAAGCCCTACCCCCTTGGCGCGCATTGGGACGGCCTGGGCGTCAACTTCGCAGTCTTCTCCGCCAATGCCACGCGCATCGAGCTGTGCCTGTTCTCCGCCAACGGCCGCAGGGAGATCCACCGCCTGCCGCTGCCCGAATGCACCGACGAGGTCTGGCACGGCTACCTGCCGCTGGCCCAGCCCGGCGCGCTGTACGGCTACCGCGCCTACGGCCCCTACGAGCCGACCCGGGGCCACCGCTTCAACCCMCACAAGCTGCTGCTGGACCCCTACGCGCGGCTGCTGAACGGCCCGGCGCGCTGGTCGGACGCGCTGTTCGGCTACCGGCTCAACAGCCCGCGCGCGGACCTCACGCCCGACCGCCGCGACAGCGCGCCGATGATGCCGAAGGCCGTGGTCGTCGACGAAAGCTTCCACTGGGGCGAAGACCGCCGGCTGGACCGCCCGTGGCCGGAAACCTCGATCTACGAGGTGCACGTGCGCGGCGCCTCCATGCAGCGCGAAGACCTGCTGCCGCACCATCGCGGCACCTTCGCCGCGCTGGCCGATCCGCGTTTCGTCGATCACCTGCACCGGCTCGGCGTGACGGCGGTGGAGCTGCTGCCGATCCACGCCTTCCTGCAGGACCGCTTCCTCGTGGAGCGCGGCCTGCGCAACTACTGGGGCTACAACACGCTGGCGTTCTTCGCGCCGGAGCCGCTCTACCTGTCCGCCAACGAGCTGCACGAGGCCAAGGTGGCCATCCGCCGGCTCCACGCGGCCGGCATCGAGGTCATTCTCGACGTGGTCTACAACCACACCTGCGAAGGCAACGAGCTGGGGCCGACCATGTCCTGGCGCGGACTGGACAATGCCAGCTACTACCGGCTGATTCCGGGCGACGAGCGCCACTACATCAACGACACCGGCTGCGGCAATACGCTGAACCTGTCGCACCCGCGCGTGCTGCAGATGGTGATGGACTYGCTGCGCTACTGGGTGGAGGCCTTCCACGTGGATGGCTTCCGCTTCGACCTCGGCAGCACGCTGGGCCGCGAGGCCACCGGCTTCGACCCCGGCGCGGGCTTCTTCGACGCCCTCCTCCAGGACCCGGTGCTGTCGCGCGTGAAGCTGATCTCGGAGCCGTGGGACCTCGGCCCCGGCGGCTATCAGGTAGGCAACCATCCGCCCGGCTTTGCCGAATGGAACGACAAGTTCCGCGACAACGTGCGCCGCTTCTGGCGTGGCGATGCCGGCCAGCGCGGCGAACTGGCCGCGCGGCTCACCGGCTCGGCGGACCTGTTCGACCGCCGCCACCGCAAGCCGTGGGCCAGCGTCAACTTCATCACCGCGCACGATGGCTTCACGCTGGCCGACCTCGTCAGCTACAGCAGCAAGCACAACGAGGCCAACGGCGAGGACAACCGCGACGGCAACGACGACAACGCCAGCGCCAACTGGAGCCCGGACGGCAGCGTGGAAGGCCCCACCGACGACGAGCAGATCCTCGAAACCCGTGGCCGCGTGGCCCGGGCGATGATGGCCACGCTGCTGCTCTCCCAGGGCACGCCGATGCTCACCGCCGGCGACGAATGGGGCCGCAGCCAGCAGGGCAACAACAACGCCTACTGCCAGGACAGCCCGCTCTCGTGGCTGAACTGGGAGGACGCCGCCAACCCCGCCAACGCGCCGATGATGGCCTGCGTGAGCCAGTTGCTGGCGCTGCGCCGACAGGTACCGATGCTGACCGAGAACCGCTTCGTGCACGGCCGCTCGCGCCCGGCGCCCGGCGTGCCGGACATCGCATGGTTCGGGGCCGATGGCAACGAGCTGTCGCCCGAGCAGTGGGCCAATGGCGAAGATCGCACACTGGCGCTGCGCCGCGCCACGCCCGGCAACGGCGAGGACGAGGTGGCGGTGATGCTGCTGTGCCTGAACGCCGGCAACGACGACGTCACCTTCCGCGCGCCGGCCCCAGGCGAGGACTGGCGCGTGCTGTTCGACAGCGCCGCGCCGGATGCCGGCGAAAGCCCGCTTGCGAACGGCGACGACGGCCAGCCCGGCTACACCGTGGTGGCCCACAGCGTGGCGCTACTGCTGGCCAGCGTGCCAAGGGTTCGCAATGAAGACGTCCGCAAAGAGGAACCCCCGCGATGAGCCACGACACCGACGCCCTGCAGCGACTGGCCGAACGCGCCGGCCTGCAGACCCAGTGGCGCGATGCCTGGGGCCGGCCCCAGGCCCTTACCGAGGACGCCCTGCACGCGGTGCTAGCCGCGCTCGACCTGCCCTGCGACACGCCCGGCGCCTGTGAATCCTCGCTCGCGCGGCTCGCCGCCGACGACGCATCCCACCCGCTGCCGCCGCTGCTCACGGCTGATCAGGGCCAGCCCGTGACCGTGCGGTGGGCGCACACGCTGGCGCAGCGCCCCTATCGGCTCGAACTGGAGGATGGCCGCGTGATCGAGGGCATCGCCCAGCGCAATGCGGACGGGTTGATGGAGATCCCGCCGGTAACGGACTGGGGCTACCACCGCCTGCTGCTGGGCGATCTGGCCACCACGCTGGCCGTGGCGCCACCGCGCTGCTACGGCGTGGCCGATGCACTGTCTGCCAACCCATCCGCCAACCCGCGCGCGGTACATGCGAGCAAGCCGTGGGGGCTCTCCGTGCAGCTCTACGGCCTGCGCCGGGGGGCGCCCACCGGGCTGGGCGATCTCACCACGCTGGCCCTGACCTGCGAGGCGGCCGCGCGCGAAGGCGCCGACGCCGTCGCCATCAACCCGCTCCACGCCGGCTTTGCCGCGCTGCCGGCGCGCTACAGCCCCTACGCGCCGTCGAGCCGGATCTTCCACAACGCGCTCTACGCCGACCCCGCCGCCGTGTTCGGGCAGGACGCGGTCGATCAGGGCATCGCGGCGTTGAACATCGGCCACCGGCTGGCCGCCGCCGAGGCGCGCGACGAAATCGACTGGCCCACGCTGTCCGTGGCACGCCATGCGCTGCTGCGCTGGCTGTGGGACCGCCATGACACCCTGCTCAGCACGGACGCCCAACAGGCCTTCGCCGCCTTCCGCGCGCGCGGCGGCAGCGGGCTGCTGGCCCACGCCTGCTTCGAGGCCATCCAGGCCAGCCTGCTGGCGCAGGCGAGCAATGACGGGGACGACGCGCGGCGACAAGCGGCATCCGACTGGCGCCAATGGCCGGTCACCCTGCGCTCGCCGGACAGTTCGGCGGTGGCCGCCTTCGAGACCCAGTTTCCGCAGGAGATCGGCTATCACGCCTTCCTGCAATGGCTGGCCGCGCACGGGCTGGACACCGCGCAGCACCGCGCGCGCGCCGCCGGCATGGCCGTGGGACTGATCGCCGACCTCGCCGTGGGCACCGATCCCGGCGGCAGCCACGCGTGGATGCGCCAGACCGAGATCCTCAACGGCTTCCACGCCGGCGCGCCGCCAGACGTCTACAACCCGCTCGGGCAGGACTGGGGCGTGGCGGTGTTCTCGCCGCGCGGGCTGCGCCGCAACGGCTACGCCGCCTTTATCGAGATGCTGCGCGCCAACCTCGCCCATGCCGGCGGGCTGCGCATCGACCACGTGCTGGGGCTGGCGCGGATGTGGCTGGTGCCGGCCGGCGCGCCGGCCACGGCGGGCGCCTACCTGACCTATCCGCTGGATGACCTGTTGCGGCTGGTGGCAATCGAGTCGTGGCGGCAGCGCGCCATCATCATCGGCGAGAACCTCGGCACGGTGCCGGAGACGCTCAACACGGCACTGGCCGCGCGCGGCGTGATGGGCATCGACGTGCTGTGGTTCGAACGCCAGCCGGCGGACGAGGATGCTGCCGAAGACACCGACACCCCCGCCCCGTTCCTGCCGCCCGAGCGATGGCCCGCGCAGGCGGTAGCCACCACCACCACGCACGACCTGCCGACCATCGTCGGCTGGTGGGCCGGCCACGACATCGCCTGGCGCGCGCGGCTGCATCAACTGGGCGAGGGGGAGACCGAAGCCGGCCTGATGGCGATGCGCGCCGCCGAGCGCACGGCGCTGTGGCAGGCGATGTGTGCGGGCGGGGTGGTCGATGGTGCCGAGCCCGACGCGGCGTMCGCCCCCGTGGAAGCGGTGCTGCGCTGGCTGTCCCGCGCGCGGACCCCGCTACGGCTGGTGCCCGTGGAAGACCTGCTGGGCGCCGCCGAGCAGCCCAACCTGCCCGGCACGGTGACCGGGCACCCCAACTGGCAGCGCCGGCTCGACGCCGATGTGCGCGAGCTCTTCGATCATGCGGACGTGCGCGTGCGCGTGGCGGCGGTGCGGGGGGATGGTTGAGATGGGCGTGGTCGGTAGGGGGGCGCCGTCCCTCTCCCCCGCCCCTCTCMCGGAGGGAGAGGGGAGAAAATCCTCGGTGGTCTCCCCTATCGCCCTCGGAGAGGGGAGAAAACCCTCGGTGGTCTCCCCTCTCCCCCTCGGAGAGGGGAGAAAACCCTCGGTGGTCTCCCCTCTCCCCCTCGGAGAGGGGAGAAAACCCTCGGTGGTCTCCCCTATCGCCCTCGGAGAGGGGAGAAAACCCTCGGTGGTCTCCCCTCTCCCCCTCGGAGAGGGGAGAAAACCCTCGGCGGTCTCCCCTATCGCCCTCGGAGAGGGGAGAAAACCCTCGGTGGTCTCCCCTCTCCCCCTGGGAGAGGGGCCGGGGGAGAGGGGCGGCGCATCAAGCCACCCACCACGCTCACCCCGCCCCATCCCCCGCCAGCGCCCGGCACAGTGTCTCGATCGACAGCGGCTTGACGAGGTGCTCATCGAAGCCGGCCGCCAGTGTGCGCTTGCGGTCGTGCGACGTGCCGCGCCCGGTCAGGGCGAAGATGCGCGGGCCGGTGCCATCGGCATTGGCGGTGTTGGCCGGATCGGGCCGCAGCACCGCCAGCACCTCGAAGCCGTTCATGTCCGGCATCTCCAGGTCGAGCAGCACCACGTCCGGGGCGAAGTCGCGCACCAGTTCCAGCGCCTGCATGCCGCTGTAGGCCGGCCGGGCGTCGTGGCCGAGCACGGTCAGCAGTTCGGCCATGCTGTCGGCGGAGTCGGCGCTGTCATCCACGATCAGGATGCGCAGCCCGGTGCAATCGGTGGCGGTTGCGCGCGGCACGGTGGCGCCGTCCATTTCCACCTCCGGCAGGATCACGGTGAAGGTGCTGCCGCGCCCCGGCCCGCCGCTGCTGGCCTGGATGGCGCCGCCATGCGCTTCCACCACGGCGCGCGCCAGCGCCAGCCCGATGCCGAGCCCGCCGCCGCGCTCGCCATCATCGCCCTCCTGCGCGAACAGGTTGAAGATGCGGTCCAGCGCCTCCGGCGCGATGCCCTTGCCCGAGTCGCCAATCGCCGTGATCACGTTGCCACCCTCGGTGGTCATGTGGATCGAGACGGCGCCGCCACGCGGCGTGTACTTGGTGGCGTTGCTCAGCAGGTTCGAGAGCACCTGCCCCAGCCGCCCGGCATCGGCATTGACGAAGACCGGGCCAGCGGGCAGCGTGAGCGAGAGGCTCTGCCCCGCCGCGTCCAGCGCGGGCCGGATGGCCTCCACCGCAGACGTGACGATGTCGTTGACCATCGTCGGCACCGGCTGCACCTTGAGCTTGCCCGTGGTGACGCGGCCCACGTCCATCAAATCGGCGACCAGCCGCGTCAGCAGTTGCAGCTGGCGGCCGATGATTTCGGCGCAGTGGCGGATGCGCGTGTCCGTCGAGGGCGTCAGGCGGATCACGTCCACGGCGTTGCGGATGGGCGCCAGCGGATTGCGCAGCTCGTGGGCCAGGATGGCGAGGAAGGCCTGCACGCGCCGGCCGGCGCCCTCCAGTTCCTCGAGCCGGGCCATGTCAGACATATCGCGCGCGGTCCACAGGATGCCGACCGGGCAGCCGCCGGCGTCGCGCAGCAGCGCCTGCCGGATATGGCAGCGCACCAGCATGCCGTCCTGCCGCTGCAGGCGCGCCTCGCCGGTCCACTGGCCGTTGGTGCGCACCTCGCCCAGCGTGGCGAGGTCATGGCCGCTGGCCACGTCCTGGCGGGAATACAGCAGCGAGACCGGCCGGCCCACCGCCGCCTCCGGGCTGTAGCCGAACAGCGCCGTCGCGCCGGCATTCCAGACGCGGATCTCGCCATCGAACCCGAGTTCGCAGACTGCCTGCTCGTGCAGCGTGTCGAGCAGTTGCTGGTGGCGCGCCTCCACCTCCCGGGCGCGTTCCTCGGCGGCGTAGCGGATGGTGATGTCGCGATAGACCACCGCGAAGCCGTCCGGGGCGCCATCGGCGTAGTTGATGGCCTGGATCACCACGGCGGCGTAGAACGCGGTGCCGTCGCGGCGCACGCGCCAGCCGCGTTCCTCGGCCCGGCCCAGCGTGCGGGCGGTGTCCAGCAGGCGCGCGGGCTCGCCGGACTGGATCGATTCGGGGGTGTGGAAGCGGGCGAGCTGGCAGCCGGTCACCTCGTCGGCGGTGTAGAGCAAGGCACGTTCGGCGGCCTCGGACCACGTGCGCACGCAGCCCTCGGGCGTGAGGTCGAAGATGGCGACGTCATCCAGCGCGGCGAGCCAGGCACTCGCGCGCGGAGCAAGGGGCGCCGTGTCATGCATGGCGCCTGCGGCGGCACGGGCCCCCTCACCCATGGATGCGAGGCCCGGCATCTGCCGATCCGGCATAGGAACTCCCTCTCTTATGGCGCAGTCGCGGCTATTCTTGGAAGCCAACCTGGAGGGACCGGGGGATGGCGGTTATCCCGGCCCGTAGGTGGGAGCACGATTTGGGAGCACGACTCCCGCCGGCGTGAGCACCGGCGCTTTCATCATAGACGGTGCTCACGCCCGCGCCATGGACGAGGTGAGGGCGCCGCCGGGGGTGAACCAGACGGCGCCGCCGGGGGTCTGTCGATAATGAACCGTTTCAGTAATTCTCGACGGGCGGCTCGTCCGATTCGCTGTTGTGCCGCTTCACGGAAGGCGGCACCGGATGCTTGTCGGGCAGGTTGCGCGCGGGCTGGTCTCCCTTCTCCTTGTTGTGGTCGGGACACTGGTCGGGCCGGCGGTCGGGCCGGCGCGCGGGATCATGCGGAATATGGTTCGACATGCTGGGGGCCTCGTCGTCGCAGGGAGTGGGTGGAACACCCATGGGTAGGACACCCACAGGTAGACACCCCCGACAAGGCAGCAGTTTCCATACCAGCCAGCTTTTTCAGCCTTTCAGGAGCCAAGTGATGAACGAAGCATCCCGGCTGCGGCCAGCCCCTTCCGGCCCTTCTGGTCCCTCTGGTCCCTCTCCCGCGGCCGAACACTCGGACGACACCCGGACGTCGATGTCCAGCGCCACCATCCGGCGGGCCTTTCTCGATCACGTGTTCTACACCCAGGGCATGGTGCCCAGCCACGCCAGCGGCAACGACCTCTACCAGGCGCTCGCCCACACMGTGCGCGACCGCCTGGTGCAGCGCTGGATCAGCACCGCCGAGGCCTACCAGAGCCAGCCGTCGCGCACGGTGGCCTACCTGTCCGCCGAATTCCTGATGGGGCCGCACCTCGGCAACAACCTCGTCAACCTCGGCATCGCGGACKAAGTGCGCGCCGCCATGGCCGCGCTCAACCTGGACCTCGACCATATCCTCGCGCAGGAGGAGGAGCCCGGCCTCGGCAACGGCGGCCTGGGGCGACTGGCGGCCTGCTTCATGGATTCGCTCGCCACGCTGGAGATTCCGGCGCTGGGCTACGGCATCCGCTACGAGTACGGCATCTTCCACCAGAGCATCATCGACGGCATGCAGGTGGAGAGCACCGACACGTGGCTCCGCAACGGCAATCCGTGGGAGATCCAGCGCTCCGAATGGGCGGTGGAGGTGCGGCTGGGCGGCCATACCGAGCACTACACCGACGACCGGGGCCGCTACCGCGTGCGCTGGGTGCCGGCCAAGATGGTGGTGGGGGTGCCGTTCGACTCGCCGATCCTCGGCTACCGCGTCAACACGGTCAACACGCTGCGGCTGTGGCGCGCGGAAGCCACCGAGGCGTTCGACTTCCACACCTTCAACCGGGGCGATTATCTCGGCGCGGTGAACAAGAAAGTGACGTCGGAGAACCTCACCAAGGTGCTCTACCCCAACGACGAGACCCAGCAGGGCAAGGAGTTGCGGCTGGAGCAGCAGTACTTCTTCGTGTCCTGCTCGCTGCAGGACATGCTGCGCCTGCTGGCCACGCAGGGCCTGCCGGTCACGCGCTTCCACGAGAAGTTCACGGTGCAGCTCAACGACACCCACCCGGCGGTGGGCATTGCCGAGCTGATGCGGCTGCTGATCGACGACCATGACCTGGCCTGGGACGAAGCCTGGCACATCACCCGCCGCGCCTTCGCCTACACCAACCACACCCTGCTGCCGGAGGCGCTCGAGCAATGGCCGCTGCCGCTGTTCCAGCGCATCCTGCCGCGCCACCTGGAAATCATCTACGAGATCAACGCGCGCTTCCTGGACGAGGTACGCATCCGCTTCTATGGCGATGAATCGCGGCTGGCGCGGCTCTCGCTGATCAGCGAGCACGGCGAGCGGCACGTGCGCATGGCCCATCTGGCGTGCGTTGGCAGTCACACCATCAACGGGGTGGCGGAGCTGCACTCCCGGCTGATGCGCGAGGACGTGCTCAAGGATCTCTACGAGATGTGGCCGGAGAAGTTCACCAGCATCACCAACGGCGTCACGCCGCGCCGCTGGCTGGCGCTGGCCAATCCCCGGCTGACGCGGCTGGTCAGCGAAGCCATCGGCGACGGCTGGATCAAGGACCTCGACCAGATCCAGGCGCTGGAGCCGTACGCCGACGACCCCGCCTTCCGGGAACGCTGGCAGGCCGTGCGGCGCGAGAACAAGCAGGACCTGGCTCGCCTCGTGCGCGACACCACCGGCGTGGTGGTGGACCCGGACTCGATGTTCGACGTGATGGTCAAGCGCATCCACGAGTACAAGCGCCAGCACCTGGCCGTGCTCCATATCATCGCGCTCTACCACCGCATCAAGTCCGATCCGCACGCGGACGTGCAGCCGCGCACCTTCCTGTTCGCCGGCAAGGCCGCGCCCGGCTACCACTACGCCAAGCTGATGATCCGCTTCGTCACCTCGGTGGCGGGCGTGGTCAACCGCGACCCGCAGGTGCGAGACCGCCTCAAGGTGGTATTCCTGCCCAACTTCAACGTCACCCACGGCCAGAAGATCTACCCCGCCGCCGACCTCTCCGAGCAGATCTCGCTGGCCGGCAAGGAGGCCTCCGGCACCGGCAACATGAAGTTCGCGATGAACGGCGCCATCACCATCGGCACCATGGATGGCGCCAATATCGAGCTGCGCGACGCCATCGGCGCCGACAACTTCTTCCCGTTCGGCCTCAACGCGTCCGAGGTCTACGCGCTCAAGGCCGCCGGCTACCACCCCTCCACCTACTACGACAGCAGCCCCGAGCTGCGCGCGGTGGTGGACCTGATCCAGCACGGCTTCTTCTCGAAGGGCGACGCCGCCGTGTTCCGCCCGCTGTTCGACGGCCTGCTCCAGCACGACCCCTACCTGCTGATGGCCGACTTCGCCTCCTACCTGCACTGCCAGCAGCAGGTCTCGGCCGCCTACGTCGACAACGAGCGCTGGCAACGCATGTCCGTGCTCTCCAGCGCKCGCTCGGGGCGGTTCTCGTCCGACCGGGCGATCGAGCAGTACTGCCAGCGCGTCTGGCGCGCACGGGCGGTGCCGGTGTGCCTGCTGCACCGGTCCAGCGGGCAGGTGCAAGGCGCCCGTCTTGCGGAGGCCGAAGGCATCGACACCTTCAGCKAGCGCTGCGGGGGCAGTGGATCGTAAATGTTGTCGATGGCTCTTCGACGGCAGCAGGCGCGGTAGTTTCTACAACCGGGCGGGCACCTTATACACAACCCCGCCCTGCCGGGCCGCCGCCGTCCCCACCAGCCACGACGCGGCGCGCCCGTCACGCAGTGCAGCATGCTGGCACGGAGTTCGCATTGCTGAAGCCGCGCGATTTTCTGCGCCCCTTCGCACCCCGGGTTGTTCGCTCGCCATCCGCCGCCTTCCGGCCCCAGCGGATCGGCGCCCCCGTGCGCGGTGGCGCAATGCGCAGGCAAGCCAAGAAGAACGAACCCGGCGCGATGGCGGCAGGCAAGCCGCCCGCGCGTTCGTTTCCAACCGACCTGGAAGCGGAGTCTCATCTTGAACGCGAACATCCTGTTTGTGGCGGCAGAGGCGCACCCCCTGGCAAAGACCGGCGGGCTGGCGGATGTGGTGGGCGGACTGGCGCAGGCGCTGCATCAGCGCGGCGCCGATGTCACGATCCTGATGCCCGGTTATCCCCGGGCCATGGCGGCGGCGAAGCAGTTGCGCAGCCTCGGCGCGATCCGGCTGCCGATGGCGCTGCCGCCCGGCCACAGCCCGGCGCGGCTGCTGGAAGGCCAGACGCCCGATAGCGGCGTGCGCGTGGTGCTGCTGGACTGCCCCTCGCTCTATGACCGGCCCGGCTCGCTCTATGTAGACGCCACCGGGCGCGACTTCTGCGACAACGCCCAGCGCTTCGCCGCACTGGCCCACGCCGCCACGCTCATCGCCGCCGGCGAGACCCCGCTGCCGGCGCCGCAACTGGTCCACGCGCACGACTGGCATGCGGCGCTCACGCCACTGCTGATGCGCGCGCGCGGCCTGCCGGTGCCCACCGTGGCCACCATCCACAACCTCGCCTTCCAGGGCGTGTTTCCGATGGAGCGCGCCGCCGCGCTGGGCCTGCCGCCGGCCTGCCTGACGCCGGATGGCATCGAGTTCTGGGGCAAGGTCAATTTCCTGAAGGCCGGTATCCGCTACGCGGACCGCGTGACCACGGTGAGCCACACCTATGCGCGCGAGATCCTCACCGAACCCTTCGGCCATGGGCTGGACGGCCTGCTGCGCCACCGCGCCGAGGTGCTCGGCGCCATTCCCAATGGCGTGGACACGGACGCGTGGTCGCCCCGCGCCGACCGCCTGCTGCCGCAGCGCTACGACGCCCGCGACCTCGCCGGCAAGCGCGCCTGCAAGGCCGCGCTGCAGGCGCGCCACGGCCTGGCGCAGGCGCCGGACCGGCCCCTGATCGCCATGGGCAGCCGGCTCACCCACCAGAAAATGGCCGATGTGGCCGTGCTGGCGATGGAGGCGGCGCTGCGCCGCCATGACCATGTGCAGTTCGCGGTGCTCGGCTGCGGCGATCCGGCGCTGGAGGCGGCCTACCGCGCGCTCGGCGCCCGCCACCCGGACCGCGTGGGCATCTCCATCGGCTATCGCGAGGAAGACGCCCACCTGCTCCACGCCGGCGCGGACGCCCTGCTGCACGGCAGCCGCTTCGAGCCATTCGGCCTGACCCCGGTCTACGCCATGCGCTACGGCACAGTGCCCATCGTCTCCCGCGTGGGCGGCATGGCTGACACCGTGCGCGATGTGGGCGAGGATGCCTTGCCTGCTCCCCGCGCCACCGGCATCGTCTTCGATGGCGATTCGGTCGAAACGATGGGCGCCGCCATCACGCGCGCACTAGACTGGTTCCACCGCCCCCGCCACTGGCGCGCGATGCAGCGTGCCGGCATGCAGACGGAGTTCGGCTGGGAAGGTCCGGCGCAACAGTATCTGGCGATGTACCGCGCGCTGGCGCCGGCCCTCGCCCATGTTCCCGCCGCAGTACCCGCCCCGCTGCCGGATGCCGTGGCGGCCCCCGCCGCGCGTCCGTCGCGCGCCCCTCGTCCCGCCCTGCCCACGCCCGCCGTGGAACCGGTCACACCGGGCCTGCCGGCCTGAAGGTAGCGCACCATGATGTATGCCATGCCCGCGCCCGGTACCGGCGCCAGGCCCGTGCCCCCGGTTCCGCAATGGCAGACGCTCGGCGCGGACACGCGCCTGCTGCCATGTGACGATGAAAGCGCCGAATCCTACCGCTTCGGCCCGGTGCGGCTGGCCGATGGCCGCGTGCGCTTCCGCCTCTGGGCGCCGGACGCCGCCGCGGAGGACCAGCCCGTGCGGCTCGAAGTGGCCGGCATGGCGCCGGTGATGATGGCGCCCACCGAGCACGGCTGGTTCGAAGCCGTGACCGCCTGCTGCGACGGCGCGCGCTACTGGTTCCGGCTCGACGACGGCACCATCGTGCCGGACCCCGCCTCCCGGCTTCAGGCCGAGGACGTGCACGGCGCCAGCGTGCTGTGCCAGCCGGCCGAGCCGTTCGCGTGGCACCACACCGAATGGCGCGGGCGCCCCTGGCACGAGGCCGTGATCTATGAAATGCACGTGGGGCTGGCCGGCGGCTACGCCGGCGCCACCGCGCAACTGCACCGGCTGGCCGCGCTGGGCTTCACCGCCATCGAACTGATGCCGCTGGCCGAGTTTCCCGGCGCGCGCAACTGGGGCTATGACGGCGTGCTGCCGTTCGCGCCCGAGCGCAGCTATGGCACGCCGGACGACCTGCGCACGCTGGTCGACACCGCGCACGGGCTGGGCATGATGGTGCTGCTCGATGTGGTCTACAACCACTTCGGCCCCGAGGGCAACTATCTGCACCGCTACGCCAGCGGCTTTTTCCGCGACGACCGCCAGACCCCGTGGGGGCCGGCCATCGACTTCCGGCGCCCCGAGGTGCGGCGCTTCTTTGGCGAGAGCGCGCGCTACTGGCTGGAATCGTTCCGCTTCGACGGCCTGCGGCTGGACGCCGTGCACGCCATCGAGGACGAAGGCTGGCTGCCGCAACTGGCGCACGACCTGCGCCATTGCCTGCCGGGCCGCCATCTGCATCTGGTGCTGGAGAACGACCACAACGACGCCGCACTGCTGGCCGCCGGCTACGACGCCCAGTGGAACGACGACGCCCACCACGCGCTGCACGTGCTGCTGACCGGCGAGCATGACGGCTACTACAGGGAGTACCACGCCGGCCTGCCCGAGACCGTGGCTGCCGACGCAAGTACGGCGCCCATCCACCACCTCGCCCGGGTGCTGGCCGAAGGCTTCGCGTGGCAGGGCGAGGTATCGCCCCATCGCTCCGGCGACGAGAACGGCCCGCTGCAGGGCCGCGAGGTGCGGCGCGGCCAGCCCAGCGCCCAACTGCCGCCCACAGCCTTCGTCACCTTCCTTCAGAACCACGACCAGACCGGCAACCGCGCCTTCGGCGAGCGGCTGGCCAGCCTGGCGGAGCCGGACGCGCTGCGCGCCGCCGTGGCGCTGCAACTGCTCTGCCCACAGATCCCGCTCGTCTTCATGGGCGAGGAGCACGGCGCGCGCACGCCGTTCCTGTACTTCACCGATCACCCGCCCGAACTGGCGCAGGCCGTGCGCGATGGCCGCCGGCGCGAGTTCGCGGCGTCCGAAGCCTTCCGCGACGACACCCGCTCGGCGCAGATCGCCGATCCCAACGCGCCGGAGACCTTCGAGGCGTCCCGCCCGATCTGTGACGACACCGACGGCTATTGCCGCGCGTGGCACCACTACTACGGCGAGTTGCTGTCGATCCGCCGCAACGAGCTGATGCCGCGCCTGCGCAACGCCCGCGCCGAGGGCGTGACCGTGCTGGGCGACAAGGCCCTCGTGGCGCGCTGGCGGCTGGGCGACGGCAGCTGGCTGTCGATCTGGCTCAATCTGGGCGAGGAACCCGTGGTGGTCGACTGTGACGGCGGCGCGATGATCCACGCCAGCCAGCCCGGCGCCATCGCCACGCTGGCCGCCGGCACGCTCCCCGAACACTGCTGCGTGACCTGCCTGCAACATCCATGAGCGATCTCGACCACGCCGGGGTGCCGCGCGCCACCGCGCGCCTCCAGCTGCACGCCGGGTTCACCTTTGCCGATGCCGAGGCGCTGGTGCCCTATTACGCCGGGCTGGGCGTCAGCCACCTGTACCTGTCGCCGGTCACCACCGCGCGCCCCGGCTCCACGCACGGCTACGACGTCACCGACTTCACGCAGGTCAACCCGGAACTGGGCGGCGAAGATGGCCTGCTGGCGCTGGCCACGCGCGCCCGCGCGGCGGGGCTGGGCCTGGTGGTGGACATCGTGCCCAACCACATGGCGGCCGATGCCACGCACAACGGCTGGTGGCGCGACGTGCTCGCACACGGCCAGCGCAGCGCCCATGCGCAGGTCTTCGACATCGACTGGCAGCCCGCCGACCCCGCGCTGCAGGGCAAGGTGCTGCTGCCGATCCTCGGCGATCCGTACTGGGACACGCTGACCTCCGGCGCGCTCAAGCTGGAGCGCCCGCCCGGCGGCCCGGCCACGCTGCGCTATGGCGACCACAGCCTGCCGCTGGCCGAGCCCATGCTCGACATGGCCGCGCCGGGCACCCCGGAAGCCCTGCACGCGCTGCTGGAGCGCCAGCACTACCGGCTGGCGTGGTGGCGCACTGGCGCCGCCGAACTGACCTGGCGGCGCTTTTTCGAGATCACCGAGCTGGTTGGCGTGAGGGAGGAAAACGCGGACGTGTTCGAGGCCGTCCACGCGCTGGCCTTCCGCCTCTATGCCGAAGGCTGGGTGGACGGGCTGCGCGTCGATCATGTCGATGGGCTGGCCGACCCCGCTGGCTACTGCCGGCAGCTTCGCGCCCGGCTGGACATGCTGCGCCCCGGCCGCCCCGCCGAGGGGGCCCGCGCGCACCCGTGGATCGTGGTGGAGAAGATCCTGGGCGAGGACGAACCGCTGCCGGCCGACTGGGGCGTGGACGGCACCACCGGCTACGACTTCATGGACGAGGTTTCCGCCGTACTCCACGACGCCAGCGGCGAAGGCGCGCTGAACATGCTCTGGATGCGCATCAGCGGCGACAGCCGGCCCTACCCCGACTATGTGAAGTCGGCCCGCCACCGCGTGATCGCCCGGCATCTCGTGGCCGAGATCGACGCGGTCTGCACCCGCCTGCACGCGCTGGCGCGGTCGGTGCCGGCCACGCGCGACCTCACCGCCCACGCGCTGCGCCACGCGCTGACCGCTTTCCTCGCGGCGGTGCCGGTTTATCGGAGCTACTACACCGGCGTGGCCGGCGAGCCAGCCTTCGACGACGCGATGGTCGCCAGCGCCGCCGGGCAGGCGCGCACCCACCTCGCCCCGGACGAGGCGGCGGCGCTCGACTTCCTCCTGGGCTGCCTGCAAAGCGATGCCGCAGCCGACACTCCGGCCGGCGCCATCCGCACCCGGCTGCAACAGGTCATGCCAGCGCTGGCGGCCAAATCCACGGAGGACACCGCCTTCTATCGCTACGGCCGGCTGCTGTCCCGTAACGAAGTCGGCAGTTTTCCCGGCACGCTGGCGCTGGCGCCGGAACGGTTCCACGCGCGCATGGCGCACCGGCAGGCGCACTGGCCGCACGCCATGCTGGCGGTGGCCACGCACGACCACAAGCGCGGCGAGGATGCCCGCATGCGGCTGGCGGTACTGAGCGAGGTCGCCGAGCMATGGGCCGAGGCCGTGGCCGGCTGGGAAGCGCAGATCGGGCCGCTGCTGGTGGCCTCCCCCAAGGGGCCGGATGGCACCGATCGGGCAATGCTTTACCAGACGCTGCTGGGCGCCTGGCCGGCGGAGGCGGGCGCGCTGGCGAGCGAGGACGCCCAGCGCGATTTCATCGCCCGGATTCTGGCGTGGCAGCGCAAGGCCATCCGCGAAGCCAAGCGCCACGGGAGCTGGACCCATCCCGACGAGGCCTACGAGGCAGCCTGCGAAGCGTTCCTCGCCGCGTTGGGGTCCGGTGGCGAAGACAGCGTGCTGGAGCAGATCGGCCGCTTCGCGGACCGGATCGGCCCGGCCGCCGCGCTCAACAGCCTCGCCCAGACCCTGCTCGCGCTGACGGCGCCCGGCGTGCCGGACCGCTATCAGGGCAACGAGGGCTGGGACTTCAGCCTCGTCGATCCGGACAACCGGCGCCCGCCGGACTACGCGCAGCTTCAGGCGCGGTTGGACTGCCGGGCTGGCTGGGCCCAGTGGCTGGCGCGCTGGCGCGACGGCCGCATCAAGCAGCAGGTGATCCGATCAGTGCTGGCGTACCGGGCCGAACAGCCGGCGCTGTTCAGCCGGGGCGAATACACGGCGCGGGCGGCGATCGGCAAGCTGGCGCCGCAGGTGCTGGCGTTCTCGCGCCGCTGCGGGCCGGTGGAAGCGATGGTCATCGTGACGCGGCTGGCCGCCGCCCATGTGGACCCGGCGCTACCCCGCATTCCGCCCCATTGCTGGGGCGACACCGCGCTGCATGCCGAGGGGGATTGGGTCGATGTGCTGACCGGCCACGCGGTGCCATCCCACGCGGGCTATGTGCGCGTGAAGGACGCGCTGGCCAGCCTGCCGGTGGCGCTGCTGGTGCGGGCTTGAATCGACAACCGGCCCGCACCCTCTCACCCTAGCGCCGCCTCAGTTGCACCAGCCCCKCCATCGTCGCCGCCGCGCCCACCATCAGCGCCGTCGTCAGCAGCGGATGCCGGGCCGACGTCGTGTACGGGCAGGACTGGATCGCCTTGCGGTTGCCAGTGCGCTCCCGCAGGCAGTTGCCAGCCTCGTAGAGCGTGTTGTCCTCGCGCGGGCCGGCCGGGTCGCGCGTCTGCTGGGCGCGGCCCATGAAGCGACTCATAAAGCGGTCGAACGCGTGCGGCGCGTGGTAGGCGGCGGCCGAGAACGCCTTGGCGGAGGCGCCCACGAACATGTCCCGGCGCGGGTGCGCGGCGGCGAACAGGATCGCGTCGGCGGCCATCGCGGGGTCATAGAGCGGCGCCGCCAGTTTCGGCTCCACATGCAGGAAGTTCTTGGCGTGGCTGACCATGGGCGTCTCCAGCCCGGCCGGTTTGATCAGCGTTACCGAGATCGGTGCCTTCTCCTGCTCCAGTTCCAGCCGCAGGGTGTCCGTGAAGCCCTTGATGGCGTGCTGGGACGCCGCGTAGGCGCCCTGCAGCGGCATGGCGCAGTCGGAGGCCTCGCTACCCATGTTGATGATCGCCCCGCCATGCTGGCGCAGGTGCGTGGCGGCGGCCAGCGAGCCGTGCACCACGCCCCAGTAGTTGGTGTCGAACAGGCGGCGCTGGTCTTCCAGCGGCACGTCGTCATGGCGGCCGAAGATCGTCACGCCGGCGTTGTTGACCCAGGTGTCGAATCCGCCGAAGCGCTCGATGGCCGCCTCGGCCAGCCTGGCCACGTCGTCCTGGTTGCCCACGTCGGTCCTGACGGTGATGACCTCGGTCCCGGTTTCGCGCAACTCCTCGGCCAGCTTGTGCAGCACGTCCTCGCTGCGCGCCGCCAGCACGAGCCGGGCGCCGGCGGCGGCCGCCTTGCGCGCCGTGATCAGGCCTACGCCGCTGGTGGCACCCGTCAGCACGATGACCTGCGAGCCAATTGGTTTCAGGGGTCTCATTTCCGTGTCGTCCTCTGCCAGGCCCGGTTCGGATGGGATGCGGCGCGCGGGCATCCGGGCTGCTGCGGGCGCACTGTTGACGCTGACGACACTGTGGCGTGTCTCCCCTGTCGAGTCCGCAAGTCCCGTTCCCGGCTGGCGGCGGCGACACGCCGATGTGCGGCGCAGCATGGGCTGTCAGGAATTACAACAACGGGTAAGGGGCGGCGTGTAGGACGGCTCCCGCTTTCGCAAGCGGCGTGTGCTGCATAAGCTGAAAGCCGCAGCCCCGCCGCCTCCGAAGGACAGATCATGGCTCAACCTAACCGTGCCACCCGTGCCGCCGACCCCGCTCCGGACGCCGCCGAACCGCTCGGCAAGTACCGGGGCAAGCGCGACTTCGCGGCCACGCCGGAGCCCAGCGGGGGCAAGGCAGCCAAGGGAACCAAGACCGCCCGCAAGCGCGCGGCGCCGGCGCTGTCCTTCGTGATCCAGAAACACGCCGCGCGGCGGCTCCATTACGACTTCCGGCTCGAACTGGACGGCACGCTGAAGAGCTGGGCCGTGCCCAAGGGGCCGAGCTACGACCCGGCCGACAAGCGCATGGCCGTGCACGTGGAGGACCACCCCCTCGACTACGCCAACTTCGAAGGCGTGATTCCGGCCGGGCACTACGGCGCCGGCACGGTCATCGTGTGGGACCGGGGCACCTGGGTGCCCGATGGCGACCCGGCGGCCGGCTATCGGGACGGCAAGCTCAAGTTCGAACTGCGCGGGGAGAAGCTGCAGGGCCACTGGACCCTCGTGCGCATGGGCGGCAAGCGCCAGCGCGACGACCAACGCGACAACGGCTGGCTGCTGATCAAGGAGCGCGACGAGTACGCGCAGGCCGCGTCGGCCTTCAATGTGGTGGACGCCATGCCGGACAGCGTGCTGGCCGGCACGGCCAAGGCGGCGAAGAAGGCTGCAAAGAAGGCACCGGCCAAATCGGCCAAGTCAGCAGCCACCAAGAAGGCCAAGGCCCGCGACCTCCCCGCCCTGCCCGAGGGCGCCAAGAAAGCCAAGCTGCCACTGGCGCTGGCACCCCAGCTCGCCACGCTGGTGGAGAAGGCACCGGCCGACAGCAGCCAGTGGCAGTACGAGATCAAGTTCGATGGCTACCGCGTGCTGGCCCGGGTCGATGGCGACGACGTGCGCCTGTTCACCCGCCAGGGCAACGACTGGACTTCCAAGCTGCGCGCCCTCGCGGCGGAGATCCGCACGCTGGGCCTGCCCGACGGCTGGCTGGACGGCGAGATCGTGGTGGTGGACGCGCAGGGCATCACCGACTTCCAGGCGCTGCAGAACGCGTTCGAGACCTCGCGCGCGGACGCCATCCAGTTCTACGCTTTCGACCTCCCCTACTACGCCGGCCACGACCTGCGCGCCGTGCCGCTGGACCAGCGCCGGCTGCTGCTGCGCCGGCTGTTMGAGGCCAACACCGCGCCCCGGCTCCATTTCAGCGAGAGCTTCGAGGCCAGCCCGGACGAGATGCTCGCCGCCGCCTGCCGCATGAAGCTGGAAGGCGTGATCGGCAAGCGCAACGACGCGCCCTACGTCAGCACGCGCGCCAACACGTGGATCAAGCTCAAATGCACGCTGCGGCAGGAGTTCGTGATCGGCGGCTTTACCGACCCGAAGGGCAGCCGCAGCGGGCTGGGCTCCCTGCTGCTGGGCGTGCACGACGCGCAGGGCAAGCTGCGCTACGCCGGCAACGTCGGCACGGGGTTCGACACGGCGATGCTCGGCACGCTGCGCAAGCAGCTCGACCCCCTGGTCACGGACGCCCCGCCGTTCGACGACCTGCCGCGCGGCATTCGCGGCCACTGGGTCAAGCCGAAGCTGGTGGCGGAGGTGTCCTTCGGCGCGTGGACCAAGGAGGGCCGCGTGCGGCATTCGGTGTTCCACGGCCTGCGCACGGACAAGCCGGCCGGCGCGGTGTCGGTGGAGAAGCCGGCGGCGGCGGCGAAGTCGGGCAAGTCGGGCACGTCGGCCAAGGCGGCCAAGTCGGCAGCAAAGAAAGCCCCGGCCAGGAAAGCCCCGGCCAAAGAGACCATCGGCAAGATCGTCGTCAGCCATGCGGACCGGGTGATCGACACCTCCACCGGGCTGACCAAGGGCGACCTCGTGCGCTATTACGCCAGCGCCGCCGGGCTGATGCTGCCCTACCTCAAGGGTCGGCCGATTGCGCTGGTGCGCGCCCCATCCGGCGTGGATGGCGAACAGTTCTTCCAGCGCCACGGCGACACCCTCAAGATCGACGGCGTGAAGCCGCTCGACCCCAAGCTTTGGCCCGGCCATCCGCCGCTGCTGGAGATCGCCACGGAGGCGGCCATCGTGGCGGTGGCGCAGCTCAACGTGGTGGAGTTCCACACCTGGAACGCGGTGGCGCGCAGCCTCGACAGGCCGAACCGGGTCATTTTCGACATCGACCCCGGCGAGGGGGTGAAGTGGCCGGCCATCCGGGAGGCCGCCACGCTGACCAAGGGGCTGCTGGACGAACTGGGGCTGCAAAGCTTCCTGAAGACCAGCGGCGGGAAGGGCCTGCACGTGGTGGTGCCGCTGGCGCCGCGTGCGAACTGGGGCTGGGACCCCGTGCGGGACTTCGCCCAGGCGGTGGTGCAGCACATGGCGACCATGATTCCCGACCGCTTCGTGGCCAAGAGCGGGCCGCGCAACCGGGTTGGCAAGATTTTCATCGATTACCTGCGCAACGGTGTCGGGGCTACCACGGCCGCCGCGTTCTCGGCACGCGCGCGGCCCGGGCTGGGCGTGTCCGTGCCGGTGGCCTGGGAGGAACTGGCCGACCTGACCTCGGCGGCGCACTGGACCATCGCCAACGTGGGCCCGCGCCTGGAGGAAATGGCCCGGCACGACCCGTGGGCCGGGCACGACGCCGTACGCCAGACGCTGACCCAGGCCAGCAAGCGGCTGGCCGGCTCCTGAGCCCGGCAGGACCACCCCGAAGGCCGTCCGGCACTGGCCCGGGCGGCCTGTCCGGCTCCGTCTGTCAGCGCCTCGGCATGCGCGGCACGCTTCTTGCCACTCCCATCGGAAAACCCCCGCCCACGCCGGCACATAAGACGAGGCAAATCCGATGAAACATCTCCCTGACCCATGGTTCTCGAACGACTTCTGGCAACGCGCGGTCCTGGGCGGGCTGACGCTCGCACTGGCCGTCCTGCTGGCCTCCACCGCCGAGGCCAAGCTGCCTCCGCCCACACCTGAACAGCAGCAGGCAGCCGAGACCAAGAAGGTCAAGGAAGCCGAGGAAGCCAAGGTGCAGGCGGCTCAACTGGCCGCGGTGCAGGACAAACTGGCAGCCCGCTTCGGCAAGGGCCCTAGCCCCAGCGGTCAGACCTCGGAGAGCAAGGTGCCGCAAAAGTCCGTAGAGGCGCCGGGCTCGGCAGGCCCGCAAGGCGGGACGTCGCCCAGCGCGGAAGCCCACAGCGGCGAGGCGCAGCGCAAATAACAGCCCATCACAGCAAAGAGCACGTGAATTTATCGCCACTTTTCAAGCCTGAACTTCGCATGTCGAAACTACAACGGAACCGGGCGGTATGCAGGTAATTATTACAATACGATCCTTATTCCCGACACCTGACGCCGCCCTGCCGGCACGTCCGGCCGGCCTTGCCACGCGTGGCGCACTCCGGGCATCCGTCTTCACTATCGCGGCCGATCCTGCCGCCTGCCAGCCATGAACGCCTCGACCGCCCATCCCAGCCGGCGCCCGCTGATTCTCAACGTGGAAGACCGCGAGGGGCCGCGCTACGTCAAGAGCCGGATCCTCCACCGGGCCGACTTCTCGGTGCTGGAGGCGTCGAACGGCCAGGCTGCGCTGTCGCTGGTCCGCCAGCACACCCCCGATCTCGTGCTGCTCGGCACCCAGTTGCCCGACGTGGACGGACTGGAAGTCTGCCGCCTGATCAAGAATGATCCGCAGAGCGCGCGCACCCTGGTGCTGCTGACGTCACCCGGCATGTCCGATTCCCACCGGCGCGTACAGGCGCTCAACGGCGGCGCCGACAGCTTCCTGATCGAGCCAGTGGAGTCGGAGGAACTGGTCTCCAGCATCAACGCCCTGCTGCGCATGCGCGGGGCTGAGGATGCCTTCCGCCGCACCTCGCAGGCACTGCACGAAAACGAAGACCTGTTCCGCCAACTGGCGGAGGCGCTGGCCGATGTGGTCTGGATTCTCGACCCGACCACCCGACGCTTCCTGTTCGTCAGCCCCTCGTTCGAATCGCTCTGGGGCCGCCCGACCCAGGCGGTGCTGCAAGACCCGCACCGCTGGCTCGAATGGGTGCTGCCCGAGGAACGCTCGCGCATGGAAGCCGAATGGCAGAGCATGCTGCGCGATGGCCTGCTCGACACCGAATTCCAGCTCGAACGCCCCAACGGCGAGATCCGCGAAGTCCATATGCGCGCCTTCCCCGTGCGCGGGGCGGATGGCMGCTGCCTGCGCGTGGCGGGCATCTGCCAGGACGTGACGCGCCACAAGCGCGCCGAGCGCACGCTGCATAACGAGGAACGCCGCAAGGACGAATTCCTCGCCATGCTGGCCCACGAGCTGCGCAACCCGCTGGCGCCGATGCGCAGCGCGGTGGACCTGCTCCAGCAGTTCTCCCCAAGCCGCGAGGACATGTTCCGCGCGCGGGACATCATCGGCCGGCAGTTGCATCACATGACCCGGCTGGTCGACGAACTGCTCGACGTGTCCCGCTTCAACCAGGGCAAGATCACCCTGCGGCGAGACCTCGTGGAGTTACGCGGTGCGCTGAACACGGCCGTGGAAACGGTGCGCCCGCTACTGGAGGAACGCCGGCACACGTTGCGCCTGTCGTTGCCCGAGCAGCCGCTGCCGATTCGCGGCGACATGGTCCGTCTGACGCAGATCTTCGCCAACCTGCTGCACAACGCCGCCAAGTACACGCCCGAGGGCGGCACGCTGGCCGTGGAGGCCGCCGCAGCCGATGGCCGCGTGATCGTGCGGGTGAGCGACAACGGCGCCGGGCTTTCCCAGGCGCTGCAACGGCAGTTGTTCGATCCGCTGGCGCCGGAGTCCGGCAATCCGCTGGAAGAAACGCCGACGCCCGATGCCGCGTCGATCGCGGCGGCCAGCGTCGCCGCCAACCGGGCCCCGAAACTGGCCGCGCTGCATGCCGAGCACGATGACCGGGACGGCGACGCGCCCCAGCCGGCCGATATCGCCACGGATCCCGATACCTTTGCCGCGCGCGAAGGCGCCGGCATTGGCCTGACGCTGGTGCAGAAGCTGGTCACGCTGCATGGCGGCCGGGTCAGCGCCGCAAGCCCGGGCCGCAACATGGGCAGCACCTTCGTCGTGGAACTGCCCGTGGAACCGTGGCAGAACTGGCATCCGCCGACCGGGAAATCGCGCCCCCAGCCGGGCACCGCGCACACCATCATGCTGGTCGATGACAACGTCGATGCGCTGGAGGCCATGACCATGACGCTGGAGACGCTCGGCCACACCGTGGTGACGGCGCCTGATGGCCAGAGCGCCGTGGCGTGCGCGGCCAGCGTGCGGCCGGACGTGGTGCTGCTGGACCTCGGCATGCCGACCATGGACGGCTTCGAGACCGCGCGCCGGCTGCGCGAGATTCCCGAGCTGCGCCACGCGCGCATCGTGGCGCTGACCGGCTTCGGCCAGCCCGACGACCGCCGGCGCACGCGCGCGGCGGGGTTCGACCTGCATCTGGTCAAACCCGCCGACCTCGGTGCCCTGACCCGCATGCTCGATGAACTAGACGCCTGACCCCGAGGAGCCTCATGCTGCATCAGCCCCTGCCCCTGCCCCCGCCCCTGCACCTGCACATCACGCCCGAACCCGACATCGTGCCCCCGCCGCCCGAGGCCCCGCCGCCGGAGCCGCCGCCGGGTCCGCCCGAGCCGGTCAGCGATCCGCCCCCGGGCGATCTCCCGCCCCCGCCGCCGCAGCGCGCGTAGGGGCCACGGGCCATGTCCCGCGTCATCTGGAAAGGGGCCATCAGCTTTGGCCTCGTCAATATCCCCGTCGCGCTGAAGACCGCCTCGCGCAGCCATACGCTGGACCTCGACCTGCTGGACCAGCGCGACATGGCGCCGGTGGGCTACCAGCGCATCAACAAACACACCGGCAAGGTCATCGACAGCGAGCACATCGTCAAGGGCTACCAGTACGAGAAGGACGAGTACGTGGTGCTCAGCGACGAGGACTTCCGGCAGGCCAACGTCGAGGCCACGCAGACCGTCGACATCGTCAGCTTCGTGCAAGCGGACAGCATTCCGCCCTACTACTTCGACACCCCCTACTACCTGGAGCCGGACAAGCGCGGCGAGCGCGGCTACGCGCTGCTGCACGAGACCCTGCGCAAGACCGGCCGCGCCGCGCTGGCGCTGGTGGTACTGCGCAACCGCCAGCACCTGGCGGCGCTGCTGGTGGTGGGCAAGGCGCTGGTGCTGAATACGATGCGCTTTGCGGACGAGGTGGTGCCGATCGAGGATCTCAGCCTGCCTTCTGGTGGCAAGGGCAAGGCGGCGACCCCGCGCGAGGTGGCCATGGCCACCAGGCTGGTGAAGGACATGAGCGAGGACTGGAAGCCGGAGCAGTACCGCAACACCTATCGCGAAGACCTGATGGCGCGCATCCACGCCAAGATCAAGGCCGGCAAGACGCACCTGCTGACGCCGGCGTCCGAGGAAGCGGCGCCCAGCGGCAAGGGCGCGAAGGTCATCGACATGATGGCGCTGCTCAAGCAGAGCATCGGCCATCGGGGCAAGGCACCGGCCAGGCCGGCCAGCCGCAATGCCGATCTTCTGGATGACGAGGAAGAGGAAAAGCCGGCGACGAAGAAGGCTGCGGGGAAGGCGACGGCGAAGAAGGCATCGACAAAGGCATCGACAAAGACATCGACAAAGGAAGCGGCGACCAGGAAAGCCGCGCCGAAGAAGACCGCAGCCAGGAAGGCCGCCCCCGCCAAAAAGCGCAAAGCGGCTTGACCGAAGTCAAAGCCGCAAGACGAGCCGCAAAAAGAGCCGCGGTACGTGGGATGACCGCGGCTCCGCGCAGAGGGCGACGACGAGGTCGCCGCGCATAAAAAACTAGCGCGTGTGCATTAACGCGACGATACCTTCAGGTTGTCGCGCACCGAATTCACACCTTCCACCGAGCGCACCGTTTCCAGCGCCATCTCGTGCTGGTCCTTGGTCGGCACCGTGCCGGTCAGGGCCACCACGCGGTCCTTGGTCTTCACGTGGATGCCGGTGGACTTGAGGTCCTTGGTCGCCAGCAGCTTCGTCTTGACCTTGGTGGTCAACGCGCTGTCGGTGACAACCTGCTTGGAGTTATCCACGCCCTTGTCCACGCTGGCGTCCATCTTGGCGTCAGTGGTCGCGGCGGGACGCTTTTCCTTGTCACCTTCGGTATGGCCAGGCATGCCCGACGCATTGTTTGCCGGCGGGGCCGCGCTGTTATCGCTGCGGACACTGGTGTCGGCCACCTTGATGAAGCCGCCACCCCCCATGTCCAGGGCATGCGCGCCACCCGCAGCGGCCAGCGCGGCGGTCATCAGTGCAATACGTGTAATGCGCAGGGTCTGTGCTGTCTTCATGCTCGATCTCCTTGTTGAGGAAGTGACAGCCACTGTTCTGCACATCGCGTGCCAGATCGCCCAAATGACGCGTGGACAGGGCCTCGCGGCGGTTTTCCGCGCCGGGGCCACGTGGGCGACGCGCCCGACCGGTAAAAACACGGCACGCGTTGTAAATCGGCGCACATGGGGAGCCACGTATGCGTTACCTGTATGTCTGACAGATGCCCTAAAGATGCCATAACCCCCACTTTTCCCCCACATTCTCAACCTCCGAGGGCTTGGCACGGCCATTGCGACTCTGGGCCTGCGGCAGCCTCGCCGCGACATGGAGACTAGCAATGGGACAGCAGCAACAGGGGAACCAATCCCAACCGGGCCAGAAGCAGCAAGAGCAGCAGCAACCCGGCCAGCGCGGTAACCAGCAAGGTGGCAGCCAGGACCAACAACGCCAGGGCGGGGGCCAGATGGGCAACCAGGACCAACGCGGTGGCCAGCAGCAACAGGAGTCCGGCCGTCAAGGCCAGCAAGGTGGCGGTCAGCAAGGCGGCCAGCAAGGGCAACAAGGCCAGCAAGGTGGCCAGAAGGACCAGGACAAGAGCCGCCAGCCGTAAGTCGGCTTCCTCTTCGTCTTTTCGGACCCCGCGCGGCATTTCCACGGTTGCCGCAGTGCGCTGAAGTTCAGGGCGCGCAGATAACTCGGGGTCCACCGCCGGGGCACTCGCAAGGGTGCCCCGGCGTCTTTCGTGGGATTCCCTCTATATATATAGGCAGCGCGCCCGGGCGAACCGTCAGGCGAGCCGGCTGGCCACGCGGCCGATGGCCTGCCGCCAGACCTCGCGCTCGCGCGCCAGGTAGTCGGAAGCCTGCGCGCCGGTGAGCGCCAGCGGCTCGGCGCCGTCCTGACCCAGACGTTGCCGCAGAGCCGGCGTGCGCAGCAGCCGCGTGAAGCGGTCCGCCAGCGCCGCGCAGGCGCGCGCGGACATGCTGGGCGCCGCCAGCACGCCGTACCAGGCGTCCTGCCGCATGCCGGGCACGCCGGCCTCCTCGAACGTCGGCACGTTCGGCGCGAGCGGGCTGCGCGCGGCACCGGTCACCGCCAGCGCGCGCACCTTGCCCTGACGCATCAGCGGCAACGCGGCCTGCAGCGTGCTCACCAGCAGCGCCACGTGTCCGCCCTGCAGATCGACCAATGCGCGCGCACTGCCGGGATACGGCACGTGGTTCATCGACACACCCGCCTGCTGGCAGATCAATTCGCCCACCAGATGGGCGCTGGAATGAATGCCGAGGGAGGCGTAGGCCAGTTCGCCGGGGCGCCGACGCGCTTCGGCCAGCCGGGCCTGGAGSGTCTGCGTGGCAGCGGGCGCCTCCGCGGAGGCCAGCAGCACGTGCGGCGTGGTGGCGACGATGGCCACCGGCTGCAACGGCGTGGCCGGCGGCTCGGGCGCGGCGGCCAATAGCGGGCCGATGCTGACCGAGCCTACTGTGCCGAGCAGCAAGGTGCGCGGGCCGGACGTGGCGCGCGCCACCTCGTGCAGGGCGATCTGGCCGGCGGCGCCGGGGCGGTTCTCGACGATGGTGGGCACGCCGTCCGTGGTCAGGCTGTCGGCGACGAGACGGGCGATATGGTCGGCACCCCCGCCGGCGGCATAGCCGACCAGCAGGTGCGTGGTGTCTGCGCCACATGCGGCGCGGGGGAACAGCGGGAGTACCGCCAGTCCGGCCAGTCCCGCCAGACCATGGGTCAGGCGGCGGCGGGCCCGGTCAGGCGGAACCGGAGGGAACGGCATGGATGCAGGGGCGCGAGTCGAATAGCTCGCGGCATGCTAGCACCAGCCCGCCCTGCCCGCCTTGGGGGCAAACCCCGTCTTGCCCAGGCCCTCACAGCTGCGGTGCCCGGCACACGGCGCCCGCCGCGTTGGCGGCTGGTTCCATGCCGAACACCGCTTGCGCGCCGCACTGCGAGCCGAACATGCGCGCCTGATCGTGCCCCACGCCCACCACTTCAAAGGCGCGATGGCGGCTGGTCTGGCCCGGCTTGGCGAGGAATTGCTCGTAGCGCTGGTAGGCGCGCCCGCGCTGGAGGCGCGTGGGGCCTTCGGCCTCGGCGCCGCATGCCTTATCGAGCACACGGTGATTCGGATCGTTATCCTCGCTACCCACCATATAGGTGACCTGCCGCTGCATGTAGCGCTGGTAGAGCGTCATGCCATTGGCGCCCTTGGCGTAGGCCACCATGTCCTGCATGCCGTAGCGGTACTTGTCGTAGTCCGCGCAGGTCGTGGTGCTGTACGGCGCGAAGCGCTTGAGATCAGGCGCCACCGGCCGGTCCGGCGTGAAGTAGAGATAGGACGAGGGATTGGCCACCACGTAGCGCAGATCGATGCCGCCCGCGCGCACGCGCTCGTCCACGTTGTTCAGCACGGCGTAGCGGTGGACKATCTGGGCGCCGCCCGAATGGCCCGCCACGGTGACCTTGTTCACGGCGGGGAAGCGCGACTTGTCCGTGACGAAGGCCAGCAGGTCGTCCAGCACCTGGAGCGAGCTGACGCCGGCGCCGGGGCCGGACACCGCGTCTTCGCCGCCGATCCAGCCTTGCACGGTCCAGACCGGCATGTTGTCGAAGTGCTTGGCGGCATCGGGCGTGCCGGGGAAGTTCGGGGCGATCAGCAGCACCTCTTCCGGCTTGCGGCCGCTGGCCTGGAGCAGTGCGGCGCCGGCTGCGTAGTAATCGTCGCCATTGCGCTGCAGGCCGTGCTGCACGAATACCACCTCGCGAATGCCGCGCAGGTCCGCCGTCAGCGGATGGTTGGCGTAGACCGGGAAGTCATAGCCGGCGCCGCTGCCCAGGTGCACGCGCTGCCATTGGGGCTTGGCGGCGGATGTGGCAGGTGCTTCGCCAGAGGCGGAAGGCGCCGGGGGCTGGCTGGCGCAGCCGGCAGCAAGCGCCGCCGTGGCGGCCATCAGCAAGGTGAATCGGGCGAAGCGTGGCGCGCCGGGCATGGTGTCTCCTTGGTCTTATGTCTGCCGTATCCGGCAAAACGCCAATACTAGGCTGGCCGGGCCCGCTCGTAAAATATATGCTTTCGGCATCTGCCATATTCACGACATATCGGACCACCGATGGAACTGAGACACCTGCGTTATTTCCTGGCCGTGGCCGAAACCGGCTCCGTGACCCGCGCCGCCGAGCAGCTGGGCATCCAGCAGCCCCCGCTCTCCCAGCAGTTGAAGGCGCTGGAGACCGAGCTGGGCGTGTCCCTGTTCGACCGCCAGCCGCGCGGCGTAGCCCTGACCGCCGCCGGGACCGCGCTCCATGGCGACGCCGTGGAGTTGTTCGCCCGTATCGAGCAAATGCGCGCGCGCATGCAGCGCATGGCGCGCGGCGACGAAGGCGCGCTGGCCATCGGCTTCACCAGTTCGGCGGCGGCGCACACGCTCACCCCCGAGGTGCTGCGCGCCTGCCGGCGGCAGTTTCCGCGCGTGACGCTCTCCCTGACCGAGCGCAACGCGGCCGAAGCCATCGAGCAACTGGCCGATGGCACGCTCAGCGCGGCGCTGCTGCGCGCCCCGGTGCAACACCCGGAAGGCGTGCGCTTCGACCTCCTGCTCGAGGAAGAAATGGTGATCGCCCTGCCGCTGGACCACGCGCTGCTGCGCCGCCGGGCGGCCGAAGGCGTGGCCGCCGGCACGCCGGTGTCACTGCGCGAACTGAAGGGCGATCCGTTCATCCTGGTCCGCCGGCCCGGCGCGCCGGGCATGTACGGCGACCTGCTGCGCGAATGCGAGGCGCTGGGCTTCACGCCGCGCATCGGCGCCGAGGTGGAACGGATGCTGACCAACCTCAATCTGGTGGCGGCTGGCGCCGGCGTGAGCGTGGTGCCGGCGTCGATGGCCGGGCTCAACCGCCACGGCGTGGCCTACTGCCGCATGGTCGAGACCGACCGCCTGCGCGCCCCGCTCACCCTTGGCTACCGGGCCAACGACGCCGACCCGGCCGTTGCGGCGCTGGTGGCGCTGACCCATCGGATTGCGGCCAAGCACAGGAAGGATCGGGACGCGGTGGGCGAGGCGTTGCCGGACTGAAATCGGCCCTTCAGTAATGTCGGCCTTCAACGCGTGACTAGGCGTCCTAGCGCGCCTGGCGCCGCAGGATCACATGCGTAGCCTTCTCCGACGCTACGGATTTCACGCATTGGTATCCCAGCGCCACCAGGTCAACCCMGTCGAACAGCGACTCTCCCCGCCCAAGCAGGACCGGGGAGATTGCAATGTGCAGCTCGTCAATCAGGCCCTCGCGAAGATACTGCCGGATCGTATGCGCCCCACCGCCGATCCGCACGTCCATGCCGGCAGCGGCGTCGCGTGCACGGTCGAGCGCCTCGCGAATGCCGCCTGTTATGAAGTGGAACGTGGTGCCACCTTCCATCTCGATGGAAGGCCGAGCATGATGGGTCAGGACGAAGACCGGAACGTGGTAAGGCGGACTATCTCCCCACCAGCCTTTCCAGCTTTCGTCCGGCCAATCCCCACGAATGGGTCCGAACATGTTCCGCCCAAGAATCCAGGCGCCGACATTCTGAAAGCTTCGGGCGGCGAAATCGTCGTCAATCCCGGTCGTACCGCCTTCCTTGCCGAACAAGGCTTGCTGGAAGGTGCGTGTCGGGACTAGCCACTGGTGGAGTTCCGTCCCGCCAACGCCGAGCGGATGGCTGAGGTCTTGGTTCGGACCCGCTCCGTATCCGTCGAGCGAAATGGTGAAGCCTTCAACGCGAACGCGTGCCATCGTTTTCCTCCGTGTAGACGCCTGACAGGTGATACATAAGTCATCCTGTTGTTCAGATGCGGGACTGGATCCACAAATAGTGCCATTGGACKGTGCGACGATGCAGCGGAAAAGGACAACGCCTACGCCAAGCGCAGATCCCGCAACATATCAAGCACGTGTTGCGTCGAACGCTCAACGTACCCCGCACGATGTGCAATGCCGAGCCGACGCCAGAACGCCGGGCGCAACGGACGCATGACAATGCGCGTGTCGGGCAATGGCGACGTCGCCTCATGGGGCAACAGCGCGGCGCCGTAACCTGCCGCTACCAGACTCTTGATCGCGTCGTTGTAGTTGAGCTGAATGCGAGGCGCAGGATGACACCCCCCGGCCGCGAACCACTCCGCAGTCAGACGTGAAAGACGCGTGGTCGCGTCATTGAGAATGAGAGGTTGGGCAGCGAGCCAATCAGGCGTGACGCGGGCCGGACACTGCCAATGCGCCGGCACAAAGGCCATCACGGGGTCGCGCCGCCAAGGCTTGATCACGAGTCCAGCCACCGGGGGCTGAGGGAGTGCGACCAGCCCAACGTCCAGCGTCCCATCCGCCAGTCGGGACAAGGTTTCATGTGAAGTCAGCACCGCAACCTGAATGTCGATGGCGGGATGGTGCTGGCGTAGCACCTCAAGCGCTTGCGGCAACAGATGCGCGATCGCGCCAGTCGACGCACCGAGCCGCACGCGCCCTTCGAGCCCCTGCACCTGGCGTTGAATATCGTCCAACGCCTGCTCCGCATCGGCCAGCAGTCGACGCGCGCGCTCCACCAGCACCTCCCCTATCGCCGACGGCCTGACATGTCCGCGCTTCCGCGACAGGAGTGGCGCCCCAATGCGGGCTTCCAGTTCAGCGATATGAAGGCTGACCGTTGGCGGCGCCAGGTGCAATGCACGCGCCGCTTCCGCAAATGAGCCGCGGTCTGCAATGGCGACCAGCGTGCGCAGGCGGTCCAGGCTGATCTCTCGCATGTCGGCGTCCAGGTTCAGGAAAACTGAATGTTCAGGTTATGAAATTCAACTTTCTCTATTGTAGTGGTCCACGCAATATGAGGCTTCTCTCTATTTCTTACAACCCAAAGTCAGCGGAGTCTTTCACGTATGAGCTCTCCCGTTGTTTTCATCGATGGCGACCAGGGCACCACCGGCTTGCTCATCCACGAACGGCTCCGTAACCGGACCGACATCAGGCTGATTACGCTTGCTGCTGCGGAGCGCAAGGATTTGCGGCGTCGCGCAGAAGCCATCAACGCCTGCGACATCGCCCTCCTCTGTTTGCCGGATGCCGCTGCGCGCGAGGCAGTGGCCACCATCGTCAATCCTGCGGTTCGCGTCATCGACGCAAGCTCCGCCCACCGTACACAGCCGGACTGGACTTACGGATTTCCGGAGATGGCGCCGGGGCAGGCCGAGCGCATTGCCAACGCACGTCGGGTCACCAACCCTGGGTGCTATCCGACCGGTGCGATTGGCCTGCTGCGTCCGTTGGTGCAAGCGGGGCTGATACCGGGCGATTACCCCATCAGCATTCATGCGGTATCGGGCTACTCCGGACGCGGACGCGCCGGCGTGGAGGAATATGAGGGGCCGGGAGCCGCTAACGCGCCTTCATATCAGGTCTATGGCCTGGAACTCGCGCACAAGCACACGCCGGAGATCCAGCAGCACGCCGGGCTCGCGCAGCCGCCCATTTTCGTCCCTGCATACGGAGCGTTCCGCCAGGGCATCGTGCTGACGGTGCCGCTAACGTTGCGGCTGCTGGCACCCGGCGCAAATGGCGCCACGTTGCACGCCTGCCTCGCGCGCCACTATGCCAAGACGGACCACGTACATGTCTTGCCGCTGCAAGAATCGAGCGCCGTAAAGCAGCTGGATCCGCAAATGCTGAACGGCACAAACGACATGCGCTTGAGCGTATTTCCCGGCATGGCGCACGGGCACGTTCTCCTGTCTGCGGTCTTCGATAATCTCGGCAAGGGCGCATCCGGCGCCGCAATTCAAAACCTGGACCTGATGCTCGCGTAGAAGACGCGTCGCGCATTCGTCCAGCACGCGATGAAAAAAAACCGCCGCGAGTCTTGTGAACTCGCGGCGGCTTCTTTGACAGTCGTCAGTGCAACCGATATCAGTAATCCCACTGCACCGGCACGAAGCGGTAGGCATCACCGTTCTTCGCAATATGACCGATGGACGGGAACGCGATGTGCGCGGCGGCCAGCATGGAGCCGGTTTCGGCGGCTTCATCGAGCAGCGCGATGCGGACTTCCGTGGCCACTTCAGGCTCGTGCTCGAAGCCGTTTTGCCATGCGGGATGCTCGAAGCCGACCTCGAAGATCGCGTCGCCGACGAACGTCAGCTTCTCGCCCTTCGATGCGACGTCCACCACGCAGTGTCCCGGCGTGTGGCCACCGGTCACGCGCGCCGACACGCCCGCCGCCACTTGCACGGTCTGGCCGAACTGCACGATGTTCTTGCTGTAGAGTTCCACGAACGTTGCGGCGGCCTTGCGGAGCGCGGGCGGCACCGCTTCCGGCATCACGGTCTTGCTAAAGTCCGGGTTCTTCCAGAACTCCACTTCCGCGGCCGCCACGTGAATGCGCACGTCCGGGCGCAGCTTGGCCTTGACGCCATCCACATTCAGCCCGCCGACGTGGTCCATATGCATATGGGTAATCACGATGTCGGTGATGGCTGCGAGGTCGATGCCAGCCGTTTCCAGGCGCAGCACCGAGCGACCGGCRCGCGAGAAGTATTCGAAACCGTCGCCCACGCCCGAGTCGACCAGGATCAGGCGGTCGCCGCTGCGCACGAGGGCGATATTCAGCGCCCAGTCGAACATGTCGCGCTGCAGGAAGCGATCGTCGAACCATTCGTTGCGGTCGGCTTCCTTCACGTTGGTGGACATGGTGGAGGTCGGCAGCGGCAGAACCCCATCGCTGATCAGCAGGACGTCGACGTCACCCACGCGCACGGCGTAGCGGGAAGACACGAGTTCGCCAAAACCTTCTTTGCCAACGTTGGCGATAACCGGCTGCACATTGTGGATTGTTTCGCTCATTTTCAGTAGTCCTGTTGGTTTGCGTGGGGTGAGCCGCGTGAGGCGGMGCGGTGGACGAGAACGACCGCGAAATTCGCGCGCTTCGTTGTGCTCGCGATTCGACCTACCGTGTGACGCAGTGTAGTCAGGGGGAGCCGGCGCCAGTAGTATCGTGAAGGCCCTCAGCATGTTGTCCTGGCGGCAACAATCGCCGGCCTTCGTGAGACACTCGGCTGTATCAACATTTGAATTCGACTATGGCGGATATCGAACGCGAAGCCCTTGGGGTATTAACGCTTGCGCCTCCCGTTGCTTCCGATGGMCTCCCACCGGACGCCACGGGTTTCTCCATCTCCGTGCGGCATGTCACGGTGACGTTGCCGGACGGCAGGACGCTCCTACACGATCTGAATGACACCTTCCAGCGCGAGCGTACCGGCTTGCTGGGCCGGAATGGCGCGGGCAAGAGTGTGCTGGCGAGGGTGTTGGTCGGTTTGTTCCAGCCGGAGACCGGGCAGGTCACGCGCCATGGCACGGTCGCCTACGTGCCGCAGGAAATCGTCCCCGCAAAAGGCGCGACGGTTGCCGATGTCGCCGGATTGACACCAATACTCGATGCGCTGGCGCGAATGGAAGGCGGTACGCCGCATCCCACCGACTTCGATTTACTCGATGGACGGTGGCATATCCGCGCCGATCTGGAGCAGGCGCTGGCGGACAGCGGACTGCCGCACCTGCACCCAAAAGGGCTGGCGGGATCGCTGAGCGGTGGCGAACTTACCCGCGTTGCACTGATCGGCGCCTTTCTATCCGACGCGGAAGGCCTGGTCCTCGACGAACCCACGAACCACCTGGATCACACCGCGCGCGAATGGCTGCGTGACAAGTTGCAGCGATGGACCGGCGGCCTGATTCTCGTCAGTCACGACCGGGAATTGCTGGACCTGATGGACCGCATCGTCGAACTGACACCGGGCGGGATGCGCAGTTACGGCGGCGATTACACGCTCTATCAGGCTCAGCGCAGCACCGAAGCGGCGGCGGCGCAGGCTTCGCTCGACCGCGCAAGGACGGATCGCGACGCCGCCGAGCGTGCGGCGCAGCGTCAACATGACGCGCAACAGCGCCGCACCGCACGTCAGACGAAAGGCGCAAAGGACGCGAATCTTCCGGGGATCGCCATGGGCCGCCGCAAGGATGGCGCAGAGGTATTTGCAGGCCGGCAGCGACTTCGCCAGCAGGACGTGCAGGTCAAGCTCGACGAGGCGGTTCAATTGGCAGCACGTCGAATCGAGCCCGACAAAGCTGTCGCACTTATCCTGCCAGCAACTGCCATTGCGGCTGGCAAACGCGTGATCCATCTGGAAGACGCCGTCGCGCCGTTTCCGGAAGACAGTGCGCCCCTTACGCTGACGCTGGCGGGACCCGTGCGCGTCGCCGTGACCGGTCCGAATGGCAGCGGCAAGACAACGTTGCTGAAGATGTTGGCGGGCACCATTGCCCCGGTCTCTGGCATTTGCCAGACCGGCGTGCGCAGCGCATGGCTCGATCAGCGAGCGACCAGCGTGTTGCCACCCCACCTGTCGGTTCTCGAACGCCTGCATGAACTGGAAACGCCGCTGCCGGACGGGGTATTGCGCAGCCATCTTTCGCTGCTGGGCTTGAACGCCGACCTTGTGAACCTGCCGTCCGGTGCGTTGAGCGGCGGTGAGCGACTCAAGGGTGCGCTGGCGTGCGTGCTGTGGAGCACCGAGCCCGCGCAACTGCTATTGCTGGACGAGCCGACCAATCACGTCGATCTGGAATCCATCCAGGCGGTAGAGCAGGCATTGGACGATTATCCCGGCGCCCTGGTCGTGGCCTCTCACGACACACGTTTCCTGCAGTCGCTTCGATTGACGCACCGGCTGGAGTCAGACGGAAGACATTGGAAGTTGATAGCAGAATGAATCGCGGGCGGGGGCCGGCGCTACCGCCCAAAAAGGAGCGCTAAAAGCGGGCCATCAAGGCCCGCCTTTTCGTCATCACCGCATCACTTCAATTCAGTAACCCCAGCTCGAACCGTCCCGCCGACGTACCGATCAGCAGGCCACCGTTCGACAGGTACGACGCCACCACCCCGCCCGAGGCGTCGAGCACGCCCGCCACCGGCTGGTTGTAGGTCAGCACGCCCGAGGCGCCGTCGCGCACGATGGCCGTGGCGTTGAGGTCGGCGCTGACCTGGCTGCMATCGGTGCCCATCAAGCGATACCGGCCATCGGCCGCGCCCGCCGTCAGCGGTGCCGTGGGCTGCGAGGCGTACACGTTCATCCCGTAGGCCGTGGCCGAGCGCGTGAGGACCAGCGGCACCGGCTTGCCGTTGACGATGCCGCTGATCAGCGACCCGCTCAGCACGCCGTCGCCGGCGGCGATGGTGCCGCCMACGAAGTAGTCGAACGCGTTGCGCGCCGGGTTCCAGACAATGTAGCCCTTGCTGGTGTTGGCGCAGGCCGCGTCATAGACCATGAAACCGCCCGCCGCCGTTGCCGAGCAGGTCTGCCACGTGGCTGCCGACGAGCGCAGCCGTGCCGAGCCGGTACGCAGTGTCACCGCGCCACCCGCCACCGCCGTCTGCACGCCATTGACGTTGTAGATGTCGGCCACCGCCTTGAAGTCCGACGACACGGTCTGGAAGGCCACCAGCGGCAGGAAGCCAGCGCCCGAGAGCGGCCTCACCCCGCCCGCCAGCACCCCGCCGCCGGTGAAGGTGAAGTTGGCGCCGTTCTCGTCGCTGGCATAAGTGCACCCGCCCTGCGAGACAAGCTGGCCGGTGCGCGTCACGCCGGCGGTCCGTTGCAGGCTGGCATCGATCGTCACGGTGTACTGGAGGGTGGCCGGGTCCACACGCACCGACAGTTCCTCGCCGTTGGTATTGCCGCCCTTCCACGTGGTGGCCACGGCCGGCAGGTTCAGGCAGGACTGCACGATGCCCGACGCGCCCTCGCAGGTGTAGTTGATGGACGCGTCCTGGCTGCCCGAGCCCTTGTACTTCGGCCACGCCGGGTACTGGCACAGCGGCCGCGTGCGGCCATAGGTGCCGGCGTTGGTGTCCATCACCGTCCGCTGGCCCGGCGCCACGCCAATCTCCACCCAGTTCTCGAGTGCGGTCAGGGAGTTCCACGCCGGCAGGAAGCTGCCCGTGCCATGGCCCATGCCCGGCACCGTGTAGAACGTGATGCCCTGGTCCACCGCCGCCTGCCCCACCCGCGCGATCACGGCCTTGTACCAGGCGATGGTCGAGTTGGGGCTGATGACCTCGTCGGCCAGCCCGTGCAGCAGGATCAGCCGGCCGCCCTTCGCCAGGAACGCGGACAGGTCCGGGTTGGTGGCATCGGTCAGCGCCGAGACGGTCTGCACGCGCGAGGTCCAGCTACCCGGGCTGGCGGGGTCGAAGGTCAGCGCGTCGAACGTGGCGGCGCGGGTGACGAAGTACTTCACCCACTGGTCGCCGGTCAGGTACATGTTCGAATCCGCCGTGGTGGCCGGATTGCCGGGCACCGGCCGCGTGCCGAGGTCACGCGTGGTGAACGGCCCCGCCACCAGCGCGCCTTCCAGGATGTTGTAGCCGCCGGCCACGGTCACGCCGTTGGCCAGCGGGTAGGTCAGCTGGAGCGGCTGCTCGATGATCTTGACGGTGGCAATCTGCGCGTCCGAGAGGCAGGTGTCGCCCGTGTCCGTGCCGCCGGGGCAGCGCAAATTGGCGAGTACCTGCATCGCGCCGAGGCGGCAGCCCTCGACATTGCTGACCACCTTGTCGGCCACGCCGTCCAGCGTGTCGCAGGCGGCCATGGCAGCGGCCTGCACCATCAGCGTCTTGTTGATGTTGAGCCAGCCGGCGCCGCCGTTCAGGTAGAGCGCGCGGCCCACGGCCACGTTGGAGAGGCGCGTGCCGGTGTAGTTGAGCGCCGGCTCGTTGGCGATGACGCCGTCGTAGTCGGCCGGCCAGCGCTGGATGTAGCTCAGCGCATCCCGCCCGCCCGTGGAGGTGCCGAGGAAGTACGCCCGCGTGGGCGCACGGCCATAGCGCTGGCGGATCATCGCCAGGGCCACGTCATGGGTTTTCTTGAGCGTGTCGCCACCATAGTTGGCGAGCTGCTCGTCGTTGGTGGCGAAGCGGCCATCGGTGATGCTGGTGCTCTGGTGGCCGGAATCATCGCCCCAGGTGGCGTAGCCGCGCGCCAGCGGCGCCGGGTCGTCCGGCAGCGCGAAGCGTACGGTCTCGGTGCCGTCGATCAGCGTGCCGTCGAACCCGCCGCCGCCGAACTGGATGCCCTTGCCGTTCCACTGCGTGGGCAGGTTCACCGCGAAGTTGATGTTGGACGCGGCAGCGTCCACGGGAGCGATGGTGCCGCGCACCTGGCAGTACTCGCCGAGCGTGTTGCCGGTGGCATCGGCGGCAACCAGCGTAGCCGCCTTGACCGTGGCGCCGCCCGAGGCCAGCGTCAGCGCCGAGGCCGGCAGGCTGGCGCCGTTCAGCGCGTTGCAGGCCTCCAGCGCGCTTAACGTCGGCTGGGCCGGCTGGGTCGGGATGTCGGGGTTGTCAGTGCCGGGGGCGCCGGTGCTGGGCGCCCCGCCCGACGCCGTCGGGGCGTCGTCGCCACCGCCGCACGCGGCCATCAATGCAGTGGCCGCACAGGCAGCCGCCAGCAGCGCCAGGCGCCGCCGGACGTTCGATCCGGATGTCATGTTGTGGTCTCCTCCAAGCGCATGCGGTGCTTGTGCCGCATGTTGGAGCGAGACGGTATCACCGGCTTGGTGCTACGTAAAATATATGTCGGATGGCGCATCCATACTTCATGAATATGGATGGATGGACGTCAGTCCTGCGGCGTAGCCTGGAGCCGGGTGATGTCGAAGCCCTTCGCCTCCAGCCGGCGCAGCAGCGCCTGATAGGCGCCGGAATCCACGGTGGGCGTGCGGGAAAGAATCCAGAGGTAGTCGCGGCCCGGCTCGCTGACGGCAGCAAGCGTGTAGCCGGGGTCGAGGTCGATCACCCAGTAGTCGCCCCAGACCCACGGCAGGAAGGACAGCCACGCCGGGGCGAATCGCACCTCCAGCTTCGGCGTGCCGGCCTCCCCCACCGGCCGAGCCACGCCGGTGGCGTCATCGCTCGTCCCATCCGCCTTGCGGCAGCGGTTCACCACATCGACGCGTCCATCGGACCGCGCCGCGTACTGCGCCGTGGTGTGGCCGGCGCACTGGCGCTGGAAGCGGTTCGGGTATTTGGCGATTTCGTACCACGTGCCCATGTAGCGGGCCACGTCGAGCGAGGCGATGGGCGCCAGCGGCGCGGCCGGCTCGGCGCGCGCCGGGACCAGCGCGGCAGTGGTGAGGGCAACGAGGGCAGCAAGCCCGAGCACGACACGCTTCATGGTGGACCTCCGAGGGGCGATAGCGCCATTGTCGCGTGCCATCGCCGCCCCCTGCTGTCCGCCGGCAGACGACTTGCGCCTCGGCAAGCGTCCTACGCCGGCAGCCCCACGTAGTTCTCGGCCAGCGCTCGGCAGGCAGCCTCGGAGCCGACCAGATAGTCGAGTTCGGCCTGCTGGATGCGATGCGCGAACGCATCGGCATCGGGGAAGCGGTGCAGCAGCGCGGTCATCCACCACGAGAACCGCTCCGCCTTCCACACGCGCCGCAGGCATTTCGCGGAATAGGCGTCGAGTTCGGCCGGATCGCCGTGCTGGTACTGGGCGATCAGCCCGTCGGCGAGGTACAGCACGTCGCTGGCGGCCAGGTTCAGCCCCTTGGCGCCGGTGGGCGGCACGATATGCGCGGCATCGCCCGCCAGGAACAGGCGCCCGAAGCGCATCGGCTCGCAGACGAAGCTGCGCAGCGGTGCGATGCTTTTCTCGATGCTCGGGCCGGTGACCAGCGCCTGCGCGGCGGCGGGGTCGAGCCGGGCGCGCAGTTCGTCCCAGAAGCGCGCATCGGACCAGTTCTCCGCGCGCTCCGTGGCCGGCACCTGCACGTAGTAGCGGCTGCGCGTCTTCGACCGCATGCTGCACAGCGCAAACCCGCGTTCGTGGCTGGCGTAGATCAGTTCGTCGGCCACCGGCGGCGTCTCGGACAGCACGCCGAGCCAGCCGAACGGATAGACCCGCTCGAAGATCCGTGTCGATGCCTCCGGCACGCTGGCCCGGCTCACGCCATGGAAGCCATCGCAGCCGGCCACATAGTCGCAGGCCAGTTCGTGCGCGCTGCCGGCGTGGCGGAAGGTCACGCGGGGCCGGTCCGTATCGAAATCGTGCAGGGAGACCTCGGTGGCCTCGTAGACGATGGGCATGCCAGACGCTGCGCGCGCCGCCATCAGGTCCCGCGTGACCTCGGTCTGGCCATACACCGTGACGTCGCGGCCAATCAGCGCGTGGAAGTCGATGCGGTGGCGCGCGCCCTGGTACGACAGCTCGATGCCATGGTGCCGCAGCCCCTCCGCGCGCAGCCGCTGGTCCACGCCGGCGCGCGTGAGCGCATCCACGGTCACCGATTCGAGGATGCCGGCGCGGATGCGCCCCAGCACGTGTTCGGCGCTGCGCTGCTCGATGATGACGTTGTCGATGCCGGCCACGGTAAGCAGTTGCCCGAGCAACAGCCCGGCCGGCCCTGCTCCGATGATCGCCACGCGCGTGGCGCGCGGCACGCCGTTGCCCTGCTGACCCATGGCCTGTCTCCCGATCCGTTTTTTTATGGTGTGCGGCTGACTACCAACTACCGGTCAAGCTCGGCGAAGACCTCCTCCGCCATGTGGAACGCCGAATTCGCCGCCGGCACGCCGCAATAGATCGCGGTCTGCAACAGCACTTCCTTGATCTCGTCGCGCGTGACGCCGTTGTTGGCGGCGGCGCGCAGATGGAGCTTCAACTCCTCCGAGCGATTCAGCGCCACCATCATCGCAATCGTGATCAGGCTGCGCGTATGGCGCGGCAGGCCCTCGCGCGTCCAGATCTCGCCCCAGGCATAGCGGGTAATCAGGTTCTGGAATTCCTCGGTCAGCGGCGAGATCCGTTGCAGCGAGCGGTCCACGTGGGCGCTGCCCAGCACGTCGCGCCGCACCGATAGCCCGGCCTCATAGCGCGCGGCGTCGTCGGTCACCGGGCGGCGGCCGAGGATGAAGTCGAGCAGCGCGGCAGTGAAGCGGCCCGGCTGCTCGCGGTTGGACAGGTGCGCGGCGTGCAGTTCGACATAGATCGCCCCGGGGATGGCGGCGGCGAGTTCGCGGCCCTGCGCCGCCGTGGTCGATGGATCGTCGCTGCCCGCAATCACCAGCACCGGCACGGGGATGGTCTTCACGGCCTCGCGCAGGTCCGCGTCGCGCACGGCGCCGCAGCTACCGGCGTAGCCACGCGGGTCGAGGCCAGCGAGCACCGCGCGCAGGTCATCGAGCGCATGGCCGGCGGTGGCGAGGAAGCCCGGCGTGAACCAGCGTTGCAGCGAGGCATCAGTCAGCGGCGCCATGCCGTCGCGCAGCACCATGTCGATGCGGCTGCTCCAGGCGTCTGCCGTGCCGATCTTGGCCGCCGTGTTGGCCAGCACGATGCGGCTGAAGCGCTCCGGCGCATGCGCGCCCAGCCACATGCCGGTAAGGCCGCCCATCGACAGGCCGCAGAACACGGCCTGCCCGATCTGCAGGGCGTCGAGGATGGCCACCACGTCGCGGCCCAGCACGTCCACCGTGATGGCGCCCTCGGGCGCTGTGGAGCGGCCGTGGCCGCGCACGTCGTAGCGCACCACGCGGAAGCGGCCCGCCAGCGCGGCGGCCTGCGGCTGCCACATCGTGTGATCGGTGCCCAGCGAGTTGGAAAAGACGATGGCGGGCGCGGTGTCCGGGCCATCGACGGTGTAGAACAGCCGGGCGCCGGCGTGGTCGAGATAGGGCAACGTGGTCTCCTTGTCGGTATAGGGTCAGGCGGCGCGCAGGGCCTGCCAGGCGGCCACGGCGGCATCGGCGAAGGCGGCGGACTGCCCGGCGTAGTGCGCCGGGTCGCTGAGGCGGTCCAGTTCGGCGTCATCCAACAGCGTGGCGTGCGCGGGATGGGCGGCGAGCGTGGCGGCCAGCGCCACGCGCAGCGTCTCGCCCTGCTCCCCCGCGCGGCGCGAGGCCGCTTCCACCACGTGGTGCGCCTCCAGCCGGCCAATGCGGCCGCCGAGGGCCAGCATCGCAGCCTCGCCCAGGATCAGGCCGTGTGTCAGGTCGAGATTGGCGCGCATGCGGGCGGCATCCACTTCCAGGCCCGCCGCCACGTCGCCCAGTTGGCGCAGCGCGCCGGCCGCGAGCGTGACGATTTGCGGCAGCGTGTCCCACTCGGCCTGCCAGCCGCCCAGCGCGCGCTCATGCTCCTGCACCATGCCGGCGAGCATCGTCGCCACCAGCGGCGGCACGCGCACGGCCACGGTCAGCACCGCCGCGCAGCCCACCGGGTTGCGCTTGTGCGGCATCGTGCTGGAGCCGCCCCGGCCCGGGCCCGATGGCTCGGCCACCTCGCCCACTTCGGTCTGCATCATCAGCGACAGATCGCGCGCCATCTTGCCGAGCGTGCCCGTGAGCATGCCCAGCGCCGTGGCCACTGCCACCAGCCGGTCACGATGCGCGTGCCACGGCAGCGCGGGCAGGTCCAGGCGCAGCTCGCGGGCGAACTGCGCGGCCACGGCGGGCGCCTTGTCGCCCAGGCTGGCCAGCGTGCCGGCGGCACCGCCGAATTGCAGCACGCGCGCCTGATCGGCGGACTGGCGCAGGCGGATCACGTCGCGGCGCAGCGCATCGAGCCAGCCGCCAGCCTTCAGGCCGAAGGTGGTGGGCAGCGCGTGCTGGAGCCAGGTGCGCGCCACCATCGGCGTGGTCCGGTGGGCGGTGGCCAGCGTCGCGCAGGCATCGCCCAGGCGCAGCAGGTCGTTGTCGATGGCCTGCAGGGCATCGGCCAGTTGCAGCATGGCGCCGGTGTCGATGATGTCCTGGCTGGTCGCGCCCCAATGGACGTAGCGGCCAGCCTCGGCATCGCGCCGCGCCACGGCGGCGGTCAACTGCTTTACGAACGGGATGGCGAGGTTGCCGGCGGCGACGGCGGACTGCGCGAGGGCATCAAGGTCGATCACGCCGACATCGGCACAGACTTCGGTGATGACGGCAGCAGCCTGCGCGGGAATCACGCCGCAGTGCGCCTCGGCGCGCGCGAGGGCCGCCTCGGCATCGAGCATGCGCCGCACGGTGCCGGTATCGGAAAAGATCGCGAGCACGGGGGGACTGCCGAACATCGGATCGGTCAGGCGGGAAATTGAGGGCATCGTCGGCGGGGGCGGACCGGTAGGAATGCTCCGATTGTGCGGCAAAACGCCTCGCGGAGGGCGAGGCGTGCCGGGGTCAGATATCGAAGAACACGGTTTCGTCCGCGCCCTGCAGCACCACGTTCCAGCGGTAGCTGCCGGGCGCCGTGGCGTCTGCAACCAGCGTGGCGCGGCGCGCGGGCGGCACCAGGCCGAGCACGCTGTCGGCGGCGTTGGCGGCGGCTTCATCGCCGAAGTACAGCCGCGTGGCCACGTGCTTGACCAGCCCGCGTGTGAACACGGACACCATGATGTGCGGCGCCTGCAGGTCACCGGCGAGATCCGGCACCGGGCCGGGCTTCACCGTGACGAAGCGGAAACCGCCATCCGGGCCGGTCGGCACGCGGCCGAAGCCGGTGAAGCCGGGCACCAGCGGTGCGTCGCCGGTGTCTTCCTCATGCCGATAGCGGCCGGCGGGGTTGGCCTGCCAGATCTCGACCATGCCGTCCGGCACGGGCTCGCCGCGGCCATCGATCACACGGCCCTCGATCACGATGCGCTGCCCGGCCAGGTCGGGGGCATCGGCGGTCAGGTCGGCGCAGTCCAGCGCGGCAAGGCCGATATGGAGGTACGGCCCAACGGTTTGGGAGGCGGTAGCGTAGAGCATGGCCTTACTCCATCGGCGTGGCATCGCGGCCACGCAGCACGATATCGAATTGGTAACCGAGCGCGTATTCGGGCGAGGTGGTCGCCCAGTCGAACGTGGCGATCAGGCGGTCGCGCGCCTTGGCATCGGGCACGCAGTTGAAGATCGGGTCGAACGCGAGCAGCGGGTCGCCGGGGAAATACATCTGCGTGACCAGGCGCGTGGCGTAGGCATTGCCGAACAGCGAAAAGTGAATGTGCTGCGGACGCCACGCGTTGTGATGATTGCGCCAAGGGTAGGCACCCGGCTTGATCGTCTTGAACTGGTAGCGGCCCTGCGCATCGGTCAGGGTGCGGCCATCGCCCGTGAAATTGGGGTCGAGCGGCGCGTCGTGCTGGTCGCGCTTGTGCACATAGCGGCCGGCGGCGTTGGCCTGCCAGATCTCGATCAGCGCGTGCGGCACCGGGCGGCCGTTCTCGTCGAGCACGCGGCCCGTCACGAGAATCCGCTCGCCGATCGGCTCGCCGCCATGGCCGGCGGTCAGGTCGTTGTCACCGTCACGGACGAATTCGGGGCCGAAAGTCGGGCCAGTCAGCTCGGAAATCGATTGCGGCAGCGCGATCAGCGGCTGGGACGGCGCGCGCAGTTGCGTGGACCCATAGGGGTCGAAGCGGTACGGGGGCTGGGTGTCCCAGTACGGGCGACGGTAGGGACCGGGGCGTGGGGGCATCGCGCTGTCTCCGTTTTGGTGTGTGGGGCGAGACTTAGACTGTAAGCACGGCCGGAAGTCATGTAAATTGAGTTTTTGCGTAATTTGGATGACTTTTAGTTATGGATGTATCGGATCCGTCGCCCGATCTGTTCCGCACCCGTATCCGGCTGCGGCACCTGCACTGCTTCGTCACCGTGGCGCAGACCCAGCACCTGGGCCGGGCCGGTGCGCGGCTGGGCCTGACCCAGCCGGCGGTGTCCAAGACGCTGACCGAACTCGAGGAACTGGTCGGCGCCCGGCTGCTGGTGCGCCAGCGCGCCGGCACGGACCTGACGGCGGCGGGCATGCGCTTCCTGCGCCATGCGCTGCGCATCATCGAGGACGTGGACGCGGCGGCGGACAGCCTGGCCGGCGCCGATGCCCCGCGCCACGAACGCATCCGGCTGGGCGCGCTGCCGAGCATCGTGCCGGCGCTGCTGCTCGACGCCGTCGCGCAATTCCGCACCGCGCACCCCGAGGTGGCGCTGGCCGTGCAGACCGGCATGAACCGCACGCTGATCGACCTGCTCAAGGCMGACGTGCTCGACCTCGTCATCGGCCGCATGGACGACCCCGCCGCGATGGAAGGCCTCTGGTTCGAATCGCTCGGCCCGGAGCCGCTGGTGCTGGCCGTGCGCGCGGGCCATCCGCTCGCCGACAACGCGCGCCCGACCATGCGCGAGGTGCTGGCGTGGCCGCTGGTGATTCCCGCCATCGGCTCGATCCCGCGCCACAGCACCGAGAGCCTGCTGGCACGCCACGGCCACACCCTGCCCGAAGGCTGCGTGGAAACCGCCGACGCCTACCTCGGCCGCCTGCTCACGCAGCAGAGCGACACCGTCTGGGCCGCCCCCCTCTCCGCCACCCGCCGCGCCGTCGCCGCCGGCGAAATGGTCCTCCTGCCCGTGGACACCCAAGGCACCGAAGAACCCATCGGCCTCCTCCGCCGCAGCGACCGGACACTGGAACCGGTGGCGGAGGCATTTGTGGCGGGGATTCGGGGGATTGCGGCGGGGCGGTGAGGGGGGCGTTGCAGGCGAGTTTGTCGCCGCTGGACAACGGACTGCATCAGGATTTGCACGCTTCGTAACAGATCCGCGCGCGTTTGGCCAAATGGGCGCGAAGGCGAACTGATTTAATCGAACATCGGGCCATCACTGAAAGACGCGAGACAACGCATGACTCGAATGGCTTCGCCCGCCATATCGGGGTGACGCGCGCCACGCTGTCGCGCATCGTGAATGGCCATGCGGCCATGACGCCTGATATCTCGATCCGGCTGGAAGAGGCACTGGGCGCGAGCCGAGAGATGTGGAGCGGCATGCAGACGACCTATGACCTGTGGCAGGCCGCGCAGAAGCCCCGCAAGCGCATTCCCCGCATTGCGGGTGCCGAGGGCCAGTCGGTTTGAACTTTGCCCAATCCCCCCGACTCTCACCGTGAAACAAACCCCTGGGAGGCATGGCAATGCGACTGCAAGGCAGGACGGCGGGAGACGGCGCCACGCCCGGGCAGGAGGCTCATGCCGAGCCCCACGCCGAGCCCCACGCCGTGCCGCACGTGGTGGCCCACACCCGCCCGGCGGCGGCCGATGCTGGCGCGCGGCAAGCCAGTTGCGCCGACACGCCTCGCCCCGCGCATTGCCACGCGCTGGCGCCATCGGTCACCCACCTCCCCTGCCCCGGTCCGCGCACGCTCCATGGCTGCGCGGCGGCCGATGCGGTGTCGCCGGCTGAGCGCTACGCCGAACTGTTCGTCGATGTGCAGGCCAGCGGCCTGTTCGCCGACAGCAAGACCTTTCCCGATTGCGTGCCGCTGGTGGCGCCGGAGGTCATCCTGGAGCGCTATCGCGCGCAACGCGAGTCGGCGGATTTCTCGCTCGCGGCATTCGTGCAGGCGCACTTCGCGCGCGAATCGATTCCGGACGAGCACTACGTCTCCAACCCCGACCATTCCCTGCGCGACCATATCGACGGCCTGTGGCCGGTGCTGACGCGCGAGCCCGCCGAGCATCCGTCGCTCTGCTCGCTGCTGCCGCTGCCGCGCCCCTACGTGGTGCCGGGCGGGCGCTTCCGCGAACTCTATTACTGGGATTCGTATTTCACGATGCTCGGGCTGGCGGCCAGCGGCCGGCATGACCTGCTGCGCGCGATGGCGGACAACTTCGCCTACCTGATCGACACCTACGGGCTGGTGCCCAACGGCACGCGCACGTATTACCTCACCCGCTCGCAGCCGCCCGTGTTCTCCCTGATGACGACGCTGTTCGAGGACCATGCCGTCGAAGCGGCGCACGCCTACCTGCCGCAGTTGAAGCTGGAATATGCGTTCTGGATGGACGGCGCGGCGCATCTGCAGCCCGGCGCGGCCCACCGGCGCGTGGTGCGGCTGCCTGACGGCGCGGTGCTGAACCGCTATTGGGACGACCGCGCCCATCCGCGTGAGGAGGCCTACCTCGAGGACGTGGAGACGGCGCGGCGCAGCGGCCGGCCCCACCATATCGTGTACCGCGACCTGCGTGCGGCGGCCGAGTCAGGCTGGGACTTCAGTTCGCGATGGTGCGATGGCCAGCCCGATGCGATCACCGGGTTTTCCCAGGCGCCGGCGAGCGACCTCGCCACCATCCGCACCACCTGCATCCTGCCCATCGACCTCAACGCCCTGCTCTGGCATGCCGAAATCCGCCTGGCCGCGCTGTGCAACGCCACCGGCGAACCCGATTCCGCCAGGCAATATGCGGAAGCTGCCGAGCGGCGGCGCCACGCCATCTTCGCCACCATGTGGGACGAGGACGCCGGCGCGTTCTTCGATTTCGACTGGCAGCGCGGCAAGCGGCGCGAACTGTTGACGGCGGCCACGCTGATGCCGCTCTACCTGCGGATGGCCACGCCCGCGCAGGCCGCGCGCGTGGCCGACGTGGTGGGCGCCCGGCTGCTCGAGGCAGGGGGCCTGGCTACGACCGAGCGGGACTCCGGCCAGCAGTGGGACCAGCCCAATGGCTGGGCGCCGTTGCAGTGGATCGCCATCCACGGGCTGCGGCGCTACGGCTGCGAGGCGCTGGCCGACGAGATCGCGCACCGCTGGCTCGCCACGGTGGGCAGCCTCTACACCCACGAGTACAAGCTAGTCGAGAAATATCGGCTGGAGCCGCGCATGGACGGCGCAGAGGGCGGCGGCGGCGGCGAATATCCGCTACAGGACGGCTTCGGCTGGACCAACGGCGTGGTAAGCGCGCTGCTCATGGAATACCCCCACCATCCCGCAACGCACAGCGCGGCCGGCCGGCGCGACGCCAACGGGTAACCGCGCCCATCACCCTAACGAGTGATGCCACGCGTGCAGCGGGGCTGGCGGCGCCTTTCGGTGCGCATCATGGAATTTCGTTCTTTTGTTCAGAATCTCGCAGTGCAGCAGCCGAATTTGCGAGCTTTGTCCTCGTTTCCCGCAATAACTCAGCTGAGTTATTGGCGGGCGTAGCAGCGCAGGTCACACTTGCCCCAGGGTCACTCGACACGACCCCAAACGACTTGGCAACTCTTACTACCCCGACGATCCCGCGCGTCGGGGTATTTCTTTGTGGGACCGCTTTTTTGTGCGCGCAGGTTTTGCCACGCGCCCCCCCCCCACACGCCGACCTTTCTTGCGCTACATCAGCATCACGGCCCGACCAAGCCGTGATGCCCCAAGCGCACATCCGTGACGGTGCGGTGGCCCACCCCGCGAAGCCGACCGGGCGGGCTACACTGGCGGCTGCCATTTGTTGAGCATTCATTCCGTCCAGTACAGCCGTGTCCAAACCCCTTTCTACCCTTCCTACCCTACCCGCCCTGACCGATTTCCGCGCCGACCCCGCGCCCACGCACGACCGGCCTAGGCCGGATCGCCTTGTCGAGGGCAACCCGGATCGCACCACGTGGACACACTACAGCGCCGCGGCGGGCGATTTCGATTGCGGGATCTGGGCGTGCGAGCCCGGTGCATGGCGCATTGCGTTTCCGGCTGGCAAGGAGGAGTTTTTCCACGTCATCAGCGGCCGGCTGCGGATCACCGACCATGCCGGCGTGACGCGCGAGTTCGGGCCCGGGGATGCCTGCGTGATCCCGGCTGGTTTCGAAGGGGTATTTGAAGTGATCGAGCCCGTGCGCAAGCACTTCGTCGTCCTGGAACGCAACGCGGGCTGACCACGCCCGGAGGAGGTCTGGCCATGCTTCCACGCCGTATCCTGCTGGGTGCCGTGCTCGGCGTGCTGACAGGCGCGGGGCACGCCGCCAGCCCCAGCTTCGACTGCAAGCGGGCCGAAGGCCAGATCGAGCAGATGATCTGCAAGGACGATACGCTGGCGAAGCTCGACAAGGAAACGACGCGCCTGTACGGGCTGGCGCTCGACGCGCGCTCCATGAGCACGAGCCGCAAGAAGACGTTGCTGGCCGAGCAGCGCGGCTGGATCAAGGGCCGCAACGACTGCTGGAAGGCGAGCGACGCACGCGCGTGCACCACCGCCGAATACATCGACCGGATTCACTTGCTGCGGCAGAACTTCGCCGGCCCGCGCACGCAGGACGCCAAGGGCATCACCCGGGGGCCGTTCTCGGTGCGCTGCCCCGGCGCCGACGCGCTGATCCTGGCCACCTTCGTGCAGACCGAACCCGGCTACGCCTACCTGACCTGGCTGGACAAGAAGCTGCTGTTGTCGCAGACGCGCGCGGCGTCGGGTGCCCGCTATGCGGCCACGACCGACGCCGGCGAGGCGATGTTCTGGGACAAGGGCCCCGAGGCGCAGCTTGAGCTACCGGGCAAGCCGGCGATGGCCTGCCGCGTGGAGGCCCCGGAGTAAGCCCCTAAGACAAGGCCCGGGGAGACCCGAGTCAGTGCGCGCGATGGGCATCGACGTCCAGCGCCGCCTCGGCGGCATCGCCGGTCTTGCCCTTGTAGTACAGGTGCACGCCGATGGCCAGCGAGTCATGGCGAATCTCGTGCATGGCGCGCCAGGCTTCGGTCGGGTCCTTGAAGACGAGGTAGTGCGCTTCCTGATCCACCAGCTCCGCCACGCGGTGCAGGCCGTGGCCGTGCAGCGCGTTGACCAGGTGGCCGAGGCTGCGGTGCGTGCGCGCATCGGTGCGCGGATAGAGCATGTGCAGCACCGCCACTTGCTGCGAAGCCATCAGCGCGGAGAACGCGACAACGATGTCCTGGTGTTGAATGGCAGTGACCGAGTCCCCCACGGCCGCGCCGGTTTCGCGTTGGGCGGGCAGAATGGCTTCGAGCGTCAGGTTCATGGCGGTACCTCCTTGTTGTAACCGAAAGAACTGTCCCACGAAGATTAGGTGGTGATTGCTGCAATGCAATGGACGGGATGGGCAACAGACTGTTCCAGCTAATGTGTCTAATCGCTGCGATAGTCGCGCGTTAACCCGCCATAAGCTTTCAATTCCCTTGCAACGCGCCCTGTCGTTGACGCCCCGTTCCGGTCATTCGCGAAGCGGATCCGTCGATTCGGCGCCTCGCCCTGGCATCCCACCCGCCGGCGGCGTAATTTGTCCTCATCCACCCTATCGATGAGGTTCCCGATGCGACACGACGCGATGCACCGCCCGACCCACCCCGCCGACGAGAACGCCATGGCGTACTGGCGCGCCCACCGCATGGTCCGGGCGCTGCGCGGCTGGTATCTGCACCTGCTGATCTACCTCGCCGTGAACGGATGGCTCTGGTTCCGCTTCCTGTTCATGCCGTCGCCCAGCTGGGCGCACCGCTCGCTTGAGGCCGGCTGGCCGTGGCCGCTCACCACCACGCTGGCCTGGGGGCTGGGGCTGACGATCCATGGCCTGCTGGTCTGGTGGCGCGTCTCGCAACGTGGGCGCGACTGGGAGTCCCGCAAGATCGACCAGTTCATGAACCGCGACTAAACCTCCCCTCGCCCGCTACATCTGGCGGAAGCGGTGCACGTAGGCGCGCGAGACCGGCAGTTCGGTCTCGCTTTTGGTTTCCCGATTCTGGAGGCGCACGAACAGCCGCCCGCTGTCATCCCGCCGCGTGCCGGCCACGTATTCCATATTGACGATGGTCGAGCGATGCACCTGCCAGAAGGTGTCCGGGTCGAGTCCTTCCATCAGCTCGGCCAGCGGCGTACGGATCAGGTGCTCGCCGTCGCGCGTATGCACCACCACGTATTTGTCGTCGGCCTGGAAGTACAGCACGTCCTGGATCGGCACGTGGCTGGTGGTGTTGCCCCGGCTCGCCCGCACCCAGCGCAGCGGCGCCGCGCCGGCCTCCGGGCGGGCCGGGCCGCGCGTGAGCTGGCTCAGCAACTGCGCCAGCTCCGGCAGCGGCGCCGCCTCCTGGAAGGCCTTGCGCAGCCGCTCCACGGACCGCGCCAAACGTTCGTCCGTCACCGGCTTGACGAGGTAGTCCACAGCCTCGCGCTCGAAGGCGTCCAGCGCGTACTGGTCGAAGGCGGTGACGAAGACCACCCGCGTATCGGTCTCGATGCCCTGCGCCACCTCCAGCCCGGACAGCCCTGGCATCTTGATATCGAGAAAGGCCACCGCCGGCGCCAGTTGTGCGATGGCCTGCGCGGCCTCCACGCCATTGGCCGCCTCCCCCACGATGCGCAACTCGGGCCACAGCCGCTCCAGCTTGCCGCGCAGATGCGTGCGCAGGTGCTCCTCGTCATCGGCAATCAAGGCGGTGGGCATCCGAGTCATGGGGTCTCTCCGTTGCGGAAGGGGGCGGACAGCGGAATGTCGATGTGGACGGCCGTGCCGGGCGAGCGCTCCTCGATGCGCACCTGTGCCTCGCCGTCGTAGAGCACGGCCAGCCGGTCGCGCAGGTTGGACAGCCCCACGCCGGCGCTGGCCGATGGGCGGAAGCCCATGCCGTCATCCTCGATCGAAGCCAGCATGCGCTCGCCGCGCCGCGTCAGCCGCACGGTCAGGTGCCCGCCCTCGATCTTCGGTTCCAGCCCGTGCCGGATCGCGTTCTCCACCACCGGCTGCAGCAGCATCGGCGCCAACGGCACCTCGTTCAGCGCCGGGTCCACGTCGATCCGGTACTGGAGCCGCTCGCCCATGCGGATCTTGATCAGGGCGAGGTAGTCGCGCAGCAGCGTGGCCTCCTGCGCCACCGTGCCCTGCGTAGCCCGGCTCGCGGCCAGCGACGCACGCAGGTAGGCGATGAAGTGTTCGAGCATCAGCGTGGCCTTGCGCGGCGCCGGCTCGATCAGGCTCACCACGTTGGCCAACGTGTTGAACAGGAAATGCGGCTCGATCTGGGCCTGCAGCAGCCGCATCTGCGCCTCCACCAGCTGCTTCTCGGTGGAGATCGTGCGCACCTGCTCGCGCGCCATGTACTCGGCGATCTTGCGCTCCTCCCAGCGGCGCCCGAGCAGGCCCACGCGGCTCCAGACCAGCGCGCCATGGGCGGTCAGCCCCAGGCCCCAGCCCAGCAGCGGCGCGCCGGACCAGGGCCGGTGCGAGGCGCCGAACACGTTCCAGAGCACGAGGATGGTGTTGACCACCACGTAGAGCGTCAGGTGGATATAGAAGCCGCGCAGCGCGCGCACGTTGCGGCGGGCTTCCTCATAGGCGCGTTGGTCGGCGGCGGACCGCCACATCTGCGGATCGGAATGGCGCACGGTGGGGGGCTTTGTGGCGGATCGGGAACGCTGGGAGGTTACCACCGGCGCCACCCGGCGCAACAGCCCCACGCGGCGAACCGACGGCGGCGCGGCGTCAGCCGCAATCTGCCGGCGCCAGTGAAGGGAAGCGCCGGCCCTCTCCCCCGACCCCTCTCCCGCAAGCGGGCGAGGGGAGCAAACCGTCGGCACTTGGAAATCTCGCCGTTTTCGCCCCTCTCCCTCCGGGAGAGGGGCCGGGGGAGAGGGTCGGCGTCTCGGACGAAGTCCGGCCCGCTCAATCTCCAAACCGACGCGGATCGTACGGTGCGGCGTCGACATACGTCGCGTCCCCGTCGAACAGCTCGGCCAGCAGCCGGGCGGTGGCCGGCCCAAGCGTCAGCCCCTGATGGCCATGCCCGAAATGGAACCAGAGGCCGGGATGGCGCGGCGCGCGGCCCACCACGGGCAGCATGTCCGCGACGCACGGGCGGGCACCCATCCACGGCTGCGCCTCCACGGGGGCGCCCAGCCGCACCATCTGCGCGGCGATCTGCTCGGCCCGGCCGGACTGGACCGGCGTGGGCGGTGCGTCGCGATGGGCGAACTCCGCGCCCGTGGTCACGCGCAGGCCCTGCCGCATCGGCACCAGCAGCACGCCGTTCTCGGCGTCCAGCACCGGCTTGGACGGCATCGCCTCGGTCGCATAGTGGCGGTGATAGCCGCGTTTTACGAATAGCGGCAGCCGATAGCCCAGCCGCGTGGTCAGATCCGCCGCCCACGGCCCCAGCGCGATTACGGCCTGCGCCGCCTCGACCTTGCCGTCCTCCGTAGACACCTGCCAGCCCGAACCGCTGGCGCGCAGCGTGGCGGCGTCGCCATGGCAGAAGGTGCCGCCCTGCCGCTCGAACAGCGCGGCATAGCGGGCGACCAGTTCGCCGGGATCGCTCACGGTCCATGGGTCGCGCCAGTGGATGGCGCCGGCCAGCACGTCGCGCAGGGCCGGTTCGGCCTGCTGCAGCGCCGGGCGGTCCAGCAGGGCGTGATCGAGCGCATGGTCGGCGGCCACGGCCGTGGCGTCGCGGGCGGCGGCGTCGAACTCGGCTTCGCTGCGGTAGGCCTCCAGCCAGCCATCGTGGCGGACGAGGTCCTGCGCCCCGGCGCGGGCAATCCACGGCGCGTGCTCATCGAGGCAATGGCGGATCAGCGCGCTGTAGGCCGCCACCGTGCCGGCATAGCGCGCGGGCGCCGAGGCATGCCAGTAGCGGGCCAGCGCCGGCACCAGTGCCGGCAGCGCGCGCAGGTGGTAGTGCACGTCGTTGCCCTGCCCCGTGGCCACGCGCAGCAGCGCCTGCCAGTCGCGGGGGAAGGCGTAGGGCCGCACCGCCTCGCGCTGGAGGATGCCGCAATTGCCGTAGGAGGTGGCCCGGCCCGGCGCCTGCCGATCGACCAGACAGACCGCGTGGCCGCGCTGCTGCAAGGCCAGCGCGGTGGAGACGCCCACGATGCCGGCGCCCAGGACGATGACTGCGGAGGAGGAAGGGTTACCGGGCGCGGACGAATCGGTCATATCGAGAGGTATCTATATAGAGGGGGGGCGGTGTCAGCCACGATTCTGCCAAGGCAGGCCGGGCGGCGGTGCATCCATGATGTGCAATGAATCGAAGACTTGATTGCCGGTTTGGCAATCCATGTCAATCATGGAGATCCCCCATGCCGGTCAGCGAATCAGTCAATTGCTGGAGGAAGGCCCGGGCGGCCTCGGGCAGGTTGCGCTTGGCCAGCGTCTGGATCTCGATATAGCGCTCGTTCATCTCGCGGTCGCGCAGTGGCACGGCGGCGATCAGCCCGGCGGCCAGCCGGCTGCGCACGGACACCTCGCCATAGAACGTGATCGCGCCCCCGCCTGCCGCCGCGAACGACACCAGTGAATCAAGGTAATTGCTGGAAAAGATGGTTTCGTAGTTCAGGCCCTGCCGGCTGCAACTGGTGTCCAGCAACTGGCGCAGCGAGCTGTCCGCGGGCGCCAGCGCCAGCGGGTAGGCCACCACCTGCGAGAGCGAGATCTGGCGCTGGCTGGCCAGCGGATGGTCGGGCGCCATGATGGCCAGCACCGGCGCCGGATGGCGCAGCTCCACCTCGATGCTCGGCTCGGGCAGCCCGCTCAGGGTCACGCCGATATCGGCCTCACCGTCGCGAATGCGGCGCGCCACGTCAGCCTGCGGGCAGACCTCGAGATCGAAGCGGATGCCGGTGTGCTGGGCGCGGAACGCCGCCGCGAGCGAGGGCAGGAACTCGTGCGCCAGCCCCGCCACGCTGGCCAGTCGCACCCGGCCGGCGCGCAGGCCGCGCAGGGCCTGGATGTCGCCGGTCACCCGCTCGATGTCCTGTTGCGTGCGCTTGGCGTAGGCGGCCAGCAATTCGCCCGCCGCATTGGGCACCAGCCCGCGTGCGCGGCGGTCGAACAACAGGGTGTCCAGTTCGGCCTCCAGCCGCGCCACCTGCCGGCTCACGGCGGAGGGCGCCACGTTCAGCTTCAGCGCGGCGTCCTTGACCGACCCCGTCCGCACCACTTCCAGGAAGTAGCGGACGGCGGTTTCCTGCAGGGTGCGATACGACATGGAATCTCCGGGATGACACGTGACATCAACGTCGCCAGTCTAGCGAAGATTGCCGATATGGCAATCGAATATTCGAAAGATTGCGCACACCGCAAGCATGGACCGGCTTACGATGAGATCCAACGAAGCCTGTGACGTGTCCTTTCTCTCTACTGCCGGAGCCTGTTCATGCTTTTCCCCGCCCCCCGTCTTTCGAATCGATTTTCGCGTGGCCGTCGCCTGACGCTGGCCCCCATGGCCGGCGCCCTCGCGCTCGGCCTGGCCAGCGTGGCCGGCACCGCCGCCGCGCAGGGCGGATATCCGACCAAGCCGATCCAACTCGTGATTCCGTTCCCGCCGGGCGGATCCACTGACGTGATCGGCCGCATCGTCGGCCAGAAGCTCGGTGAACGGCTCGGCCAGACCGTGGTGGTGGACAACCGACCCGGCGCAGGCACCATCGTTGGCGCCAGTTTCGTGGCGAAGGCGGCACCTGACGGCTACACGCTGCTGGTTACCTCCGGCACCACCTTCACGGTCAACCCGGCCATCCACGCCAAGCTGCCGTACGACCCGATCAAGAGCTTCGACCCCGTGGCCCAGGTGGGCGTGACCGGGCTGATCCTGCTGGCCAACCGCGACACGCCGGCCAACAACCTCAAGGAATACGTGGCGATGGTCAAACCCTCGCCGGGCAAGTATTCCTATGGCTCGTTCGGCGCCGGCACCACGGCGCACTTCGCGGGCGAGGCGCTGCAAACCCTCACGGGCACCAAGATGCTCCACGTGCCATACAAGGGCAGCGCGCCGGCCATGACCGACCTGATCGGCGGCCAGATCCCGTTCAGCATGGACACCGTCACCGCCGCCATCCCGCAGGTGAAGGCCGGCAAGGTCAAGGCGATTGCCGTGACCACGGCCAAGCGCTCGGCCCTGCTGCCGGACGTGCCCACGGTGGCCGAGAGCGGCTACCCCGGCATGGACGCCGCCACGTGGCTCGTCATCGTCGCCCCGGCCGGCGTGCCCGCCGAGGTGAAGGCCAAGCTGGAGAAGACGCTCGGCGAAGTGGTGGCGGACCCCGCCACGCGCCAGAAGCTGATCGACAACGGCTTCGAGCCGACCTACGCCACCGGCGCGCAGGTGGCCGCGAAGATCGTCAAGGAAACGCCCCAGATGCGCGCCATCGCGCGCGCCGCCAATATCCAGGCCGAGTAACCCAACCCTGACGCCTGGCTCCGGAGACAGCATGCCCCTGCAAGACAGCCTGCCGACCTTGTCGGCAGTGGAACTGCGCCGCCTGATCGGCAACAAGGAAATCTCGCCCGTCGCACTGCTCGATGCCTGCATCGCGCGGATCGAGGCCTACAACCCGAAGATCAACGCGATTACGGCCACGGACTTCGAGCGCGCCCGCGAGCAGGCGCGCGAAGCCGAACGCGCCGTGATGCGCGGCGAGCCGCTCGGCCTGCTGCACGGCCTGCCGCTCGGCGTGAAGGATCTGGAGGCCACCGCTGGCCTGCTGACCACCTTCGGCTCGCCGCTGTATCGCGGCAATGTGCCGGCGCAGGACAACGTGCTGGTGGCCCGCCTGCGCGCCGCCGGCGCCATCGTCACGGCGAAGACCAACGTGCCCGAGATGGGCGCCGGCGCCAATTCGCGCAACGTGGTCTGGGGCGCCACCGGCAATCCGTTCAATCCGAATCTCAATGCCGGCGGGTCCTCGGGCGGCTCGGCCGCCGCGCTGGCGGCGGACTTCCTGCCGGTCTGCACCGGCTCGGACACGGGCGGCTCGCTGCGCATTCCGGCCGCCAAGTGCGGCGTGGTGGGCTTCCGGCCTTCGCCGGGGCTGGTGCCGAGTTCGCGCAAGCTGCTGGGCTGGACGCCGATCTCGGTGGTCGGCCCGATGGGCCGCACGGTGGCCGATGCCTGCCTGCAGTTGGCCGCCTCGGCCGGAATGTCGGTGACGGACCCGCTGAGTTACGAGAGCGATCCGCTTGGTTTTCTGGTGCCGGCCAACGTCGACCTGGGCTCGCTGCGCGTGGGCTACACCGACGACTTCGGCTGCTGCGATGTGGATGACGACATCCGCCAGACCTTCCGCGCCAAGATCGCCGCGATGAAGCACCTGTTCCGCACCTGCGAGCCGGTGGCGTTCGATCTGGGCGATGTACACCGTTGCTTCGACGTGCTGCGCGCCGAGAGCTTCGTGGCCGGCATGCACGACGCCTACACGCGCGATCCGTCGAGCCTGGGGCCGAATACCCGTGCGAATTACGAGATGGGCGCGCGCATGTCGCTGGTGGACAGCGCGTGGGCACAGGCCGAGCAGACGCGCATTTTGCAGCGCTTCCAGGCCGCGTATCGGGACTATGACGTGATCCTGTCGCCGACCACGCCGGTCTCCCCGTTCCCGTGGACGCGCCTCTACGCCGACACCGTGGGCGGCCAGCCGCAGGCCAACTACTACCGCTGGCTGGCGCTGACCTATGTGGTCACGCTGACCACGCATCCGTCGATCGCGCTGCCCTGCGGCACCGACCTCGCCGGCATGCCGTTCGGGCTTCAGGTGACGGGTGGCTTCCGCGCGGACCGGCAGACGCTGGGCGTGGCGCAGGCGATGGAAACCGCCTTCGCCACCTCGCCCGCCCTGCGCCGCCCGGTGCCGGACCTGGCCGCGCTGGCCGCGCCCGAACCGGCGCTGCGCTCCATCGTTACCGATCCGCCGTTGTCCGGCGCGACGGAGCCGGCGCGGGACGTTTCGGCGGTTTGATCGACGATTGACCAGACGATTGGATCGACGCTGCCTCCGCCCGGAGGCAGTCGATCAACTGCTCCGCGCTCGGGGCCTGCCGGCGCTCGCGCAGCCGGATCAGGCCCACGGGCGGCAACGCCACCTCCACGTCCAGCGGCAGCACATGGAAGCGCCCTTCCGCCTCCAGCTGCTGCCCCACCGACCTCGCCACGAACCCTGCCGCGCCGCGCTGGGCGACGAAGGTCGTCACGGCCAGATAGGATGACGATTCCATCACATCGGCAGGCGGCTGCTGGCCGTGCCGGAAAAAGGTCTGTTCGATCTTCACGCGCAGCGACGCCCACGGCGGCGGCAGCACGCAGGGCATGGCCGCGAGGTCGGCCCAGTCCGGCCGGGCCTTGCCGGCGAGCGGATGACCGGCGCCGACGATAGCCACCATCGGCTCGTCATAGAGCGGCTCGGTCACCAGATCCGGCGCCGCGTAGGCGGGCTCCAGCCGCCCCACGATCACATCCAGTTCGCTCAGGCGCAGGCGCGGCAGCAGGTGCGTCAGGTCGCCCTCCTCCACCAGCACCGTGGCGCGCGGGGACTGCGTCTTGAGCCGCGTGACGGCGCGCGCCAGCAGCACCGGCAGCGCCGCGCCCATCGACCCCACCCGCACCCGGCCGGCGGCGCCGCTGGCCACGGACTCGATCTCGTCGCGCGTGACCTCGTACTGCGCCAGCACCGAACGCGCGAAGCGCACCAGCGATTCCCCCGCCGGCGTGGGCTCCGTGCCGCGCGTGGAGCGCGTGAAGAGCGTCATGCCCAGCATCTTCTCCACCTCGGCCAGCACCTTGGACACCGCCGGCTGGCTCACGGCCAGGAACTCGGCCGTGCGGCCCAGATGGCGGAATTCGTCCAGCGCCACCAGCAGTTGCAGGTGGCGCAGCTTGATATTGGAGCGCAGCGCGCGGTCGATATGGGCCATCCGGGCAGTCTATCTAACCTTAAGGTTATGAAGCAATGCCATTTCTTGATTGGATTGTTATGACTGACATGCCCACAATGAGGGCATGGCGATGGCAAAGCACCATCGCCCAGAACGCAAACACAAAAGAGACGGAGACAACATGCCACACGGTATCCCCACCGCTTCCCTCATCGCTTCCCCTTCAGAACTGCCGACCAGTCTCGCCCGCCGCCGGCTGTTGCTGGGCGGTGCGGCCAGCGCCGTGGCGGCTGCCACCGGCACCGCCGGGCTGATCCTGCCGAGCGGCGCCCGCGCCGCGGCGGCCTACCCCGAGCGCCCGATCAAGTTCATCTGCCCGTGGCCCGTGGGCGGCACGGCGGACCAGTCGATGCGCGCGCTGTGCCAGGTGGCGGCCGGCCTGCTCGGCCAGTCGGTGGTGGTGGAAAACCAGGCCGGCGCGTCCGGCATGATCGGCACCAAGGCGCTGGCGCGCGCCAACCCGGACGGCTACACCATCGGCCAGATCCCGATCTCCGTCACGCGCTTCTCCCAGCTTGGCATGCTGCAACTGGACCCGCGCACCGAGCTGACCTATCTGGCGCGCACCTCCGGCCAGACCTTCGGCATCGCCGTGCCGGCCAATTCCCGCTTCCACACGCTGCAGGACGTGATTGCCGCCGCCAAGGCGGACCCGGGCAAGCTGACCTATGCGCACGCCGGCATCGGCGGCGCCACGCACGTGGGCATGGAGCAGTTTGCGATGGCGGCCGGCGTCAAGTTCAACGCCATCGCCTACAAGGGCGGCTCGCAGGCGCTGCAGGACGTGCTGGCCGGTCAGGTGGACCTGCTGGCGGACTCCAGCTCGTGGGCACCGCATGTGGAGGCCGGCAAGCTGCGCCTGCTGGCCACCTGGGGCGAGCAGCGCACGCCGCGCTTCGCCAGCACGCCCACGCTCAAGGAGCTGGGCTACAACGTGGTGGTGGAGGCCCCCAACGGCATCGGCGCGCCCAAGGGCCTGCCGCCGGCTGTCGAGAAGAAGCTGCGCGAGGCCTTCCGCGCCGCCGTGGCCAGCAACGAGTTCAAGGCCGTGGCCGCCCGCATCGACGCGCCCGTGATGTACCTCGACGGACCGGACTACAAGAAGTACGTGTCCACGGTCTACGACCAGGAAACCCAGTTGATCCAGCGCCTGAAACTGAAGGAAATGCTTCAGCAGAGCTGACCTGAGCTGATCCCAACGCATTTTTGAACGGCAACGTCCATCGTGAATCCGAACCCCGTCATCCGGCTCCATGCCAACGACAACGTGCTGATCGCGCGCAGCGACCTCACGCTGGGCCAGCCCCTGCCCGACCTGGGCGTGCGCGCCCGCGCGCAGGTGCCGGCCGGCCACAAGATTGCCGCGCGCGCCATTGCCCAGGGCGAGGCCGTGCGCAAGTACGACACCGTGATCGGCGTGGCTGACCGCGACATCGCCGCCGGGGAGCACGTGCACAGCCACAACCTGCGGCTGGTGGACTTCTACCGCGACCCCGAGTTCTGCCGCGACGTGCGCCCAGTGCAGTACGTGCCCGAGGCCGAGCGCGCCACCTTCATGGGCTACGTCCGCCCGGATGGCCGGGTTGGCACGCGCAACTTCATCGGCATCCTGTCCTCGGTGAACTGTTCGGCCACGGTGATCAAGCACATCGCCGCGCACTTCACGCCGGAGCGGCTGGCGGCGTATCCGAATGTCGATGGGGTGGCCGCCTTCGCCCAGAGCAGCGGCTGCGGCATGTCCTCCCCCAGCGAGCATTTCGATGTGCTGCGCCGCACGCTGGCCGGCTACGCGCGCCATCCGAACCTGGCTGGCGTGCTGATCGTCGGGCTCGGCTGCGAGCGCAACCAGGTGGCCTCGCTGGTCGACTCGCAGGGGCTGGTGCCGGGCGAGAACCTCCACACGCTGGTGATGCAGGACACCGGCGGCACGCGCGAAACCATCGCCGCCGGCATCCGGGCGATCGAAGCCATGCTGCCCGCCGCCAATGCCGCCACGCGGCAGCCGGTGCCGGCCAGCCATCTCAAGATCGGGCTGGAATGCGGCGGATCGGACGGCTTCTCGGGCATCACCGCCAACCCGGCGCTCGGCGCGGCCATGGACATCCTGGTGCGCCACGGCGGCACGGCCATCCTCTCCGAGACGCCCGAAATCCACGGCGTGGAATACATGCTCACGCGCCGCGCCGTGACGCCCGAAGTCGGCCAGAAGCTGCTTGACCGCCTCGCCTGGTGGGCGCGCTACACCGCCGGCCACAACGCCCAGTTCAACGGCGTGGTGGGCCACGGCAACCAGCAGGGCGGCCTCGCCAACATCTTCGAGAAATCGCTCGGCTCGGCCATGAAGGGCGGCACCACGCCACTGCAGGCCGTGTACGAGTACGCCGAGCCGATCGATCAGGCCGGCTTCGTCTTCATGGACTCGCCCGGCTACGACCCGGTGGCCGCCACGGGCCAGATCGCCAGCGGCGCCAACCTGATCTGCTTCACCACCGGGCGGGGGTCGATGTTCGGCTCCAAGCCGGCGCCGACGATCAAGCTGGCCTCCAACTCGCCGATGTTCCACCGGCTGGAAGAGGACATGGACATCAACTGCGGCCTCGTGCTCGACGGCGAACTGAGCGTGGCGCAGATGGGCGAGCAGATCTTCGCCCATATCCTGCGCGCCGCCTCCGGCGAAGCCACCAAGAGCGAGCTGCTGGGCCTGGGCGACCATGAATTCGTGCCCTGGCATCTCGGCATCGTCAGCTAACCCTTCATCCACCGTCCCCGCACCCATGCTTGATTCCCTCGCTCAGGCGGACCTGTTGCGTTCGCAGAACCTCGTCGGCCAGGAATGGTCCGATGCCCGCGCCGGCCAGCGGCTGGCCGTGACCAACCCGGCCACCGGCGAGGTCATCGCCAGCGTGCCGGACAGCCACGCCGCCGATGCCGCGCTGGCCGCGGATGCCGCCGCAGCCGCCTTCCCCGCCTGGAGCCGCCGCACCGCCCGGGAGCGCGCGCAGATCATCAAGCGCTGGCACGCGCTGATCCTTGCGCATGAGGCGGATCTCGCCCGCATCATCTCCGCCGAGCAGGGCAAGCCACTGCACGAGAGCACGGGCGAGGTGCGCTACGGGGCGTCTTACGTCGAATGGTTCGCGGAGGAAGCCACGCGCATCTGCGGCGACGTGATTGCCGAGGCCGTGCCGGGCCGCAAGATGCTGGTGATCAAGGAGCCGGTGGGCGTGGTGGCCGCCATCACGCCGTGGAATTTCCCGCTGGCGATGATCGCACGCAAGATCGCCCCGGCGCTGGCGGCCGGCTGCACCGTGGTGGCCAAGCCGGCCGAGGACACCCCGCTGACCGCGCTGGCGCTGGTCTGGCTGGCCCAGCAGGCCGGGCTGCCGGCGGGCGTGCTCAATATCGTCACGGCTTCGCGCGAACACACGCCGGCCGTGGTGGATAGCTGGCTGGCCGATCCGCGCGTGCGCAAGATCACCTTCACCGGCTCCACGCCGGTGGGCAAGCATCTGGCCCGCGAGTCGGCCGGCACGCTCAAGAAGCTGTCGCTGGAGCTGGGCGGCAACGCGCCGTTCATCGTCTTCGACGATGCCGACCTGGACGCCGCCGTGGACGGCCTGATGGCCGCCAAGTTCCGCAACGGCGGCCAGACCTGCGTGTGCCCGAACCGCGTCTACGTGCAGGACGCCGTGCATGACGACTTCGTCGCACGGCTGGCCGCCCGCGTGCAGGCGCTGCACGTGGGCCCGGCCACCGAGCCGGCCGCGCAGATCGGCCCGATGATCAACGCCCGCGCCGTGGACAAGATCGACCGMCATGTGCAGGATGCCGTCGCCCATGGCGCGCAGGTGGTCACCGGCGGCACGCGCGTGCGCAACGCCGACGGCCCCCACTACTACGCGCCCACCGTGCTCGTGAACGCCACCCCGGCGATGGCGCTGGCCGGCGAGGAAACCTTCGGCCCGGTGGCGCCGGTGTTCCGCTTCCACGACGAGGACGAGGTGGTCCGCCACGCCAACGACACCCCGTTCGGGCTGGCCGCGTACTTCTATTCGAACGATGTGCGGCGCATCTGGCGCGTGGCGCAGGCGCTGGAAACAGGCATCGTCGGCATCAACGAGGGCGCGCCGGCGTCCGAGGCAGCACCGTTCGGCGGGGTGAAGGAATCCGGCTACGGGCGCGAGGGATCTCGCCACGGCCTGGACGACTACATGCATACTAAGTACCTCTGCCAGGGCCAGCTGCTCTGAGCACCTTGGTCCAAACCGGCCGACCCMATCAAAAGAGGAGATTCCCGATGCCCGCCCACAACCCCTTCAAGGCCGCCCTGGCCGCGCGCCAGGCCCAGATCGGCCTGTGGATGTCCGCCGCCACGCCCTACCTGGCGGAAATCACGGCCACGGCCGGTTTCGACTGGCTGCTGATCGACGGCGAGCACGCGCCCAACGACGTGCGCACCATCCTCCAGACCTTGCAGACGCTGGCGCCCTACCGCTCCCAGCCCGTGGTGCGCGCCGTGGCCGGCGAGACCGCGCTGATCAAGCAGCTGCTGGATGTGGGCGCCCGGACCCTGCTGGTGCCGATGGTCGATACCGCCGAGCAGGCGGCGGCGCTGGTGCGCGCCACGCGCTATCCGCCCTTCGGCGTGCGCGGCGTGGGCAGCGCGGTGGCACGGGTGTCGCAGTGGAGCGCGCGCACGGACTACCTCGACATTGCCGATGACGAAGTCTGCCTGCTGGTGCAGGCCGAGACTGTGGCCGCCATGCAGAATCTGGAGGCGATCTGCGCCGTCGATGGCGTGGACGGCGTGTTTATCGGCCCGGCCGACCTGGCGGCGTCCATGGGCCATCGCGGCAAGCCCGGCCACCCCGAGGTGCAGGCGCAGATCGAAGCCGCCATGCGCACCATCATCGCCAGCGGCAAGGCTGCTGGCACGCTGACGTCCGACCCCGCGCTCGCGCGCCGCTACCTGGAACTGGGCTGCACCTTCGTCGCCACCGGCGTGGACGTGCTGGTCTATGCCAACGCCGCCCGCAAGCTCGCCGCCGAGTTCCTGCCCGACACGGCCACCGCCGCCGCCACGCGCCCCGGCGCCGCCTACTGATTGCCTGATTGCTGATTGCCAGAATTCCAAGCGATGACCGCCCTGCCCTCTCCCGAAACCATCCTCGCCGMGATGCAAGACATCGTCGGCGCCTCCGGCTGCCTGACTGACGCGGCCGACACCGAGTCGTACGTCACCGACTATCGCCGCCTGTATCGCGGCAAGTCGCCCGTGGTGGTGCTGCCGTCCACGACCGAGCAGGTCAGCGCGGTCATGGCGTGGTGCTACGCCCACGAGGTGCCCGTGGTGCCGCAGGGCGGCAACACCTCGCTGATGGGCGGCGCCGTGCCGGACGACAGCGGCACCGCCGTGGTCATCAACCTGCGCCGCATGAACCGCGTGCTGGCCATCGACACGATCAACGACACCATGACCGTGCAGGCCGGCGTGACGCTGGCCGGCGCCCGCGCCGCCGCCGAGGACAGCCAGCGGCTGTTCCCGCTGCGCATCGGCTCGGAGGGCTCCTGCCAGATCGGCGGCAACCTCTCCACCAACGCCGGCGGCACGGCCGTGCTGCGCTACGGCAATATGCGCGATCTCGTGCTGGGCATGGAAGTGGTGCTGCCGGACGGGCGCGTGTTCTCGTCGCTGCGCGGGCTGCGCAAGGACAACACCGGCTACGACCTCAAGCACCTGTTCGTCGGCGCCGAGGGCACGCTGGGCATTATCACGGCCGCCGTGCTGAAGCTGATGCCGCAGCCGCGCGCGTCGGCGGTGGCCTTTATCGCCGTGGAAAGCCCGGACGCCGCCGTGAAGCTGCTCGGCGAAGCGCGCCAGATCRCCGGCCCGGCCGTKACCGCGTTCGAACTGATCTCCGCACCGGCGCTGGAGCTGGTGCTCGAGTACCTGGGCGACACCGCCTCGCCGCTGGCGGAGCGGCACGACTGGATGGTGCTGATCGAGCTGACCTCGGGCGCCGACGAGGCCGCGCTGAACGCCACGCTGATGCAGATCCTGGAAAGCGGCCTGGAGCGCGGCTGGGTCAAGGACGCCGCCGTGGCGGCGAGCGGGGCCGACGCGCAGACCTTCTGGCGCATCCGCGAGGAAATCTCGGACGCCCAGACGCGCACCGGCGGCAGCATCAAGTGCGACGTCTCGGTGCCGCTGTCGCGCATCGCCGAATTCATCGGCAACGCCTCCGCCCGCGTGCTGGCGCTGGAACCGGCCACGCGCATGGTCATCTACGGTCACATGGGCGACGGCAACGTCCACTTCAACCCGCTCCGCCCCAAGGACCGCAGCGCCGCCGACTTCCTCGGCCAGTGGTACAAGCCCGTCTCGGACCTCGTGGACGGCCTGGCCCACGCCGAAAACGGCTCGATCTCGGCCGAACATGGCATCGKCGTGGCCAAGCGCGACGACCTGCGGCAATACAAGTCCCAGGTCGAACTCGAACTGATGTGGCAGGTGAAACGGGCGCTGGACCCGAAGAATTTGCTGAATCCGGGGCGGGTGCTGCCGGCGTTGGGGGAGTGAGGGGCCGCAACCGCCCACTATTCCCGCACAGCTACGCTGGGAATCCCTGCAGGTAGAGGAAAAATGGAAGCTTTGGGCCGCCGTCATTCGACGGCGCCCAATCGCCGGCAAGCCTGCCGTCCTTCATCGAACCCCTGAGAGTTCCTGCAACCCCTCCACCGACGTCATACGCCGTCAGTGCGAGCTTCCCGTCTGTGCTGAGATTGCCCCGCAACGCGAACGACGAGCCGGTCTGATTCAAATCCTTAAGCTCACCACTTAATTCGCCCCCATTCTTCCTCAGGGACATGTCGACAAAGCGGTTCGGGCCGATGTGCCCCGAGAGGTCGTGCTGGCCATCGCGCTTGAGTCCCGTGATCGGCTTGCAGGCAATCGTTCCAATGGGCAGATACGCTTCCTTATCGACCCGTGGCACAAAACATGGTTGTGCGGACGCTGCTTTTTGGCCGCCTACGCTTGAAGCGCGCAGCTTCGGGTCTAGGTGTTTAACTAATCGAACACGTCGGATTTGACTTTTCGGGAGCGCCTCCATCGCATCGAATGACGCGCCGCTGACTTCGGCCTCCGGAAGCTTGGCCATCGATGCCGACCACTTCAAACCGTTTTCTTGCGATGAGACAACAAGATCGATGCGGAGCGAATAAACAGACGAGAATCTCCACCCGGCGCTCGTTCTGATCAATGGAATGAAACGGGTATTTCTGTCATTCTGGAATGCTTCCTTGACGAGTACATATTGCTCGCCGTACTTATAGATATCTACGCTGCTCAGAATGCTGGCATTAAGCTCACCGGCGATCAACTTCCCGCTCCGTTCGACCAGATTTTCCATCTCCTGAATGTATAGTTCACAGGCGGTCACCTCCTCGGAGCACACTGTGGATGCATTGGCGAACGAAGCGGCGCAAGCGAGCAACATGGCCGGAATGATATTTTTCACAGGCACTGTCTCAGTAACGATTCAAATTTCGTCGCATATTCCGCGATGACGGTATCTTTGTCCGTACCATTAATGATCCGGCGTGCCGCAACATAGTCCACGCCGGCGTTATTAATGTAATGGGGCAAACTCTTGCCGGTAAAGGTGCCCCGTATCATGCCTTCGACCATGATCAACACCGCCCTGCGCCATTCCAGGGCCGCATCCGGTTCCGCCAACAGATCGATCTCGGCGACTTCGCAGAACTTCGCGTAGTTCGCCTGCCAGGTAATTTGGACCAGCCCTCTCCCTCGATATTTGTGACCATCGCCAACCTTCGTATTTCCAAGCGCTTTCGCGCGTTTCGGATTGCTGGCACCCGGGCCGGATCCATATTTCATCTCGGCTGCGTCATAGGATAATTCTTCTCGAACGGGGCCAAAGAAAGTMGCCGTTAGGAATTCATATGACTCGAGCCGGGCCRTCGCCAACATATACGCCACATAGTGGATGTTGAACGTACTTCCTTTGGATATATAGAGTTCGTCGAGCCAACCCATAAGGGTCATCAGATTATCTTCCGATGTCCGCGATAGCGCGGGAAGCGTTTGCTTTGCTGCCCCTTTCTCCGGGTACCAACCAAATTTAGACGGATGCGCTTCCTTGTAAAGCGCCACGAACTTTTCGATGTCAATCCGGCGGTGCCGGATGAAGTTTCCGATCACACCGATCGGATGTAGGTGAAAGACCTCTGGCGCCGGTAAAGCGGGGAGGCGGGCACTCACCTCCTCCCACCACGTCAACGCCTGAATTTTCCTGTGTTCGGCCTTCAGGGCGGCKGCGTCTCCACCCTTCTTTTGGATTTCGACAATCAACGCCGACCACTTCCCAGGATTCGCCCATTCACTCTCATGCTGGACGATCAATCGCGAAGCAATGGCAGCGGCCCAGGGATCTTCGGAAGCCCGGCAAAGCTGGCTTGCCGCGTGCGCGCCGTCGCCCGTCACATAGAGCTGGCGACAGAGTTCGCGCATGAACGGGCTCAGCTTATCGATAGCCCCGGCCTCTGGCACCTCCGCCCCGGTGATGTAGTCCAGGTACGCCTGAGGCGTGGCAAAAACGGTGTGAGTACGATCATGTTTCGCATGCAAGAAAGCAAAATCCACCCACTTCTGCGCGAACTCCCGGGAGATCCGTCCCCCGGGAAAATTCTCTTCACGCACCCATCCCGAAATGTCCCGACGACGTACGTCCGCGCTATCCACTTTCCACCACCGAAGCGACTTGCCATCGCAACCGGCCTCCTTCTCCACGCATGGCTTGACCTGCCGTCGAGCCAGTTCTTCGATGGTGTAAACCTGAATGACGTCGGAAATTGGTGGATCCCGGCCTTCCTGGTCCGGGGCCATGAAGAGTTTGGTTTGTCTGTCGATCCGCAGAATCGTGGGCTCTGGCCGTAGGCCGAATTGCTGCCAGGTTGCTGGCTTCGCTGCATGCTCCCTGATCCAGCCTCTACCCGTTTCGATGAAGGCTTGAATGCTGTCGTCACAGAACATCTCGAGGTGGACCATGCGAGCCACCGCCCGCTCAGCGAGCCAATCATTTCGCCCCAGGTGCCCGATGAGTCCGCCCGCGCGGATCGGAATCGGTTTCGACGGCACGACAACTCTATCCACAGCACTTGCAGGCACGAAGGGTTCCACGATGGCACTACCGCTCACCCGTCCTAGGTAGACCCATCCCTTGTGCGCCGCGCCCGGCGCCACGTAGCCACCGACCGCAGGTGCCGCAATTGCCAGTTCGTGTACCTCATCGATCTGGCCCCAGTCGCCGTCCCGCTGCAACAGGCTGAAGTGTGCGCCGCGAGGCAGAATTCCCAACACAGTCCCACCTGCCTTGGTGGCACGGACGCGGAGACCGATCTGCGGCGCGGCTGCCGCCGTCTGGCCGACGCGCCTATCCTGCCGGTMGTTCGTCTTCGGCCCCACTTTGAACCAGGTGGACCAGTACGCCGGACGGCGTAGCGCCTTGTCGGCTTCATAGTCGACAAGGTCTTGCAGATGCATGTAGAGGCTGTAGAAAGTCAGCATGCAGTCCTTCGGGAACTCCATGCGATGGCGCACCAGCGCGAAACCGGTGCTGTACTGCGCGGTGAACGGAGGGTGGCTGGGACCCTGTGGAATTTCGGCCTTCGGATAGTGCTGATTGACGCGCCATGCGACCACTTCCCCATCGGCCATGCATCGGACACCATGCCTCAGATCGAGCGATGTGCCTGCGCCGGCGTCGGAGATATGGATACCTCCGTGCCAAAGGCCCTTCTTGCTGACCGCATAGGGGCCGTCAGGCTCCTTGCGCAATAGCCTAAGAAATTCGTGCTGATCCCTGAAGGCTTCTGAGACCCTGCCAGGGCCTGGCGGTGCCTTTCGGAAGGGAAACGCGAAATTCAGCGTCTTCAGTGGCGTGCCTGTTGATTGTCTGGTTGGTGCTGTTGCCATGGGTGGATTGCGCCATCCCTAGCGGGCCGCGCAAGTGATCTAGCCGTAATGATCCACCATGCTAGGGAGACATGCTCCTATCGCACAATCGCACTTCTCCGAAAACGGTAGTTCCCTGGTCATTGCCATGAAAAAGGCGGGGAGCCGCCCCGCCTTTTTTGCGTTACCGAGGGCGCCCAGGCGCCCTTTTTTCCGGCTTGGACCGACCTGGGCCGGCTTGCCTTAGCGCGGCTTCTTCGTGTCCTTCATGTCCTGCTTGGCGTCGCCGTACGCGGCCTGGGTGCGGCCAGCCACTTGCTGCGCCTTGCCCTTCATTTCCGTCGTGGTCTTGCCGGTCATCTTGCCGGCKACTTCCTTGGCCTTGCCCTTGGCCTCTTCCACACGGCCCTTCACTTGATCCTTGTTCATGGTGAGGTCTCCATCGGTCAGGTTGAGACAGTCCGCGCCCGGATTCCGGTATCCCGGGGGCACGGCGCTAATGGACAGTGTAGGAAGGCTGGCGCCCGGCGGGTGTAGGACTTCTTCCCAATGGGCTGTCGGCGCGGAACCCGCCTAGACGTCGTCGCTGGCGGCGGGCTGCGTGGACGGATCCGCGTCGATCCAGACCTTGGTAGACGCCCCCACGCGCGTGAGCCGCATCTGGTAGGCGTAGCGCTCCGGGTGATACAGGCCCACCAGGAACTGCACGGCCCGGCCGTTGCGGTCGCTGGCCACGCGGGACACGCGCAGCAGCGGCACGCCCGGCGCGATGCGCAGGATGCGGGCCACGTCCAGGTCCGCCGCCGCCGCGCCCAGCGTCTGCTCGGCKGAGACCACCTCCACGCCGTGTTGCTCCAGCGCCACGAGCATCGGGGTGTCCTGGAGGGTATGGCGATCGATGGCCACGGCGAGGTCGGCGGGCAGGAAGACCTCGGTATAGGCGATGGGATGGGTCTTGAACTTGCGCACCCGCACCACCTTGAGCACCGGCGCGCCGGGCGGCAGGCCCAGCGCCGCGCTGACCCGGGCGGGGGCGGCCATCTGGCGCCATTCGAGCACGGAAACCCGCGTGCGCAGGCTCATGCTGACGATGTTGTCGAGCAGGCCGCCGCCGTGCGACGTGCCCAGCGCGGCGCCGGGCGGGGCCTCGTGGCGCGCGGACGGCACGGTCGGCACCGTGCCCTTGCCGCGCAGCCGGGCCACCAGCCCCTCCTCCTGCAGCCGCGCCAGCGCAGACCGCACCGTCACGCGCGCCACGCCGAATTCCTCGGCCAGCTGGCGCTCGCCCGGCATGGGCAGCCCGCTCTCGTAGAAGCCGGCGCGGAGGCGGTCACGCAGGATCAGGCGAACCTGCTGGAACCGGGGCAGCGTGATGTCGACATCGGGCAACATGGCAGGTGGCTTAACAATGTGGCGTAACGAACATCTCGCCACGGTACGCGCGCCGCGCCCCCTCCGCAACCTCGGCAACCTCCCCCTTATTCGTAGCGCTTGCCCAGCGCCAGCATCTCGGGCGTGCCGATCACCTCGTTCAGCTCGGCAAACGTCAGCATCCTGGGCAGGTACGGCGTGGTGGTGCCGTGGGCGGCCAGGCTGCCGAGGTAGTCGCGCAGCGCGAAGCTGAGCGCCCGCGCCGTGCCGCCGGGGAAAATCACGATGCGGAAGCCGATTTCCTCGAGTTCCGCCGCCGGCAGGACCGGCGTCTTGCCGCCTTCGACCATATTGGCCAGCAGCGGCGCGCGGTGGCCGAGCCGGGCGATGGCCGTGCCCATGTCCTCGCGGCTGCGCAGGGCCTCCACGAACAGCACGTCGGCGCCGGCATCGGCGAACATCTCCGCCCGGGCCAGCGCGGGCTCCAGGCCCTCTACCGCCACGGCGTCCGTGCGGGCGACGATCAGCGTGTTGGCGTCACGGCGGGCGTCGCAGGCGGCGCGGATCTTGCCGGCCATTTCCTGGGCCGAAATCAGCGTCTTGCCGTCCAGGTGGCCGCAGCGCTTGGGCGCCGCCTGGTCCTCGAACTGGATCGCCGAGGCGCCGGCGCGCTCCAGCACCCGCACGGTCTGCATCACGTTGAGCGCGTTGCCGAAGCCCGTGTCGGCATCGACGATCAGCGGCAGGTCCACCCGTTCGCGGATATTGCGCGTGACCGACGCCACGTCGTCCAGCGACAGGAAGCCGATGTCCGGCCGCCCGAAGCGCGTGTAGGCGATGCTGGCGCCGGACAGGTAGGCGGCCTGGAAGCCGGCCTGCTCCACCAGCAGCGCCGAGAAGGCGTCGTACACGCCCGGTGCGGTGACGATACCCGGCGCCTGCAGCCGTTCCTTGAGATTCATGGTGTTGCCTCCGTGAGGGACTGTCCGATTTGTCGTGCCGCGAGTTTACGCGCGAGATGTGGCACCAGGCCACCATCGCGAATCATGGCGATCAGGTGTGGCGGAATCGATTCGCAGGCGAGCACCGCGCCGGTCTCGGCCACATGCACCCGCGCGGCGTCGATATCGGCATGCACGCGCTGGCCTGGCTGCACCACGCCCGCCGCCGGGCAGATCAGCAGCGGCAGGCCGAGGTTGAAGCCATTGCGATAGAACAGGCCGGCGAACGCGGGCGCCATGACGGCGGCCACGCCCAGGTGGCGCAGCACCTCGACAGCCTGCTCGCGCGAGGATCCGGCACCGAAGTTCCGTCCGCCGATCACCACATCGCCCGGTTGCACCGCCTGCGCGAAGGTGGGATCGAGCGCTTCCAGGCAGTGTTTGGCGATCTCGCCGATGCCGTATTTCATATAGGCGCCGGGCGCCAGCAGGTCGGTGTTGACGTCATCGCCGAAGACCCAGGCGCGGCCGAAGACGGGTTTCTGGGGGGCGTTCATGCCATGACCGCGCGGGGATCGGTGATGCGGCCGGCGATGGCCGAGGCTGCCACCGTGTAGGGCGAAGCCAGATAGACCTGCGACGAGGCCGCGCCCATCCGCCCCTTGAAATTACGGGCGGTGGTGCTGATGGCCACGGAATCCTCGCCGAAGCGGTGGGCGCCGTAGCCGGCGCAGGCGCCACAGGCATTGGGCAGCAATTCGGCCCCGGCGGCCTCCAGCGCGCCGAGCGTGCCATCGGCGGCGGCCCGGGCCTGATCGGCCGCGCTGGCCGGCGCCACCAGCAGCCGCACGCCCTTGGCCACGCGCTGGCCGCGCAGCACGTGGGCCGCCATCCGCAAATCCTCGAGCTTGGCGCCGGTGCAGGCGCCGATATAGGCGATATCGACCGAGACATCTGCGAACACGCCGGCGTCATCGGCCCCGGCCGGGCTGTGCGGGCGGGAAACCTGCGGGGCCAGCGCGGCGGCGTCGAAACGGTGCTCGGCCAGGCACGGCGCGTCCGCGTCGGACTGCCAGGCGGCCAGGTCGATCTGGTCAGCATCGGCCACGCCCACGCGGGCGAGCCAGTCCCGCGTAACGGCATCCGGCGCGATCAGGCCGACCTGCGCGCCCAGTTCGACGGTCATATTGGACAGCGTCATGCGCTCCTGCATCGGCAGCGCACGCACCGCCTCGCCCGTGTACTCCACGGCCTGATACTGGCCGCCATCCATGCCGAGCTGCGTGCACATGCGCAGCATCATGTCCTTGGCCGAAACGCCCGGCTGGAGCCGGCCATGCCAATGCAGGCGGATGGTCTCCGGCACGCGCACCCAGATCTCGCCCGTGACCAGCACGCCCAGCATCTCCGTGGCGCCGATGCCGAACATGTACGCGCCGAACGCGCCGCCGGTGCACGAATGGCTGTCGCCGCCCACCGCGAACATGCCGGGGCGCAGGTAGCCCTTCTCGGGCAGCACCACGTGGCAGATGCCTTCCATGTCGTGGAAGCGCGCCACGCCGGCGGACTTCACCCAGTCCCGCGCGAGCTGGACGATGGCCCGGCTGTCCGCGTCATGGGCGGGCACGTAGTGGTCGGTCACCACCACGACCTTGTCTGGGTCCCAGACCTTGGCACCGAGCTTCTCAAGCATCGGCTTCACGCGCCGGGGGCCGCCCGAGTCATGCATCATCGCCAGATCCACGCCACACGTGACGATCTCGCCCGGAGACACATGCTGGCGCCCCGTGGCGCGTGCCAGCAGCTTCTGCGCTAACGTCTGCGGCGCGATCTGCGGCGAATTTTCGGTCATTCCCACTTATTCCACCTTCGTGCCAGACGCCTGAATCACCTTGGCCCAGTGCTGGATATCGTTGCGGACAAACTGTCCAAACTGCTGCGGCGTCATGCTCACCGCCGTGGCCGCCTCGGTCTCCATGCGCTGCCGGTAGGCCGGGTCTTCCACGGCCACGCGCACGGCGCGATAGAGCTGGTCGACCGTGGCCGGCGGCAGCTTGGCCGGGCCGAACAGGCCAAACCACGCGCTCGACTCGAAGCCTTTCACCGTAGCGGCGATGGCCGGCACGCCGGGGAACTGCGGCAGCGGGTCCTTGCTGCTGACGCCGAGGATCTTGATCGCGCCGCTGCGCGCGTGCGGCAGCACGTTCACGGTGCTCGCGAACATCAGGTCCACCGTGCCGCCGAGCAGGTCGGTCAGCGCGGGATTGGTGCCCTTGTAGGGGATGTTGAGGATGTCCGTGCCGGTCTGGAGCTTGAACTGCTCGCTGGCCAGATGCAGCGACGAGCCCTGCGCGCCGATGGCGAAACTCAGCTTGCCGGGGTTGCGCTTGGCATAGTCGATCAGGCCGGCCGTGGTGTCGAACGGCGCGTTCTTGCGCGCCACCAGCACGCTGGGCACCCGCGCCACCATGGTGATGGGTGTGAAGTCACGCACGGCATCGAACGGCAGGTTCTTGTAGAGCGAGGCGTTGATCGTGTGGCCGGTGAAGCTCATCAGCAGCGTGCTGCCGTCCGGCGTGCTGCGCGCCACGTACTGCGCCGCGATATTGCCGCCCGCGCCGGGCCGGTTGTCCACCACCACGGTGCGATGGAGCGAGTCCCCCATCGAGCGGGCGATCAGCCGGGCCAGCGCGTCGGTGGTGCCGCCCGCCGGGCTGCCCACGACGATGGTGATGGGCTTGTCCTGCGCCATGGCCAGCGGGGACGCGGTCATCGCCACGGTGGCCACTGCGGCCACGGCGCAATGGCCGAGGAATCGGGCGAGGAATTGTCGTCGATTGGGGTGCACGTCCTGTCTCCGGTGGGTATCGGTGTTATGGAGACTGACTCTAGGGGAGCGGCCGGGGCGGTTCAATGGGACCAGCTGGTCCTATCGGCAGGACCGGCTGTTCCGCTCGAAGTTCCGGGCGGGGTGGCACGCAATCTGCACATGGCGGAGACCTGGCCCGAATGGGCTCACTCACCTGGGAGATTCCATGCTTCATGGCGACGTGCAGGACAAGCACCAGAAAATGCACCGTTTGCGCGGCAAGCCGCGTCGGGTCTGGACCCATCCGCTGATCCTCGGCGGCATCGCGCTGATGCTGGCGGCCTACATCGCCACGTACTGGTAGGGCCGGGTAAGCCTTACAACGTTGGGTAACGGCTACCGCTCATTGGGCCGCGCACCGCGGGCATTGGCGAGCGGGTCGAGGGTCCAGTAGCGCTCCGGCACGCTGATATCGGCCAGTTGCTGGGCATTGAACAGCCGCAACTGGCTCTCGTAGGCTTCCACGGCCTGCGACTTGCGGAGCTGCTGCTGGGACACCGGCAGGTGCACGGGCGCGGCAACCAGGCCCTCCTGCCACCATCCCGCCAGGCGGCTCTGCACCGCGCCGGGCATGCAGCGGTGGATCGCGTCTTCATAGAACAACCACTGCTGGGGGGCGGGGATCAGCGTCTCGGCGTCGCCGGCGGCCAGCGCCGACTGGTCTACCGCTACGGCCTCGCGCAGCAGCATGCAGGCGGCGTTCACGAGGACGTGGTCGGGGTGATACACGCCCATCGGCGCGACGATGGTGGCGCGCTGCTGCAAGGACAGCAGGCGGCCAAGGCGCACGGCGATGTCCACCGCGCTGCGCCGCTCGCCGTACTGGCCATCGAGAAAGTCCAGCCAGACCGGCTCGGCACCCAGTCCCCGCAAGGCACGCCCATCCTCCTGCCGCCGCGCTCGCACGGCCTGGGCGCCGCTGGTGAACCCGGCGGCAAGGTCCCATTCCGGCGCATCAAGTGTTGCAGCAGGCTCGCCGGCAAAGACGGTCACGACCAGTGCCGCTGGGCACGCGGCGATCAGGTTGCCGCAACTGAACACGGCATCGTCCAGGTGCGGCGAAATCACGATGATCGAGGCAGGAATGTCCATGGTGTCAGGGCTACGCGCTGTCCGTTCTCGGCTGCGGCGGCCCAGTCCGCATCTCCATCCACGCGTACAGCGCGGAGGCGAAGACCATCGGGATCAGGTAATACAGCGCGCGGTAGACGATCAGCGCCGCCAGCAGCGTGTGCTGGGGCACCTKATTGCCCAGCAGCAGCACGAACACCGTCTCCAGCACGCCGAGGCCGGCGGGAATATGCGCCAGCGCGCCCGCCACGCTGCCAATCAGCAGCACGCTCAGCACTGCCGCCAGGTTGACCTCCTTCGGCAGCAACAGGTTGATGATGGCGGCGAGCGTGATCCAGTTGGTGATCGACAGCGCGCTTTGCAGCAGGGCGAAGCGCAGGCTGGGCAGGCTGAACACGTGCCCGCGAATCTTGATGCGGCGCCGCGTAGCCTTCGCGCAGGCCAGCCAGTACGCCAGCCCGGCGAGGAACATCAGCACGCCCAGGCCACGCAGCGCCAGTTCGCTGATGCCCCAGGCGGGCGGCAGCCCCGGCGGATACAGGCTGAAGACGACGCCGGCGATCAGCATGTAGCCAGTCCAGTTCGTGACGATGGCGATGGTGTAGACGCCAGCGACCTGCGAGCCGCTGACCTCGGCCTTCGAATAGAGCCGCAGCCGCACCCCGAGGCCGCCCACCACGGCGCCGATATTGAGGTTGAAGATGTAGGCGATGAACGCGGTCAGCATCACGCGCACCGTTGAGAGGTGGTGACGCGTGTAGTGGCGGCCGAGCAGGTCGAACGAGGCGTGAAGCAGGAAGCTCACGCACGCCAGCCCGGCGGCTGGCAGCAGCGTGCGGGCATCGTAGCCCTTCAGCGACTGCCACACCTTGGTCCAGTCAATGCCGCCCAGCGCGCGGAAGATCAGCACCGCCACCAGCACGACGAAGGCCACGCCGGCCACCCGTTTGACGGCTTTCCAGGGAATGCGCCGGCGCGCCTTGGCGATCATCGTCATGGGCAATCCTGTTCGCGCGGGGGCGTGGGCACGCCGGCTTGCCAGCCGGACGGGGGCGCGTCCAGCGTCGGCGTGAGCAGCTTGGGCGTATGCGCCGGCAGCCACCCCGCCCACGCCGGGAAGCGCCGCAGCGCGTGGAAGACCAGCGCCGTGGCCAGGCCCTGCCAGCGCGGGCGGATGCCGTCTGGCGTGGCGGGCACTTCCTGGCAACTACTTTCCATGCGCGTGCGCAGGTTTTGCTTCAACGCGGCGGCGAAGGCCGCGTCGCGGATCACGAGGTTGGCTTCGAGGTTCAGGAACAGGCTCAGCGGGTCCAGATTGCTCGACCCAACCGTCGCCCAGTCGTCATCGACCACGGCAACCTTGCCATGCAAGGGCCGCTCGCAGTATTCGAAAATGCGCACGCCGGCCTCGCGCAGGTGGGCGTACAGCATGTCCACGGTGCGCTTGACCCACATCATGTCCGGGTTGCCCTGAACGATCAGCTGCACGTCCACGCCGCGCCGGGCGGCATCGCAGATCGCCTGGAGCAAACGGTAACCGGGCAGGAAATAGGCGTTGGCGATGATCAGCTCGCGCTCCGCACCACGGATGGCCAGCAGGTATTGGCGCTCGATGTCGCGGCGGTGCCGGTCGTTGTCGCGCGTGACGAGGAGCGCGGTGCCGGGGCCAGCGGGCGCGCCAGCCTCGCTCACCCGGCGTACCGGACGCCGGGGCGGCGCCTTCGGGCCGGGTGAGCTGGCGTGGATGGCGTCCAGCAGGAACTCGTGGATTTCACGCGCGGCGGGGCCTTGCACCTCGACCGCATAGTCCTGCTTGGCCAGCGGGCCGGAATCGATCAGGTGCTGGACCGAGACGTTGATGCCGCCGACAAAGGCCACGCTGGCATCCACGGCGACCAGCTTGCGGTGCAGGCGCCGGAACAGGTTGGTACGCATGCCAACCAACCTCCGGCGGGGCGAGAACAGATGGACGACCACGCCGGCCTCCACCAGTCCGCCCAGGAATGCGGGCGACAGATCGGCCGAGCCGAAGCCGTCGACCGTCAGCGCCACGCTGATGCCCCGGCGCGCCGCCGCGATMAGCGCGTCGCGCAGCGGCTGGCCGACCTCGTCATCGAACAAGATGAAGGTCTCCAGCAGCACGCTTTGCTGCGCGCCTTCGATGGCCGCCAGTACCCTCGGGAAGTATTCTTCCCCGTTTTCGAGTAGGCGGAACTGATTTCCGGTTGTCCATGTCGGGCCCATCTCAGGCACCAAGCACGAACGGTGCCTGCGGGCGACGGGCCGCGCCGGGCCTTGCGGAACAAGGCGCTGGCACGGGAAAGTGGCAAGAACGTTGCAGCGATTACCGGGTGGGGCTACCTGTGGCTGCAATTGAGCGCTGGAGCGGACGTCACTTTTCGAGATCGACGTGCAGGTAGGCTAGAAGGCGTTCGGGCGCGGGCGGAGGGTTGTCGATACGGCGTCCCAGAGGGCCAGCGCCTGCGCCTCGGTGAAAGCGGCTGGCGTTGACGGATCTTCACGCGAGGCAGGTCCACGATTGCGCATCGTCAGCGCGAAGTAAGGCGTGTCCGGGCTGCCGTCCGTCGCGCCGATCTCCAGCCGGAACAGATGTTCCTGCTCCCCTGCCGTGCCCGTCGGCCTGCCGATCAGCCATTCCTCGCCCAGTTCCATGGGCAGCCTGACGACGCCCTTCCGCAGGGTGCGCCAGCCGTCCGGTGCACCCGTGGCCGCATCKAACCCGTCTCGCTCAAGCAGCGACGGGGCTTCATGCAGGCTGGAATGCGTGAGGATGTGGAACGAGACGCCGGGGTAGGACGGCAGATCGAAGCGCACATCGACATACTCGTACGGCCTGGATTTGCCCAGCAGATAGCCGCCGGGAATGCAGAGCGCGGGCTTCGTCGGAACACTGCCGGCGGGGAGACCTCGAAAGCTGTCCAGCATGTTCAGCACTTCAAAGCGGCGCTGGGGAACGTTGTTCTTGACCGTCACGTTGCCAACGAGCGGGTTGGCGGACTGGTCCGGGTMGGTGAAATCCCAGGCCTCGCGCTGGATCTGGATGCGGACGCCGTTCTCCCAGCGATAGCCTTCCAGCGTCCGCCTGGCCGGATCGGCGTCTACCGCGCCTCGGTGCATGAAGTAGCCTGGCTGCCCGTCTGGCGACGTCGTGTTCGCGTACAGGAAGGGATCGGCATCGACGCTCCTCACGGCCTTGAGTTCAGCGCCGCGCTTGGCGATCTCTGCCTGAAAGGCGTCGATGGCCATGGCTTGCGTGGAGATCATGATGCCGCGAATCTTCGTCGTGCCGCGCGTCGTCATGCCCGGCGGCATCTCCAGCAGGTAGCGTCCGACGCAATGGGGAATGAGCTTGTGGGTCAGCGCATCCACGGCCTGTTGTTCCGGCATGGACATCGTGGGGGCCTTGCCACAGGCCCCGAGCGCCAGGGTGGCGCAGAGTGTGAGGGCTGCTGCGGCGCGCGCTTTCACATGCACTCCACCGTCAGAAGGCATTCGGTCGGGGCCGCAGGGTTCGGGAGATGGCGTCCCAGACCGCGAGGGCCTCGGCGTCCGTCAGCGATGCGCGTTCGAGCGGACGATAGTCCGGAAGCGGATTCGCTGTCTCCATATCGAGCCGTACGAAAGGTGCCAACACATCGTCCGCGAGGGCGTTCCCTTCCAGGGTGAAGAGATGCCCATGCACTTCCGTGGTGGGTCTTGGGCCTGCCAACAGCCATTCCTCGGCGTCAACGCCGGTCAAAGCGACCTTCCCTTTACGCACCGTTCGCCCGCCCTTGATCTGCGACAACGCGTCCTCAATCTGCCGATGCCGCTGCAATAGCGAACCTACTGCAGCGAGACCTGAATCCGTCACAAGTGTGAAGTCGACATCCTMGTGGCTTGCAAGAGTGAAAATCCCAGTCACGCGCTCACCTTCTCGCGCCTTGCCCAGAATCAGACCGTACGGCAGGCACAATCCCGGCTCCGTTGGAATCTCGTTCTCGGCGCGGCCGCGAAAGTTCGTAAGCAGTTCAAAGACATGGTTGGCCTTCGGGGGAACATCGTTCTTGATGTCCATGCGCTGCACGATCGGGTCATCCGCCTGATCGGGGCTGCTGAAATCTGACGCCTCCAGCGTGACTTTGACGCGAACCCCATTCTCCCAACGATAGCCTTCCAGAATCCGGTTTGCGATGTGGCTGCGTTCCGAACCCCGGTGCATGAAGTAGCGGGAGTGCTCATCCCACGCGGGCACGTTGAGATAGAGAAAAGGATGCGCATCCATGCTCTTCACCGCCTTGAGTTCGGCTTCGCGCGCGGAGATCTCCTCGTTGAATGCATCGAGGGGCATGATCTTCGTCTCGAGCCGTGCGCTTTCCACAGTGGCGGACCCTTTGACCGTCACGCCGGCGGGCAAATCGATAAGATGGCGTCCCACACAACGCGGGATTAGGTTGGTAGTCAGGGCATTCACCGTCTGTTGTTCCTGAGGCGTCAATGGAGGGGTCTTCCCACAAGCCGGTAGCGCCAGCGATGCGCCCAGGATCGCGCTGATCACCACATATCGTTTCATCATCGCGGCGCGCTCAGAAGGCATTCGGCCGGGGCCGCAGGGTTCGGGAGATGGCGTCCCAGACCGCGAGGGCCTCGGCGTCGGTCAGCGATGCGCGTCCGAGCGGACGATAGTCCGGAAGCGGATTCGCTGTATCCATTTCGAGCCGCACGAAAGGCGTCAGTACATCGTCCGCGAGCGCGTTCCCCTCCAGCGCAAAGAGGTGCCCGTGCACTTCCGTGGTGGGTCTTGGGCCTTCCAACAGCCATTCTTCTGCGTCGACGCCGGTCAATGCGACCTTTCCTTTACGAACCGTTCGCCCGCCCTCGACCTGCGACAACGCCTGCTCGATCTGACGATGCCTCTGCAGAAGCGAGTCCCTTTCAACGACACTTGAGTCCGTCAGAATGGTGAAACCGAGATCCTCATGGCTTGCAAGACGGAACCTCGACTTTGTGCGTTCCTCCTCGCGCGCCTTGCCGCGGATGTATCCGCGAGGGAGACATAATCCAGGCTCCGTTGGAATCTCGTCATCGGCCCGGCCGCGAAAATTCGTGAGCAGTTCAAAGACATGGTTGGCCTTTGGCCGGACGTCGTTCTTGACTTCCATACGCTGCACGATCGGGTCATCCGCCTGATCGGGGCTGGTAAAATCGGACGCCTCCAGCAGCACCTTGACACGAACCCCATTCTCCCAACGATAGCCCTCCAGAATCCGGTTTGCGATGTGGCTGCGTTCCGAACCCCGGTGCATAAAATAGCGGGAGTGCTCATCCCACGCGGGCAGATTGAGATAGAGAAATGGATGCGCATCCATGCTCTTCACCGCCTTGAGTTCCGCTTCCCGCGCGGAGATTTCCTTGTTGAATGCATCGAGGGACATGATCTTCGTCTCGAGCCGTGCGTCTTCCACAGTGGCGGACCCTTTGACCGTCACGCCGGCGGGCAAATCGATAAGATGGCGTCCCACACAACGCGGGATTAGGTTGGTAGTCAGGGCATTCAC